>JBIOZE010000028.1:0-34388 GCA_044870745.1 Nitrososphaeraceae archaeon | reverse complement strand
GTGAATATTCCAAGATTAGTTCTATCATCAGCGTTAATATATAAACATCCTGCACTGTAGTTTGATCCAGAATTCACTTTAATTCTTAAAATAAGAACGAGCAAGAATTGTAAACTGTTCATGTTGGCATAATTACGGTCAGTATATATCTGGGCTAGAGCTCAGTAAAACCTGGAACTTTTTTTGCGGTGCGAGCATAACATCACCATTCTACAGATAGAACATAAATCCATTATGTGGCTAGTAGTATCTGATGGCCCAGACTACTGAAAAAAGTACTAATAATATAACCCTTGCAATCATAAAGCAGCCAGATACACATGGATTTTTCGAATGACTTTCAAAGAGCATTGATATTCCAAGGAGGAGGGTCACTAGGTGCTTATGAAGCGGGCGCCTACAAGGCGTTTTATGAATTGGTATCAGATTGGGATAAAAAAATAGGCAGAGAAGGCCGACCTTTGTTCGACATTGTAGCTGGCACATCCATAGGGTCAATGAATGCAGCTATTCTGGTAAGTTATGTAAAGGAAAACAAATCCTGGCACGGATCTCCGGAACGGCTGATTGAGTTCTGGGAGTATATGGGTACGGAATCTATTGTTGACAAGATGCCTGGTTTTAATGAATGGTGGGATTACTGGCACCACTTTAATAATAATTTAGCTACCGGCGAATCGGCTAGACGATATTATGGCACAAAACGCTTCATGTTTGAAGGAGTCCCCCATGTGTTTGGTCTTTCGAAGACGCTGGAGGATAGAAGATTCCTAGATCCGGCTAATACCTGGTATCTTTATAGCAACGAGCCGTTAAAGAAGAGCCTCGAGAAATTTGCAAACTTTCCGATAGCGACAAGTTACCAAGAAAACGAACCAAGATTACTATTAGTTGCTCTAGATGTACAAGAAGGAGCCGCTGTAGTTTTTGATAGTTACGAAAAGGCTGACGGGACCCGAAAAACTGAATATGGGCAGTACGGTCCTGAATTCGCCAGGGGAACTGATAAGCATGAAGATTTTGAATATGTAATTAGGTACGATAAAGGGATAAAAGTTGATTTCGTTCTTGCGAGCGGTTCTGTGCCCGTAAATTATGATTATACAAGAATACCAGTTGAAGAACATAATAGTCAACGCAACAATGAAAATGAAAGTAAAAATGAAAATGAAAAAGGAGCCCACAAAGAGAATGGCCTTCAACCGAAGGATCGCTACTTTTGGGATGGAGGTATAATCGCAAATACTCCTCTCAGAGATACTGTGCTTGAACACAAGAGGTTCTGGCATTATGTGAGAAAGTCTAAAGTTCCTCTTCTAAGGGCTTTCATAGTAAATGTACACCCCATCAGACAGGATTCTTTACCTGCTAATTATGACGCACTTGTAGACAGAAAAAACGATTTGACCTATCATGATAGGACTTTGTTCGATGAAAGGATGGTAATAATGATTACTGATTATGTTAACCTAATTGAACGCCTAGTTAAATTGGCCCAAGAGAACGGCGTTAAGAAGAGTTTAGTGGACAACATCTTGAAGGATCAAACCCTGAGCAGAAATTTTATGACCGGGAAGCATAGCAATTATGCTGAGTTGGTAGAAAATATGGTTCGTATGGATTTTGTATTTAGAATAGAGCGCAAGAACGACTTACATACAATTGCAAATAAGACCTTTGATTTTTCTGACACTACTATAAGACAGTTGATAAAGGATGGTTACGAAGAAGCATTAGATCAAGGATCAAAGTTACTACGTCAGGTGGAATCAGAACGCCTAGCTAATAGGTGAGTCAAAGTACAATTGTTTAGCGAATATCAATTTAGTTTTCGCACGTAGATATTTCAAACGCCGGTGGCAGCCAGACAGAAACACTGTACCATGAGTCATCTGCCTTCAGTCCCGTCCCGTCAAGTTTTTGATTTCTGATTAAGTCAAGTTAGGTCTCTTCTTCTATGAATGATAATGATTTAACATTGTTGTTGCATCTTATTAATGCTTAAATTGAGATATTAATTTTAGTTGCAATATGGAACCTGAAACATTATTGCTTTTCCTCTGCGGCTTTTTGATATCAGCGGCCGCTGTGTACCGCTTTACACGCAGTTTCAAAATACCCGGCGTAACAATCATGATGCTCCTAGGAGCCGTCTCTGTAGTGATTCCGTTCGTTAACAACGAGATGGATGAAATTTACGCCTTTACAGTAGATAAATTACCGGAGCTGATACTATTAGTTTTCCTTCCAATTCTAATATTTGAATCTGGTCGAAAGTTAAAGCTGCGAGAGATCAGAAGCGAAATAATACCAATCGCGTTCTTCGCAGTAGTTGGAGTCGTAGTAACTATTTTCATAGTCGCCATCTGTATCACTCCGGTACTTCATACGAACTTTATGGATGGGATACTTTTTGGTTCTATAGTAGCTTCTACTGATGCTGTAGCAGTAGCTATTATTTTCAAGCGATTTACTGTTCCTCATAAATTAAATTTGATCATTGAAGGAGAGTCCCTTTTTAACGATGCTACTAGTCTTGTCGCCTTTAATCTAATAGTTGGAATAATGTTTTCGAACGAAGCATTTTCACTTATAGGAACTTCACTTTCATTTCTTTGGTCTATGATAGGTGCAGTCGCTCTTGGGAGCGTCCTTGGATATGTTGGAGGTAAAATATTGAACAGGTGGCAGGGGGACGAACATGTAAATTTCACTTTTTCAATAGCATTGGCTGTTGGTGGATTCCTAATTGCAGACCATTATTTGCATATTTCAGGAGTGGTTACGACTCTTTTTACTGCCCTGTTTCTCGTAAGAACACATAAAGATATGTTTACACAGGTCAGAGACGCGTTTCATAAATATTGGGACTATACAGGATTTATGACAAACAGCTTTCTCTTTTTTTTAATAGGAATTCCATTAGTGTACGAATTCCAATCTTTTGCTGGCATACCATTACTCTTAATAATTTTAGCTCCCATTACTATCGTAGTGATCTCAAGAGCTATCACAGTCTATGGCGGTTGTGCGATTCTGCGTTTAGCTAAGGTTCGTATTCCACTTCAATGGCAAAATATTCTAACGTTGGGAGGATTGAGGGGCGGGATTGCCGTAGCTATGGTATTATCCCTTCCAGGGGATTACGAATTTAAGAACTTGTTTATTGCCTCGATAATTTCAGTAGTAGTCATCAATCTTATTGTACTCCCCGTACTTTTGGATTATTACCTAAAGAAATCAAAAATCGTCGATGAAAGGACAAATTGACATGTTATGAGTAAGATCATACCGCATTTAAAATATTTTTACTACTTGAGAGGAGGATAAGGGTGTGATCATTCCCTGCATGTACAATGTAGAGGAAAATCGGACATTGATTCAAAATCAAAATTTAATTTTTTGTAGAGACCATAAATTGGTAAAAAAATAAGGAGTGAGTCAGAGTAATTACTGTGCTTCTTGAGCACTCTTTATGTTCATGAGCTGTTGCAGCGCACCCAATGCGTTAAATGTTTCAATAGCTTCCCTTGGATCTTGCATTGCTCTGATCTTTCCAATAGCGTCCTTCACATCCTGACTTTGTTCTATATTGGCCAAAGCTGGATTGTCTTTTTTCAAGATGACAATCCATGAATCGACAGGTAATCCCTTAGTCCCGGTCATGTTCATCTCAGCCGTCTGATTCGCCTGAGCATTTGCCACCTTCAAAGTTGGAGTGGCGAGGAGCGTTGCTGATAAGAGTACGCTTGCTAGTACTGCTAGCATTCCTAGTTGTTTATACATCAACAACAAGTAGAATTTTATTCTATAAAAATGTATCGTAAAAATTTCATATATAGAACATTTTGGTAGAGAGATCTATATAATTGTCCTGGGTTTTCGTGCGAGTCTGTTATGAGTGAAAGTTCAAACTGCTCCACGACATCAAATTCTCAGGCCCCGCAATTATCAACGATTGACCTAAAACTAGAACATAGAAGCATCCAGGTTCAGCAGCAATGAAGTCCCTTCAACCAGTGATTGACTGATTCAATGAACTTTACTAGAGCTTTTTATCTTCATTTTACTTATCTGACTTGTAGGAATTTGTGAGTAATTTGTGTGTAATTGAATACAATCTTTAGAGTTCTATACAATGAGTGTGATACATGCAACGACTGGATATTGTGAAAGACGTTATTGAAAGCAAAAGACATGCTGGATTAAACTAACGATTCTTACCTAGACAAGTATGACAGTATTGAACCAAGATTGCTATTATGCAATTGTTGTGAAAAAGGATACGTGATTCCAGGCTACCAACTAATCTAAATATTTGTACAATTATCTTTTAATAATTTTTGTATGATTTTATTATGCATCCAAAACATGGGCTAGGACATCTATAACCCACAATTATTTTTGTCCTGGCCTGTCGTTATGCAAATGTTAGTTGTTCTTGCATATTGAAGTGCATTCAGATTGATTCGAATTCTTGTACGATAAATATATTGACAAGAAATTGACGTTTCTTATATTAAATAAATGTCTCTGTTTCTGGTGTTGTTCTTCATACAATTTTAAAATCTCGAACTACTGCTTTTATGTATGGTTGCCATGAACTGAAAAATTTTCCCATTTCTTGTAGGCGATAAGATGTTTTTGTCGAAAATTGCGAGTGATACCCTGACATGTTACGTTCAATTGGTATACTAAAATTTCTTGAGCTGGCAATATAAGTGAGCGGCAAGAAATGAAACAAAGTCATACATCATGGGATCATACATTTATATGACAAAAAGCAGTGCAAAAGAACCCTAGCTACTACTAAGCAAGCATACAAGCTCAAGATGTCGTTAAGATGGCCTTATACAATTGGCGGATTCATTGGGATATTTAAAACGGTAAAATTGGCTTATTGTTAAAATGGATATTATTTTTCTTAAAATGTGACAAGTACTTTTATATGGAAGTCCACGAACAAACTGTCATGAATAGATCAACTCTATATGTAATTAATCTAATGTTTGGAGCTATTTTAGTAACCTTCGTTGCTGGTATATCCGGAGTAAATGGCGCGGAAATACCCCAAAGCGGAGCCATAGTAACAGACACTGGAGATATTATGGGACTGATTAATATTAATTCTGATGGCCATAAAATCCATATCGATGCAGTGACTGAGTTTACTCCTCCAGAAGGTAAAGTGTATGAGGGTTGGTTGGTAGATAATAATAAGGGAGCGTCACAGTATACCTTGAGCGTTGGTCAATTTAACAGCAGTGGTGATTTGGTTTACGATGCTAACTTAGTCAATGCATATACTTACACAGATTTTGGCATCACGGCAGAGCCAATAGATGACGCTGACCCCAGACCCGATACATCCTACATAACAGGTTATTATAAATTGGCGCCTCCGTTTGGGAAATAAATAAGATATTGATTGAGGCTTTGTTCATATCTTGTTATGACTCAGGATAACATTTTATTGTTAGTATTAATAGATTAGGCGAAATTATGATGCTAATAATCTTGACAAGGCTATCAGTTAGCAATACGCAATATCTATCTGACCATCCCAATGTTCTTGGTCGCTAACATTTTTATCACTATTAGGGAAAAAGACACGAATAATTTACCGCTTTGGCCTTTATTTTCAGCATCAAATCCAGTCAGTTCGGAGACCGTTAAGAGGTCGACAGAAGAGGTTGAATCGTGTCACGCCTAATCTTGACGGTAATTTTTAATACTAAATACTTTCCTGCCTATTATTTTTTCTCTCTAATGTCTAGCAAACTGAATTCTGTCAAGAATTTAGTAAACTTATCCTCAATTTCCTCCTGCTTAAATTTGCCCGTTCTTAAATCCTTCAGATTATTTATCATGGCATAAAATCTGTCGACAGTCGCGACTACTCCATAATAATCACGTACTCTCTCTAACGTTGTCTCATAATGTTTTTGAATCCCAGAAGCAGTCGCATCTGATATGAGAATTACGTCATATCCAATGTTAAACGCCTCACGTAAGGAAGTTTCTACACAGATGGAGGTGTCAACTCCACAGAATACGAGTGTATTTATCCCCTCACTTTGAAGCCAAACTCGTAATTCTGTATCTTGAAAAGCACCGTCCCTTCGTTTAATGACTATGTGATCTTTTTCAGTTGGTTGAAGTTCATCTATTGTTAGACCATCCCACGTGCCCCTGATACATATCGGGATTTTCAGTCGTTCCTCTCGTGCCAGTGGTAACAATCTATGAACCCTAGTTAGGAGATCAATTCCACTTGATTCCCTAACAGCTTCAGTATAAAATATAGGAATATCATTCTGTCTACAAAAAGTAATCAGATCCTTGATTTTAGGGATAATCTTCCTATAACCATCGGTGTTCATTCCTAATTTATCATATGAGCCTCCCTTGCTTACAAATCCGTTTTGCATATCTACTACTACAAGCCCAATATTAAATTCTTGAGTTCCGACAATAACCTGAAACATATTGCTCTTGACATTAAGTACCTTAAAAAGATTAGGTAAGGCAGCAAATGATTATTATCTGAACTCTCTGGGCAGTGACCATTTCAAAAGATACAGTATACGGACAATAAATGGCATATATTGAAGTTACCTTTTAATGGACTAATAAAATGGGAATCTGTCTCTTAAAATTTGATTCTATAATTTACCAAATTAGATTGTTACCTAAAATACAATATTTTTTACCCCTTAAATTTTTTGTTTAGAATCTAAGGGTCTGTGACACTGGTAAAATGGCAGGAGCTATCTTTATTTTATCCTTCCTTTATTGCAAGATCGATTCTTTCGTTACCATATTCTTGATGAATTCTTTTAGATGAACTAGAGATCGTTCAAAAAATGGAATGACATCTGAAGGAGGAACTACTGAAAATACTGAACCGTGCAATGAATAATCCCTTAAATCTTTAATCTTCCAATACCAGCTCCCTCCCAAGTTCGCGTCTTGTAATCCCTTTGCCACTTCTACTCCTCCTTTGCTCTCAGCTGATAGCCCGCTGATAACTCTCGCTACGTCCATCTTATCAATGGGGATTCCGGTTAACTGAAACTTGTCAATTATCCTGAAAAGTAGGCAGTCGAAGGCTCCTATCATTTGTGAAATCAACGCGTCTATTTCCATCTCAGCGCTTACACGTACTTCCTTCGATAAGAGATCGCTGTATTGGGATTGAATTTTTTTTAAATTTTTCAAATGTTCTTCGCAAGTAAACAATTTGAATATCATTCTCTCCGATTGGAGAAATGGTAGATCAGGGGTTGTCATCAGCAATCGCTAAGGACTTACTTGTACTTATGATTTACTTCCGCCCCTTTATCCTACTTGACGAATCAGATTTTTCGAGGTACGGACTCGGTTTTATTTACATGATTACAGACAGGTTGAATGCTTGTTAACGAACAAAGAATCCTGCAATCTACATAAGTCTGCCTCCTATATCGCGTATTCATACTCTGAATTGAGATATCCACAAGTTGAAAAAATGCCGATTATTTTTCTTGTGTACGTATTTAATACGCCCAGATGTCTAATACTTTTAGGTATAGCCTTTTCTCTTATCTTTCACTTTATTACTAAAACTGGGCAGTAGGAATGACTTAGAATTCCAGAAGCTGTACTTCCCAACAATATTTTATCAATTCTGGACATTCCCCTAGTCCCAACTACAATTAAATCGATGTTTTCTCTAACTGCGTACCCTACAATCTCCTCAACGATAGACCTAATCGCTATTATTACGTCGGTCTGCGCGTTAATGAACCTAAGGGACGCTATTTTTCTCACTTCGTCTACAAGGCTTTGACCTTTCTCCAAAGCCTCTTTCACATCCGCATGGAATGATCCGGAAAATCCTGCCGTAATACCATATTCATTATATTCAAATCGGACTTCAGATGGGATAACATTTAGTGCAATTAAACTTGCCGAGTACTTTTCAGCCACAAAAACTGCTCCCTTTGCTGCGTTAATTGAAGACTTTGAACCATCTACAGCCACCAGTACCTTCTTAATTAGTGTGCCTAGATTATTTTCTGACACCAAGATTAAGTTTCAGAAATTACTATTAAATTAAACGTTAACAGGCAGCTGCTATTTCAATGTGAATTAATTTGCTCATAGAAAGTAAATATTTCGCCCTCCCTCCTAATGCCAGAAGTTCTATCTGTGAATTCAGATTAATGTGTCAGGACTCTAGTCGGGGAATCCTCTTAAAAGGAATAATCAATTTTCACTTTTTAGAGTTATATTATGTCCGCTCCAGTAATACAAAGAATTGCCTAGCACCCGACAATTATTTTTCCTAAAATTCTCAATTAGGTGGTCATTATTCGTGGATAAATTATTTTTGAACAGGGTGAGCAGGCATACCCATAGAAATAGCCCTTCGTTTCATTATTAGCATCAGTGCCACGAGGCTTAACGAAGTAATAGCACCAACCAAGAATATTGCGTTAAACGCTGAGGTATTTGGCACTGAGGAGACCACGCCTTCTGCGGTTGTTACATCTGACGTATACAATCCCAAGAATGCTCCGGCAATAACCGGTCCAATTGCTCCACCTATAATCCTCATAGTACTATAAGTAGCTGCAACAACGGCTGTGGAATCAGGAGGAGTGAACCAGATGATTACATTGGCAGATAAAGTTACAAATGCACCCCCAACTGCGAACAGAATGAGCAAGCCTGCAACTTCAGCTGGAGTTGAGTGAAATGCTAAGATTGCAACGATACCAATGGCGAGTATTATTGAACCAGGAACGATGTATTTCAGACTACCGTGTTTTATGGCCATCATCCCGGCAATAGGACCAAGAGCTACGAAAACTAGGGCTTGGGGGAGTTGTAGGAATCCCACTTGAAGAGTATTCAATCCCAAGCCGTACGGCTCCACGGTTTGACCGAGAGTGGGTATAGTTGAAAAGATAATGTACTGGACAACACCCAGCATAAGATAGCTAAGATTTCCAACTCTAATAATCCTGTGAAAAGCCAGTTTCAAACTTATTAGTGGGATCTTACTTCGTTTTTCTATTATAAAGAATCCCGCGAGTGATGCTATGCCTATCACTAGGAAGATCCAAAAAAGGTCTATGGAATCTTTTCCCTTACCAAGAAAAGTAATGGATAACATAAATGTACAGATAGCTAACACCATTGTTATTACTCCTGGGATATCAATGACGCTACCATGTCTTCGTGGGACTTTGTCATTGTTTCCTGAGTTTTTAGGAGGAGGAGCGACTGAATCCTTCGGAATGAACTTCCAAAGTAAGAAGAAGAAGAAAAGAGCAAAAGGTACTGCTGAGTAAAATACCCATTGCCATCCACCATAATAAACTACGGCCGCACCAAGGACCAAGCCTATTGCGCTACCACCTTGATACATGGACAGTAAAACTCCTTGAGCATAAGGGAATTTCTCCCTTGGAAACATATCTCTTGCGATTCGTATACATATTGGAACTACTGCTACAGCTACACCTTGTATGGTTCTGAATACTAGTAATGTATAAATATTCTGAGCAAAACCACCGAGGACTGTTCCTGCAATATAGCAAAGGAAGACCAATAGCAGCATTTTCTTTGCCCCGTAAATATCAGCAAGCCTTCCTATAACAATAGTAACCGCAGCACCAGAAATCAAATAAGCCGTAAGTACCCAGCTGACAGTTCCATAATCTGAATCAAAATAACTTACCATCTGGGTCAATGCGGGAGCGAGCGATGTATGCACGTACAAAATCAAAATTATGCTAAGTCCCATTATCCAAAGCGCTCTTGTAGCAACCTTGGGTACTTTGACTACCTCAGATTTTGTTGGTGGTGGTCCCCCATTGCTACCGTTGCCATTAGACTTGGCCAAGTTTTGCATCATAGATTTTTAATTGTTGTATATAACCTCTTTGATCCAATTTATGCACAATTATGTCTGAAAAAATTATACTAGCTCCTGCTCTGTTTTTTGAATCTCTGCAAATGAGAAAGTGTAATTAAAGCATTTGAATGTCTGCCTCACTCACCGGGCATGTATATTTTAGGAGAGTTTTGCGGTAATTTTAGGCCATCAACTATTATCTAAAAGAAAAGAAGATTTGAATGCCCCAATCTAACTCGTGGCAGTTCTAAACAATGAGACCGTACTTCTTTTCGTAAGATAATAGATTATGAAGGCATTCGCAACTAAATGAACTATTAAGACAGCGATTAAGGCTGATACTAAACCTCCATTATTTGACACACCAGCAAAGGAACCTGATACAAAACCCAGAGCAACAACATCAATTACTATCGCTACAAACATTAGTATTATAGTCAATACCCAGGCCAAATACTTGGTCTTGTGCAACCCGAAGCCAAGAAAACATATCCCAACCCCAACCAACGAGAGAAATGAGCCTATCGATGTGATGGCCCCTTTGGTGATTTGAGTGAATGTCTGAATGATTGGCTCTAGCGCATTGGCAGCGGTCTTTGCAAGCATGGATTTGACCCCCGAGGTAGCATTCACTTGGAATTTATCTTTAACAGAGTCAGAATAACTGGCTACTCCACTAAGTAGAACAATACCTCCAGCAAGGAACACAATCCCACCAATAAAAATGGCGATTGCAATTATTGAAGGGCCCTTTATCATGCGAATAGCTTCACGTTATATGTTCCGTCGGTCATGCTTTAAACTCTTTTGTTATATTTTTTTCATGCAGCATCGTTTTTTCTTTGCTTCAGAACCATCCAATCTAGAAAGAAAGCATTCTGGGATGACAGGTTTTTTTTCTTCTGGATAGAACTGAACATCAAGAGATTTTTTGAATGTTTTCAACAACTCTACCTCAATGTTATGTATGGATGTCTAAATATGCGACTGAAGTTTGGCAGAATCGGTAAGATTGTAGAAAATTCCGTGAGAAAATGTAATAGATTGATCAAGATTCTTAATCGAAAAATTGTTGTCTGTACATGAGAAATTTCCGGAATAATATATGATTTAGCTGTAAGGACCATGGAAAAGAGCATATTTCCTAGAAAATCATATTCTAGGAGTCAATAATAAAGCAGTAATGAGAGCAAACTCTGCTAACTTTCCATTTAGCACAAGAGTTAGGCGTGAACTGAAGATCCTTGTTTGGGAATAGTAAGCACAGACAAAAAAATGATTAAGTGAGGGAAAGGCTACTGCCCAAATGGCGGAGATAGCCAATACGCTGCTACAGAGTTAGACCAAGCAGGCTTTGGATCCTTATCGTCAGATGGTTCCACTGTAACTATTACATCAGTATAGGTAAATGCGTTAACCATATCTTCGGTGAACTTCAAATTTCCAGAGGCGTCAAATTGACCTAGACTCAACGGGTATCCAGACGCATAGTAATTTCCATCCACTAGCCAGGCCTCATAGGTCTTTCCAGATGGCGGTAGATAATCTGTTGCAAGGTTGAGCTGTGTCTTGTGACCATCTGATGTAACATCGATTAGCCCAAAGATTTGTCCACCATATCCCACCAATGCACCTGTTTGACTCGAATCCACTGCGTTTGCGACCTTCATTCCTCCACCAATTGAAATTAAAATCACTGCACCAATAACACTTAGAACAATACCAGCCGTAACTTGTTTCATTATCAGGATAGCCTTTATCCACATATATAAAGTTATAATTATAGAAAGCATAATGATACCAAATATAGCAAAGTAATTTTCTTTTTTTCTATTTTTTATATTTTGAAGCATAAAGTGTGAGTAAAACATTTATAATTGTGTCAATTAGATTTCGAATAGAGAAAGCATATGGATAACAAAATGAAAATGATTTTTGTAGCGGTAGGTTTGCTTGCGACTGTGTCGGTTTTTGTATTTCCTTCCACAAATATGGTTGCATACTCACAGGATGGTAATCAAACTTCTCCAGGAGTAAAGGAACAGGCGCAGGAAAAACTTACCCAATTGACTGAAAAGTTTAATGCAGCAGTAAAAGATGCTGGCGTGAATCTTACGTTGCCACGCGATGGAGATCTTGCGGCAAAGCTACAAGAATTATCCAATAACACTGCATTCAAGACATTATCAGAAAAGTTTAAAGCGGCTGTCGAGGAGCTCAGAGGAAACGCAACGATTAACATTGGGGACCTAAAGGCTGGCGCTAATATTACGGGCCTAGTTGAAAAGCTTCAGGCTTTAAGAAATCAGTAAAGACAGGCAACCTTTTTTCTTCTTTTTATTTTTAACGCCGAAGATTTCTTTTTTTATATCGTAGTTTGTTTGCTAATTAGTTATTGCAAATTATCTGAAGGCGCTTTATTAACGACGTATGTGTTATAGTACCTGGTATCATATATTAGTACAGGCACATTTCTACGCTCAACTACTGGCGTACCATCTTCCTATGTGATAACAGCATAAATATGATTATCCCTAATGGGATATACAAGAGAAAAGAAATTAGAAGATATGGTTCATCCATAGCGTAGAGCATGATTTTGTGACCTGTCGCGATTCCAATTTGGTAGATAACAATAAGCACAAGTACGGGAATCGTCAGCGCCCATACCATTAAATTGAAATATCTGCCAAAGTTCTGTAGTCCCTTAAATGACATCCTAAGCCCAAGAACTACCAGGGCAATGCCTAAAAAGAATACACTTAAGGCTGTATATGCTCCTTGAGTTGCCGATCTGCTTAAGGATGTTGTGACTTTCTCCAAGACCTTATTCTGAGTAGATGTAGTATTTTTGATAACTTCAATTTCGTGAGTTTGATTACTCAGCATAGATTGTATCTCTTTTAGACCGGCTGTAGAATTTTCTTGTCCATGAGCTACACCTAGCTGTAAAGTAACAAAGAAAATTCCTGCACAAATTATTACTATCATTATTATGCCAGAACTTTCAGGTTTTTCAGGAATCATTGGCCAGAGATCACTCTTGCATTTCTAAATAACGACATCGTAGTTTTTCAAGTCACGCAGGATATTAGCTCTAGTTGCTGTCCTATTGGATTCAAAAAATGTCATACAAAAAATTTGGAAGGAAGGGTATGATATCAGTACCGTTCAAGCCCTTCTAAAAATAGCACCCTCATGTCAAGGTAGTCGACCCATGCTCTTGTTGCGTCATCAGAAATTCTATGAGTCTCATTCAAGTGTTGCCTCATTTTACTGATCGTATCTTGAACATCCCTACACACTGAGCAGCGAACAAGTCTATCCATTTGTCTCCCTAATGTTTAGTCGTAATATGTCTGTATTGGCTGGTTAAATCTAATTGTCTGGCATTCCACAATTGCATATTGATCTATCATAGTAGGATATCTCCAGAGGGGTTTTAATACTGAATATTTTTTCTTTGATAATATAGTTTGCCTATAACCGTTGATACGAGCAGATTGCCAATCCCAAAATTGATTTCTAATTGTGTTTTACGTCGCTGTCACCCCACTCAAAATAGTTAATTCTTCCGAATTGCCTAAATAAAACTAGTCACATATCAAAATGAAATGATTCCAAATATCCCCGCCGTGGCTTGGATTTTATTTTTAGGACTAGTACCCTCTGCTGCTCTTGCTCAGTCTAACAATGTTGGGTCAGAATTAGAACCAGGCATTCATGGAACCAGTAATCTACCTGATATAAAAATTACTGGGGTTACTATTTCAAGTGACAGAGAGATTTCAATAGATCTAAGGTATACCGGAACTGCTGCATCTTCACCACCAGTTGTTATTGCTGTTAGTGGCCTTACAAATAGAACCGAACAATCACCTATTGAAGGAAGTCAGATACTCAATGAAGGTTGGGTTTCTCCGGCTAGTTTAACTATTACTGTTAATGGAAGCTCATCACTTTACGACGCTAACCTAGTATCTGTAGTGGCTTCGCCGTATGGTTCGCCGCCGGCTCCAATCCAACTCCGATAACAGAACACTCATTTACGAGAACAGAAAATTTCTACTACTCTTGAATTATACTTCTCTGTACTTGTAAATATAATGATATAAGGTTCTTTTGCTGACCATGATATTTTAGCTGTCAGGATACTTTACTGACACCTTCACCTAACTCTTATCCATATTCCTCCTTATCCATATTACTATTTTTATATAGTTACTGTTCAGAAGTTCATTAAGATAGCTTAACAATATTAAGCGAGACTTATAGATTTAGATATATAGAATAGTTTTGGATGTCTCTAGAAATGAAACGATCGGACGTATTCCCTCTGGGAAGATACATTCCAATAGTGTCCCTCTGTATTTTGACCATATCTTTAGTATCAATCCCAGTATTTGCGCAGCAAATGAGCTTTACAGCTAACTTGTCCGGCCAGAATTTATCACCACCAGTCAGTACAAGTGCAACAGGCGTAGCCAAATTTAACGTAGATCCCCAAGGAAACATGGCTTATGAAATAGATGTTAAAAATACCAATGGAGTTATAGGAGCTCATATTAGTCTTCAGAATGGAACAGACTTGGCACAAGTATTCAATCCGTATATCGAAATTGCCGGCAAATCAGGAATTCCTACAGGAGAGTTGAATGGCCAATTATCGAAAGGAGTCCTAACAACGAGTGATCTAAGTGGCACATTATTTGGTAAGAATATTACAGATCTGGCCAATCTTATGAACAATGGATCAGTGAACGTTGTTGTTCGCACACAAGCTCATGAGAACGGAGAAATTCAGGGGCATGTAATTCCCTTAAATTCTCCTGAAAAGTAATAACTAGGGATGCGGGCCTTAATCTTTGAATTTTATTAACATTATGTCATCCATTGTTATTATTATTTGACGAAGCCTTTATCATCAACTACACGTTGGATCTGCAAGAAGCCACGTTTTACAGCGTGGGGTTTACTATTGAAGGAGTAAACTGAAGTTATAATGAGTAAATCACTGAGAGGAGAGGGAGACAATGACTCACAGAATTAGACGTCATTTCTTGAATCTCATGTCTTGACCACTACATTACAATCGTTACTGGCAGGTCAATTATTGTTTATTTCAAAGCTATTAATGTCTTAGTGAGCACAAATGATTAGACTTACACGCATTTCCTCTGTCGGGCCTGTGCTGCTCCACACTGCCCGGGTCCGACTTTTATTTCAATTAATTCAAATTCCTCTAACAGATTTTATAGTGCTACCTTTTAATAAGTAGAGTGCATCTTAAGCAATCTGTCAGTGTCAGCGTAATTTTTGTAAGGCATGAAATTTGGTTTTAATCCTTAAAACTGATTGTTCTATGCGTACCATCACAGAAAGGCTTGTTGTTAGAAGCGCCACATCTGCATAGAGTATAATGTTCTTTTGAGAAACCCTCTGCAAACTGTATATCATTTCCAATAAGATCAATGCCTCCAGTTATGGCATAAGGACCATCTTTCAATACCGTTACCATGGGCTTGCGTTCATTTTGATCTCTATATTCAATACCATCAATTGAATAGCTGAGCGCTCCACTTGGACATTTTTCAATTATTTTGATTATTTGCTCTGACTCTTCCGCATCTGGATTAATCCATGGTCTGGCATCCAACCTGAATACAGATGGTAAGTTATTTACACACTCTGCTGCATGGGAACATATTTTTCTATTGTCATGAATAATAATTTTTTGCCAACGTAACTTTTTCTTCTATCCTTGATACTAGTACTGCCCTCTAATGTCACACTATTTTTATTTTTACTCGAAAAGCCAATTTTTCCGTGTGTTCCGTCGCAGAAGGGTTTATTCTTTGATGCTCCACATCTACATAAGGCGATTCCGTGTACATTTGAAAGTGGTTCGCCTTCAGAATTTTGAAGAATTTCGACCACCTTGGGCTCCATATCATTTAACAAATAGAACGGTCCATTGAGAAGCGGCAAGATTTTCGGCTTTTCATTTAGTTCGTCTTTCTTGTGCTCCATCTCTTGAATCCCCTGATCTATTCACCAAGGTTATCAATGAACCTTTCTTCATTGTGGATACACTTTTTCGGTCATGACCTTTAAAATAAGTCCTAAGTTTGATATTACTTCTTTTGTTCTATGTCTGATTTCGCTAAAATAGAAATACTACTATAAGGAATACCTATCTAATCGGGATATAATTTGGTAGTAGAACTTTTTGGCTCATCAGCGGAAGAAATTCTCTCAGTATTCATCGGTTATCTAACATTCGCAATAGACATTATGGCAGCCATAATAGTTGGTATAATTATAGTCATAGCATTCATTTCGGCCTTGAGACTTTTGAGGAAACCCACGCCTGAGCGAACATTGGCTGCTGAAACCGTTAGACTTGGCTTGGCTAGAGGTCTGCTCCTTGTTTTAGATTTCGTGGTAGCTAGCGATATACTCAAAACTATTCTAGTCCCTTCTATAACAGAGCTAACGCTGCTAGCTTTCATCGTTGCAGTTAGAATTGCATTGAGTTGGTCTCTCTCAAAAGAATTGGACAGACATACTACTCACTTGAAGCAGTAGATATTGTACTAGTTCATGTACTCCCATCATCCGGCAACTCTTCGCTTAGCAAATATATAGTTGGGTTTAATTGCAATAGTGATCTTCAATATGAGGGATAAGGAGATAGTGATCTACACAAATTGAACAAATCAGCTATCGCAAAAAAGGAGAGGGCCCTAGTATTACAAGGAGGAGGATCCCTAGGTGCTTATGAAGCAGGAGCGTACGACGCATTATACGGATGGCTCTCAAAGAAAGATAAAGAGGAAAACAAAGAGAAGAGTATAACATTTGACATTATTGCAGGCACGTCAATAGGCGCAATGAACGCTGCAGTCCTAACCAGTTATGTTGTAGAAAACAATACTTATGAAGGTTCAGCCGAAAGACTTGTCGAATTTTGGAGATATTTATCCAGGCAATCACTCGTAGATACCAACCCTTGGTTCAAGACTTGGTGGAATTTTTTGCATAGTATTAATAGCGGTTTTGCAACAGCTGAGGCTGCTAGAAGATATTATTCGGCGAGAGAATTTGCTATTTCCGGAGTACCAAATGTATTTTCTCCTGCGAACCCAATTGTTGATAACAAGTTTTTGGACCATTTTGGCAATACATGGTATCGTTTCAGTAACGAACCATTGAAGCGAAGTTTGGAGAAATTTGCCAAGTTCCCTATTGCAACAAGTCACGAAGATGGTCAACCCCGATTAATTCTTGTTTCTGTTGATGTAGCCGATGGTGCTTCAGTCACTTTTGACAGCTATGCTAAAGCAGATGGTTCTAGAAAAACTGAATACGGAAGATATATTGAACAAGATGGAAAGGAAATAGGATTCGAACACGTGATCAGGTATGATGAAGGAATTACTTCAGATCATGTTATGGCAAGTGGATCATATCCTGTAAACTTTGATTATGCTTCGCTTGAAGTTGAGAGCCACATGCCAAGGCTTAATGATGACACCAAATTAAGAGATAGTGAAACAGTTGAAAAAAAAGATACCGCTCCTGCACAGAATATCAATTATCAAAAGCAGAAACGATTTTTTTGGGATGGTGGATTGATGACCAATACACCACTATCTCAGCTAGTCCTGCTCCATAGAAATTATTGGTACAAAGTTAGAAAAATAACTGACAAGATTCCTACTCTAGGTATTTGCGTAGTTAACGTGCATCCTTCAAGGCAGGCAGACATTCCTACCGATCACGATGGTGTCGTAAATAGAAATAACGATATCACATTCTCTGATCGCAGCCATACAGAGGAAGAAGTATTATTGCTAATTTCTGACTATATAGATTTGGTGCGAGATTTGATAAAGACAGCAAAAGAAAATGGAGTTAAAGACGATACCATCAATGAGCTATTAAATCGACAAACAAATTATCACGGTCAATTGTTGAAGCCTAGACAATATAGAGAAATTATTGAAGGAAGATTTGATATTGCAGAAATTGTAAGAATCGAAAGGAAAAATGATGAAAATACAATTGCAGACAAGACTTTTGATTTTTCAATTGGAACCATTGAGCAGCTACTTCAAAGCGGCTATAATGATACAATGGATTTTATCAATGAGTGGGAGATTAAGAATAGCAACAGTAGCAGCCCTGCAGAATAAGGCTCTGAGAAATAGATAGATCAATTGAATATATTGATCCACTGTATCTTCATTTGTGGTGTATCGTTCAGATCGAATTCAATACCATTTATCTCCCTGGTTATTTAGGCAACGCCATTTAACCCGACTTGGAGAATTAATTTAAGCAACTTCGGGCAAATGATACTAATGTTGGACAATCAAGAAGCGCCTGCTGATGATGATTTGTCCCCAGAGTCAAAGGTAGTTCCAACTGATGATATGAATACAATACAACATAGAATTAGTGGGGAGAACCTTCCTGAGATTATACTAGAGCTGTGTGACAACTGTCATTGGTCCATGATTTGCTTTAACAGACGAGGGCTAATAGAAAAATGCCCTGATTGCAACGCAATTGTCTCTCAGATTCCCATGAAGATTGACGAAGTGTGTTCTATTCAATATGATGAAAAGCGTGGAGTTTCTGTTCGGTTTGATAGAAAGAAGCCGCTGAGATGAAAAATATTCAAAATAATATAATCAGTGTACGAATGGGTTCTCTGATGTAAATTATTCTTTGCTCATAAAAACTCCAGACTCTAATATGGCCTACCAGGGGCAGAAGATTCACTTCCCTATTTGAGTAAAGTTAGCTGGCGTTATGTCTGCAGAAGTAATAGTTACTTGCGATTGATTAATAGGTGGTGAGACACTCGCTAGACCCACATCAAAAGATTCTCCGCGAGGAATTACAACTCCGACATCTTCTGCATATGCTTGGTATGCAGATATCAATTTCTGTAATATGTTAGCATGCTGGTCTCCTACGTTAATCATTTCAGTTGGATTCTCTACAATATTGATTAACTGCCATTTCCGTCACCCACTGGTGGATCGTGCCTCATAGCCTTCCAGTCACCCATCCAAACAGCGCTATTGTTGAACATCTCACTTGACAGTATGTCGTTTTCTCCATACACTCTATCTGCAGTTCCATTAAAGAGGGCCTTTAACGATTATGGGATGTACTCTATGTCCATTATACGAAGAGCCCGGATGCTGAACTCCTGCATATTCTAAAAGGGTGGGAGTAATGTCAGTGACATAGGCAAAAGCCTTGGTCAATTTTGAATTAGATGCATTCAGACTTGTAGCTGAAGATGAAGCTGACATTGATGATACTCCAGGTTCTTTAACTATAAATGGAACTCTGGTACCTCCTTCATATTCGCTTGTTTTGAATCCAGATAGTGGAGAAGCAGAGGAATCCGCACCCCAAGCAGCGTAATTAATCTGTGATGTTCCGTTACCTAGATTTGATAATGTATGGTTGACTTGGTCAACAAAGTCTACCCTGCCTGTACTTACTGAACTGAATTTGAGACCGAGCAATGGTCCGGGTTCACTGGTACCGTTGTCTGAAATAAACATAATCAGGGTATTATCATATTGTCCAGTATCTTTTAAGAATTGGATCATTCTTCCTATATTTTCATCCATGTCTTCTATCATGACTGCCCTTACTGCTAATATTCTAGATGCGTAGGTTTGCTGTTCTGGGGTGAGCTCTGCCCATGGTTGGTTAGGCGGGATTTTGTCTGGTAGGTTCATATCAGCAGTCCAAAATCCAAGTTGTTTTTGTTTTTCAAATCTTTGTTCTCTTATTTTGTCCCATCCTACACTGTATATTTTCTCATATTTGGCAATATTCTCTTGTGGTGACTGAAATGGTGAGTGTGCAACCTGGAATGATACATAAGCGAAGAAAGGATTTCCGTCAGTAGAATTCTTGATAAATTCCATCATTTTGTCAGTGTACATATCATTAGAGTAGAGTGTTTTATTACCAGGTCTCGGAATCGCCTTACCATTTTCTGCGAACTTTAAGGGTTCGAGTGGTGGTTCTGGAAAATCATTAAAGTGATTACCGCCACCGTTGAGCAAGGCTAAATCTTTTTCAAAGCCTCTATCATGTGGCCAAGTTCCGCTGGTAAAGTTATGCCCTGAAAGATGCCACTTGCCAGATAGATAGGTGTGATATCCAGAATCTCTTAACAACTCAGCCACTGTAACCACTCTGTCATTTATCCAGGTTTCATACCCAGGCTTGCCGATTTGGTTCCGGGCAATTAATTCATACATACTACCTATCCCACCAATATGGTGATCTACACCTGTTAGTAGTGCTACTCGAGATGGAGAACATACTGGTACGGTATGATAATTAGACAAAATTTTGCCCTCCGCTGCGAGAGCATCCAAGTTTGGTGTTGCAATTTCACCACCAAATGCACCAATATCAGAATAGCCAAAATCATCCCCAATGAACATCATGATGTTAGGACGATCACCTTCCGATGTAGGCTGAGCATAACTGAAATTGCTGATCCCAAATGACGGTATGACTGTCAAGCTGAAGGTGAGCATAAGGATTGTAATAAATCCAAAAAAGGACTTGAAATCTAGAAACATTAGCCACATATTAACACCCTCTAACATTTAAGAGTATAGTGTTATTGGCAGTCATCCCCCAGGTTGGTAAAGATAGTATTGTTTGAACTAATGGTTTACTCAGCGCTAGACAATGATACGGATCCGAACAGGACAGAATGAAGCATTTTCTGAAACAACTCTTCAAACTCTTCTTTACTCTCCAGAGTACTGCGGATTAAGACAAATATTTTTTCCTTTCTGTTCTGTACTGCAAAGACTAAGTTCTCCACCAATAGTAACGACATCCGGACTATTAGCCTGGCACAAATGCTCGCACCAGGCTACTACTTGAACCAAACAAAGCTCCAGTAGCTATTGTCAATTAGAGGGCTTTCCTCCCCACTTTTTCAAACTATTTTATTATCGTAACTTTAATGAATTGTATTACAACTTTATTAAGAGCTGAACTGAAGAAAGGGTATGAAGTTGACTGAGTGCGAAATCCCACTGATATTATGTTCATTAATAATATTGCTCTTATTGGCCGTTCCGATAACTAGCTCTTTTTTGAATGAAAACTATGCAACAGCGCAGACTACTACGACTACAACTCCGATAAAGCATTTGGTAGTTATGTTTCAGGAAAATATTTCTTTTGATCATTATTTTGCCACTTATCCGAATGCATCAAATTCTAATAAATCTGAACCTCAGTTCTTTGCTAAATCAGATACACCGTCTGTAAATGGTCTGATAGCATCACTTTTGACAGATAATTCTAATAGCGTTAATCCTTTTCGTCTTCCCCGATCCAATGCTTCCACATGTGACAATGACCATACGTATACCAGACAGCAAGAAGCATACAATGGAGGATTGATGGATAAATTTGTCGAAACAAATGAAGTGAGTAAGGGTTGCAATCCTTCTATAACAATGGGCTATTTTGATGGAAACACAGTAACTGGGATGTGGAATTATGCTCAGTACTTTGCTTTGAGTGATAACTCTTATGCTTCAACATTTGGTTGTTCATCCCCAGGTCATGTTAACCTCATCTCCGGACAAACACATGGCGCAAGCCCTCCGTATCTTAACTTTACCCATCAAGGTGAAGTTTTGTGGGTTATTTCAAATGGTAGCATGATATGCGATCCGAATCCACTTTATGATAAGTGTTTCAATCCAGCCACAAAGTCGTTTGCATTGGCTGAAATGAAAGGGAAAAACGTAGGTGATCTTCTAAATAATAACAACGTAACTTGGGGATGGTTTCAAGGAGGATTTAAACCAACAAATTTAACTTCTGAAGGAGATCCATTCTGTGGGTCATCTCAAGTAAATGATCAGGGTCAGTCGATTGTAGACTACTTACCACACCATGAGCCATTTCAATTCTACAAATCAACAGCAAATCCTGATCATCTTCCACCAACATCAGTCGAAATGATAGGTCATTCTGATCAAGCGAACCATCAGTACGATATTTCAGACTTTTGGGCTGCAGCTGAATCAGGTAATCTACCTTCAGTCAGCTACCTCAAGGCTCCAGCCTTACAGGATGGACATGCGGGTTACTCAAATCCATTGGAAGAACAGTCATTTCTTGTAAATATGATCAATCGTATTCAAAAGATTCCAGAATGGAATACTACTGCAGTTATAATAGCCTACGACGACTCTGATGGTTGGTATGATCATGTAATGCCTCCTATTGTAAGTCAATCTGACGATGCTGTTACCGATGCATTATTGGGCAAAGGTTTATGCGGTGAGCCGTCTCCAGCAGAGTACAGAGACCGTTGTGGTCATGGACCCCGTTTGCCACTCTTAATAGTGTCCCCATTTTCTAAAGTGAACTATGTGGATCATCAGATAACCGATCAGTCTTCTATTTTGAGGTTTATAGAGGATAATTGGAAGCTGGGCCGGATAGGCGACCAATCATTTGATGCTAAGGCTGGCTCGCTCTTGAATATGTTCAATTTCTCACAAGGACACTATGCCAACAAACTTTTCCTCGACCCATTAACTGGAACTGTGGTTTCATAGCGAGAGTTACAGCAAGATTTTTGAGTTTAAATTTAGATGTTCTATGAGTACATATGTATATGCTATGAAAGTAACAGAATTGGTCGATATTCCTGAAGTTATCTTAGTACAGAAAGAGATTAAAAAACCAGTATTGAAAAGTGGAATACATGTAGCATTATACAATATTTCTGAAAATATTACTTTTTACTTTGCCTAATCCTAAGACCAAAGTAAATTAACCCAATTCCAGCGATAATGATAAAAATACCAGTTATTAATCTATAAAGAAAACTTATGATAGACCTATTAAATGAATCTACTGCAATAAGCATTCCATAAGTAATCAGTATTAGGCCAATAAAAATAAGGATTAACCAAAGTTTTCTATTCCTTGTCATATCAATCACATTTCTATGTCATAAAATAGTCCTATTTTTAGTATTAATCAATTGGTTTGTAATAAGTATAGGCGTGTCACGTAAATACTAGCCTATATCACTAGTGACACCGATATAATTAGAAGTTCAGAAGCTGTCTGCACATAGAACATCTTTCATATTGGAAAGGCATTCTACATCGATCTCTTCCACATTCGTAGCGTACTCCACACGTAACACATTGGTGTTGACATAAATTATTCAGTCGTGTGTCCAATCTCATCTATTACATATCCCTAGATTTCAAAGTGCTCAGGAATTTTAATGGAAAATTGTTAATAATGAAGATGTTTATTTTTATTTACCCCACGAAGGAAAAAAATTTAAGAATTCCTTCACAAAATATGATTATTTATATTATAGCACATATTTTCAAACTTGTAATCGTTTCAACGAAGTTTCGCAGCAGAACCTCTGAAAATTTTATGATTTACATGAAAGATCGATCTAGTCCCTTCCAGATCACCATGACCGTAGTTCTCTCAGAGGATTCGGACATATGGGAGAATGAGAATTTCTTTCCAAAATAAGCATCAACTATAGGAACATATCAAAACAGTTTAAATTCCAAATTCTTCAACCACTAGTCAATTCTATACGAATAGACTTATTGCATTGGTTTTTAATGATCCTACAAATAGTAATACAGCCCTCTCCAGGTGGCATTCCCGTCAGATCAGATCCGATCGTCGTTCGTCGATGATCAATACAGTTGTCAGCAACAGCAACAGCAACATCTTTATCAATATTAGGTCGTTAGATGTAAGCTATGCCACGCCAGTATAAGTCTAGGGCACCTCCTTCTCTATCTACGTTAGGTGATCCAGCGTCTTGACAGAAACATCCTACGTAAGAGGCAGAGATAAACCAGTATGACAGGTGAACCAGAATCAACCTCAAAGACTAGCTATTACAAATTGATGATCTATGCGGCAATGTTTGGGGCAGTATCATCGCTGTTTGCGGTGGGATACATCACCCTCTACAACCAGGGCATCCAGTTCTTTGAGCAGGTGAGTCTCTTTGTATTCAACATTAACGTATGGCCACTGGTCTTGCTGACAGCAGCTGGGCTTTTCATCGGCCTTGTGATCAAATTCCTTGGAGAGCATGCAGGGTTGGGAGTTGCACAAAGTCAATACGCTCAGACGGGGCGTCTCAACCCCCGCAGGCTGCCTAGCATCATGCTTCAGGCGTTCATATCGCTTTGGAGTGGGGCTGCAGTTGGGCCAGAGGGACCACTTGTGTTTCTGACCGGCGGCGTTGGGAGCTTCCTTTCTGATCGGCTTAAGCTCCAGAAAGATGACGTACAGGTATTAGTCTACAGTTCCATTGCAGGAGCGTTTGGAGGTTTCTTCGGCTCGCCAGTCATTGGAGCAGTCGGAGCCTTAGAGTACATGTACATTAAGGAGCTTGATTTCTATCGCCACTTGATTCCAGGGCTCTTGTCTGCTGCAATTGGCTATGGCGTCTACTTTGCATTCTTACAGACATCATATTTGGGAATCTACAGTTTCCCCGACTATGCGTCTGCACGTCTTGTTGACTTGTGGTGGGCTGTTTTGGTAGGTGTCATCGCTGGTGTTGTTGGGATCATGTTCAAACTCATCTTCGGTATTGTGCACGTTGTTTTCTCCAAGCTTAACAAACACCCAATCGAACGTGCAGTGATAGGTGGCGTGGTCATAGGCTTAATCGGTTCATTCCTTCCGTTGACACTCTACTCAGGTCAGGATCAGTTGCTGCGGATAATCCATAATCCGGCCGCATTTGGCATAGGATTGCTACTCCTGATGATGCTAGTCAAGGCTCTACTAACAAGCACGTCCTTTGCCACAGGTTTTGAAGGTGGACCTGTATTCCCGTTACTCTTCATTGGTGGCACATTAGGTCTAGCGATCTCCCATATTCTTACATTCATACCACAAGGAGTAGCGGTTACAGCTGGCATGGCGGGAGTTGCCTGTGCTGTTTTCCCTCTTCCCTTAACCATCATTCTCTTGCTCGGACTGCTTGGAGGACAAACCGATCTATTGCCAGTGATTGCTATTGGAGCTGTTATAGGATTCATAGTGTCCAAAGCGATTACACCCTATCTTCCAAAACGTAGCGGTGCTGCCACGTAAGTAGGAAAATAAAGTGATACTTGATACACTACTCTAGTGGTAAGCTGAAGGTGAAGGTTGCGCCGCCCGCCTCATCCAGATTATTTTCTCCCCATATTTTTCCACCGTGAGTTTCAATAATTCCTTTTGAAATATACAGTCCCAAACCAGTACCTGTCTCTGAGTTGGTAGCAAATTTTGTAAATAATCGCGGTAATATTTCAGGATGTATCCCTGAGCCCGTGTCTTTGATAGTAACGACAACAATCTTTTTATTATTATTATTATTCTCAGTCATGCTTTGTAGAGTTATAGTTATCATTCCTTCTGTGGTGAATTTAATAGCATTGCTCAATAAATTGTCAACAACCTGGGTTAATCTTTCTTTGTCACCTTCAACAAGAACGATATCTTCTTTCGAAACTATTGCAAGTTTTACTTTATTATCATTGTTGGTATTTTCTACTTTTTTTGCTTGAACGTCATAATTATTAAGAACATGAAGTATCATGTCATTCATATTAAATTTTTCTTTCTTCAGTTGTAGTGACTGGCTTTCTATTTTTGTGACATCCAAAATATTCTCCGCAAGTCGTTGCAGTCTCGCTGCATTTCTATTAATTACTTTAAGGAACTCTTCAAACTCTTCTATGTTTCCTTTTTTAGAGAGGAGAACTTCAGATAGTGAAAGCATAGGCTGAATGGGTGTTCTTAATTCGTGGGCTGCTATATTAATAAACTCCTGTTGCATTCGATTCTGAACTTTTAGTCCCTCATAGTACAAGTTTATTTGTTTGTATAATTCAGCTTGCTTCCAAAGGGTTTCAAATACAGAAGCATAAGATTGAGCAATAGGCTTGCTATTGGAATATACCGCTAATCCTGCTGCTTCATAATAATTATCCTTTGTATCATCTCTTGACTCTACGATTAGTGATTTTTTTCTATCAACAATTAGGATACCTATACTAGTCTCTAAACTCTTATCAATACTCCTGATTTCTAATTGAGGCAGGGCCAATGTTATTTCGTTCACTAACTCGGCAATTTGGTGCTCATCGGCAGGTATCAGTATTCTAACTTTAACACCATCTTCTAGTGCTTTTTTGAATAAGCGAAGGGCTCCAACGCGTATTTGGCGACGTAATGCGTTGACTGAGGGAAATATCCTTAATACTTCATCTTTTGCTGATTTCACAATATCAAGAGCTATCTCTAATGACTCGCTCGGGTTTTGAATAATTTCAATCCCCTCTGTCTCAATACCGCCCTCTATATCTGCTATTTTGGATTTTGCATCAATTCCACTTCTCCATAATTCTTCAAAGATAGAGGCAAAGTGTTTGAGATATAGAGGCTCATTGCTGATTAGGAGACTATTAATCATTTGGCCACCTTCCATCTTCTCTATGGTAACGCCCATTTCTTTATCTGAAACACCAAAACTCATTGGCGGTAAATTTTTAACATGTCTTAATTGTATCCCTGAATCAAGATATAATTTGGCTAGTTCTACATTACTGCTATCAATATTAGTAATGTATCTAATGCCCTCATGTTTTCCTTTCTTTTGTTTATCCAATAACTTTTTCTTTATATGAAAGAAATACTTGTGGCTATAGTGTAACCCTCCAGAGGACAAACAGGTAGATAACTTATTTGAGCCAGCAGAATAACGACTAATTTGTCTTACAATCTCGTCTGGATTTTCTATTATCCTTGTTTGATAACGTACTGTTCCCTCCTCAATTTCTTTAATTCTCTGCTCAGCTGCTATTGCTCTGCTCCAGAAACTATCAAATACATACCGCTGATGCTCTACAACTTCCTTAACGTTGCTGTAGATGATTTGAGCCGCAGGTTTTCCTTTCTCATGAAAAGTAGCAGGAGCGAGGTAGGCTGTTTCGCTTATGTAGAAATTGCCTTTAATTCCGTCTAAATGCCGAAGCTCATCGACCATAGTCAGAAGCTGTTTGCAATAATGTATATTTTCGCTAGTTATTTCAGTAACATATCTTAGTTTCACACCCTTACTTCTAGCAGCAAGAAAGGCCTTTCGCAATACAAGAATATCAACTGCTAATGAAGGTCTCGTATAGTCTACGCAGGCATCTATTACACTAGTTGTTTGATATAAAAATTGCAATACAGTGTTCATCACATTTTCGATACCATAAAATACGCTAGTAGTTTCCTCAGCGCTCTTAATGCCAGGAATATCCAATTATTTGTAATATTATAGGGCGACTAACTATATATATTATAATAATCGCTAAAACTTGATTTCTTATTATAATTGTACTAATATATTGCAAAATAGTGAAATTTTTGTACTGCATTCAGCAGCGAATACTATTTAGAGCCACTACTGGTCGAAATTTTTCTGAATCTATAAACTTAATTAGTAAGTATTTAAACAGTCATTAAGAATCTGAGGTATTTCTCACCCTTATAGTAGTTCCTGTTACCGGAATGACTATGATAACGTTAGGTAGAGTCTTGGATAAGGAAAAATAAGATGTACAATACTCATTTGTATGTCGCATTGGACCATAAAATATGGCTAACACTGGTATTTACATGGATTATCATAGCTTCTACATATCTTGCGATAAAAATTTCGATTGACACAATTCCTCCCTTGCTCATGTCAGGAATCCGATATACACTTTCGGGTTTAATGCTGTTTCTTATATTCAAAATATATTCACTTGGAATATTTGACAGGAAACGAAAAGGAACAGGAAAAATGGAGATGTTAACAAACCAACAAAAGAACAAAATAATTGAACCGAAGCTAACGCAAATAATTAATTGCAGAAAACAATGGAAAGATGCAATAATAGTTGGAATTTGTCTAATAGTTGTTGGGCAAGGGTTACTGGCATTTGGTGAACAATATCTTTCGTCTGATATTACTGCATTATTGTTCTCTACTGTTCCTATATGGATAACGTTGATTGGTAGGTTCTACTATAACTTAAGATTAGATAAATATACTATTTTAGGGATTATAGCAGGATCAATAGGGCTTCTCATACTTATATATCCGTCATTTGAATCAATATTATTTGCAAGTCAAAATAACCTTACCAACGAAAATAACATCTTCGGTATATTTATTTTGTTGATAGCTGCAATAAGTTGGGCTATTGGCTCATTATTTTCTCACAAAGCCGAATTACCAGATAACATCTTAATTTCGACTGGGATGATGTTACTTGTCGGGGGGTTATTCTTATTTGTACTTGGCATGATTGTTGGAGAGTTTAACAAGTTGGATGTATCAAAATTTTCGACTTCATCTATTGTTTCTCTCCTATATCTTACTGTAGTAGGAACTTTCGGGTGGCTAGGATTCTTTTGGATTCTAAGAAACACTACAGCTACTTTGGCTAATACCTTTGCATACGTAAGCCCAGTTATAGCAGTTTTTTTAGGTTGGATAATACTTGATGAGTATATTAATGCGAGAATAATTATTGCAACGATGGTCATAATTCTTGGGGTCATATTAATAGTAAATAAAAATAGGATTGCATTAACAGAGAAAAGAAATAACAGCTAAAGTCATTAAGATTTTGAGCTACTGGACGATAAATAGCATTATCGCCAGATTATTGGCTGTCTTGTAGAAGGATATGACCTTTATATTGACAGATAGATAAATTGATTACTATCAACACAGTTACAAAATGACTGTGAAGAAAGGAGAAAAACATCCGGTACAGCTAACTCCAAATATCCTATTTCCACTACAACCTATCCACATAGCACTGAAGGGTTTTAGAGATTGTATAATACTAGACCAAGAGAACCAGACTGTAATTGTCAATACGAATAAAGTAGGCAAAGCAGGATATGTGATTAAGCAGGTATAAGCCTCATGATTGGCTAGTATGGAACGAGAAGTTCGAGAGTTCAAGTAACCTACAGAGACCTAGTATAAAGTCAGAAAGTTATCCAATAACCAAGATATTATCAAGTACAACATTAGAACAAAAGGTACCTCTATAGTAACACTAATCTACAGAGCACTATAAAGCGTCGAAGACCTGATAAGAAAGATGCTTGAAGTAACAAAACAACTTGCTAGGTTCGCCAGATAGGATTTTATTCGGACATGGGGGACATTTGGCGCAGCTGCTGGTCCTAACTTTGATATTGGCTCATAGGACTTAACAGTTCGTCGCAACTGTTTAGTTACTGCACTATTACAGAACCTGTCATCCAAGGATGAATAGAACAGATGTAATTATATGTGCCTGGTTTTTCGAAAAGTACAGTAAAATTACTTATCGGTGATGCACCTGGTGGTGCAAGTCCTTCTGGCCACATCCAACCAGAATTTATATATTTTTCACTTCCATCCATGCTGTAATCAGAATTAATGGGCAAGTAAGTTGAGTTGTTCCCATCATCTATTATCACTGGGTTAGATTGTCTTGCATTATCTACTATTACAGTTCTTGTTCCATTTTGGTGGTCTACCATGTTGGGGTCTATATTTGGATTCGGTAGTAACGATTTTAGCTCAACCGAATCAGAGATGCTAAAAGGTGCTACAGGCGGTGCAAAATATTCAGGGTCTAGTATGAAACTAACAGTGTGTGGTTCAGAAACGACCATGGGATTTCTCCATGTCACACTCTCTCCCGATTTGATTTCCACATTTTGAGGTGTAAACGAGTCCCATAAACTACCGTTACCTCCCACAGAGACCTTAGAATCAGTAGCTACCACATAATTAGTAATAAAACTAAATCCAAAGAGAAAAGCTGTCGTAATGATTACAACGGATGTAATTTTCATATACTTTTCGCGTTTCGATGCCATATTTTAACTTAAAGGCTAGTAGAATAGCCAATATTGAGAAACTTTTTTCTCATTGGCAAGTTTGGGGAACAAGAACATTTTATGATTTCATAAAATCTTTTTATTAAATATGACCGGGCTGGCCGTTTGTGAATCAAAATTTACATGATTTTCAAATCTCTCGACTGCCAATCAGGGGAAGCGTCAAGTTCAATTAGTAACTATTTAAGCAGTCATTAAGATTTTGAGCAAGAATAACGGTAAATAATATTATCGGCAAGGCTAAGATGTAATATTCAGATTATATGTTACGTCCATAACGGTATTTTCGCCTGTAGTTTGACCCCCAAGTTGACTAGCACTGAATTTTAACTCGTGCTGACCTGGTTTTAGAGGTTCTAGCATTATAAACCACCCATCGCTGACTGCTTGAGAAAAGTTAGAATTCGTAGGAAACACTGGGTCACTTGGATAAGTAACATTGAAGAGCTCTGATGTTATTCTATATTTATCAATGTTTTGAATTTCTCGATTGTCTAAGCTAGCCTTTAGAACGGCATCTTTGTTAGATTCTATAGCACATTTTCGTAGCTCTTCTTCATTTTTCAATGAAGGAGATTCTGAGTAACTACACTCCGTATTTAAAATCGGAAACAGGATAGCTTTGTCATGTGAGATAGTACAATTTCTTTCAACTCTTCCAGCAGAGCCGACAAGATACCATACAGGCCCTTCTTGACTAGTATTACATTTTGCCCCCGTAGTGTCAGGGAAGGGCTGTTCAGTATTAGGAATTCCTATGAACCATTGCCACCAGTTTGAAGTCCAAACAGGAAATGAAGTCCCAAAGGGATTTGAATCAGGTGAATATAAGCCAGGATTTTGTTCATCTGCGAATACGTGCGATGTATAAGCTAGTACAGGCGAGAGAAATACGTATACGGTGAGAAGGCCTATAAGCTTGGAGTAATAATGTGTGGGGGTCATCAGTTGAAGGTATCTAACCTGGCAGTAGCTCCTTAAATAATTATGGTCTTCCTCTGATTCATACAGCAAGCGAAAACGAATGCCTAATGTAGCGTGAAACGTTAGTTTAAGAATCGGAATTGAAAAATGTTTCCTTGTACATACTATGACAACTAAGTCTGGGATATTTCGACTTGACGGAGATACCAGTATGTTTATCCTAATAGTAGTTTCAATTATAATTCTAGTTCTGGAAACTACTATTGCACGTCTTTACATATTTCTAACTCCTGGTCCCCAATCACTTCAATTAAATATACTTCTTTTTGTAATTGGCATCGTCATTTTCTTAATCTCTCACGTGTTAATCTTACTTAATATAAGAAAACGGATACAAGGTTTATTCCGTGGCAAATCACACAGATTAAAATTCATTTTTACATTTGTAACTTTTGTTCAATTCATCTTAAGTTTCTTGCTAATACTTGTATTAATCCAAATATTGTCTAATTCATCTTATAATACTGCTCTGATTATTACGATGATAATTATTAGTTACCTGTCAGGTATCATTAACTTATCCGTACTAGCTGAGCGATTCGTGAGATGGATGCTTCGGAATCGAAGTCATATATCCGTAGTATTTGGTTTAGCAACCATATCTATACTAGTTAACACTATCTTTACCGTTACTTTTGTAGTGAGTATCTTATCAACACAACCCAACGAGATAAGATGGCACTTAGGGATACTAACTCCTGTATTCACTGATGTTTATAATACCTTCCAATCAATGTATTCTGTCTCGTTTATTATATCATATATTCTAACTTGGTTTGCGACCGTAATGGTCCTCTATACGCACTCTCATAGATTAGGTAAAGCAAAGTTCTGGGCGTTAGTAATACTTCCGTTGCTGTACATTGTAGCAGAGTTCCAACCCTTTGTCTTACCCTTACTATTCCAATATCGCTCCGCTGACCCTGTTAACTTCACTATTGTTTATACATTGATTTTTAGCATGATTAAGATTGCTGGAGCATTTTTCTTTGGGATTGGATTTTGGTCTATGGCAAGAAAGATTCAGCAAAAATCTTTGAAAAGTTTTTTAAACATTTCTGCATATGGACTCATATTGGTTTTTGTTACTAATCAAGCCAGCCTCCTACTTAATACATTGTTCCCACCTTTAGGACTAATGACAGCGTGTTTTGTAGGCCTTTCTACTTTCCTACTATTGGTCGGGACTTATTCTGCTGCATTGTCCGTGTCGAACGATGTAAGAATACGTAAGGCAATTCGCACATCAGTAGAAAAGGAATCTGAATTAGTTGGAGACATTGGAGATGCGGAACTAGATATTGAACTGAGAGATAAGGTATCTTCAATGATGGATAAGTTGTCCATAAGACTTAGAGAAGATACGGAAGTGGAATCTTCTCTTACTCATGAAGATATTAAGAATTATACTAATCAAGTAATACAAGAAGTTAGTCGCAGGAAGCTTTCTAAATGACCTAATGATTTGTTGAATGCGAAAATAGTGTGCACAAATGGTGGTTAATTAAACAGTCATTAAGATTTTGAGCAAGAATAACGGTAAATAGCATTATAGATTTCAAGCCCTTTATAGGATTATACTCCTAATATTACACACTTTCTAATGCTTTTGCTTGTGAGCCTTCAAGTTCTTAGAGTGAGCTCCTTCATGTTTTTCATTGCCTTTGCCCTTTTTTTGATTGTTATCGTTATGCTTTTTTTCATGGTTATCGTGTTGTTCCTTGTTTTCGTCGTCTCCGGAATGACTCCTGGCATTACTATGCTCATTTCCATCGTCGTTCACTTCGCTTGAACTGGAACTCTTGTCATTTTTCACATCGTCGGAATGGCCATCGTTTTGACTTTGCGAATCATCATTCTTTGTGTTATCATTATTAGTACCATCACTATCGTCATTATTATCATTGTTATTATCATCCTTAGATTCATCATCATTATCATCGGGGCTATTATTAGTTGATGAATCCTGCCCAGGGCTCTCATCCCTAATAATCGGCTGAAAGATATTATGATAGAAACCATCGTACTGTGGAAGATAACCCAAACTATGATATCCAAAAGTTATATTACTACTACTGCTGGGCAATGTAGGTGATACAGTATTATTTTTCAATCCTGTAATATTGACACTGTAATACTTGCTAGTTATATTCTTAGGATTATCAAAGCATGTTATCTTGGAGGTCAGTTCGTTGATTCCGGGAGCGATAGTATGATATTTTCCAGTATACGTAAATGTCCAATTTGAATAATCATTTTCTCCGCTGAGGCCTTTAGCAGTCACATTCTGCATAGGTTTGAGGTCATTCCAATCTACGTACACCCTACAATTTGTTTTATCAGTGTCTGAAGAAATTCCATAAATCGTAAGGGGTCCCGAGGGAACTGTAACGTTGCCTGATGGAGACATTATCTTTACGCCTGTTTTTTCAGAGCTTGGAACATTAAAAGGGGTTTCGACTTGCGCTCCAATCAAAACAGGAGTATATATAATAGACGAAAATAAAATTGCAAATGTAAACAAGACTGTAATTATAATGTCAGGTCGTATGTCACTTGTCATTGACAGTGTTTGGGGTTACTTAGTTTATAACAACTTTAGATATAGAAGGTACTAAAACAACTGCATAGGAGAAAAAGAAAATTACGCTTTCACATGACACGGGTAATCACGACCAATTTGAATTAGTCAGTTAGCCGACTGTCCTAGTTAAATAAACTATAGAATCATCTATCTCAATGGAACCAGAAGGCCACAAATCGATAATGGAGACGAACAAACAAGTTGTTCGCAATTTTGTAGAAGATGTGTTTAACAAACATGATTTGACGGCAATTGACAAGTATATGTCACATTCACAAGGCCTTAAGCAATATCTTACCGAATTTTTTCAAACGCATCCAGATTCACATACTATAATAGAGCATATCGTTGCCGAACACGATAAGGTATTTGCAATGTTCAATACTAAAGCTACAAATAAACTAACAGATAAAACGGTTACCATAAAGTCAGCCGACCTATATACAATTAGTAATGATATGTTTGTTGAACATTGGGACGTAGTAGAAGCTACAGGGCTACCTAATAGAAGAATCTCTGAGCTATAGGCCCTTCATGGCGTACGTATCCCTTTAATGAGGGTCGTTGAGTAAAAAATAATTTTTATTCGCAAGTCTATCCATCAGCGCCTATTTCGATTACATCATTAGCGGCCTCGGTTCCATTAACACCGGCGCTGCCAATTTCTCTAACACCATCAGCCCCCTCTGTTCCGTTAACTCCGCTAGCCTCCATACCGGTAACACTTAAGCCATCTGCGCCGTCTGTTCCGTTAACGCCATTAGCTCCCATTCCGCTTATACTTGTACCATCAGTGCCCTCTATTCCGGCATTACCGTCGGCTCCAGCTACGCTTGTCCCATCAGCTCCATTCATCCCTTTAACGCCGTCGGCCCCATCTATCCCAAT
>JBIOZE010000027.1:0-4077 GCA_044870745.1 Nitrososphaeraceae archaeon | reverse complement strand
CCTTTAATTTAATTGGTTGCAAGGCAGATGAATCAGATGAATCGTTTTTGCTAATCATGCTATTGCCATCGTTAACGTTATTTTTGACTATCCCACCATCTTTAAACTGCCAGAACCATTGTCCTGCCGTAACATTTACAAGGTGAAAAGTGTTATTTGTAGAACTAAGGCCTTTTTCAAACGCAACTGGTGGCATCCAAGGATATCCTAATACCCAGAACCAAATCAAGATACCTGCAACAAGAATGGCCCAATATCTTTCGGCATGATATTTGAATAGCTTGTGCTTTATATCACTATCTTGAACAATATTTTTGCTATTTCTTTTGATCCTTGGAGACAAAGAGACAAATATAAAAAAAGCAGTGGTTACTATAATTGCAATCGATAAGATGAAGATTAACCATGGTACTCCATATCCAAGGTCACCTGCCAACTGAACGCCTGTCAATTCCTACCTTCTCCTTTAAATTATTAAATTCCAGAAGCGATAAAGCGACACTCTAACAGTATAACTGCCTACTTTAACTAAAGTTGACATCCCGTATGAATTTGTTATTTTCGAGTCATATGTATCACTGATGTTACTATCCATATTATATTACCACCTATTTTCAAGCAGAGATATTTGTTAAGTTGGTAGATCCTTTTACAGTATTTAAATTGCTATCTCTAAACAGAACACTGCTAATTTGTTGTATTGATAAGCCAGAGCCAGTATTTTGCTCCAAAGTAATATTTTTTGTATTATTATCCTTTGGTGATCCGTCGTTGGATAAATTAGTTGAATTGTTCTGTAATGAACTTGCATTAGTTGATGTTGTTGTACTTGTAGAATGGTTAGATCCTAACGGTGAAGCAGGAAAAGAAGATTCTGGTGGCAAACTAAATGCTACTATGTATCCTCCTTTGTTTGAACTGATCTCGGCTGGACTTCCTGTAGTGACAAGCAGCGTGCCGTTGCCTATCGACGGACCTCCGATGCCAATTGGAGCACCAACATTAAACTCCCAAAGTTTCTGACCTGTATTTTTATCCAATGCAAAGATGACGCCAGAAGATACCAATGGAGTATTTGTAGGTGCTCCAAAGTCATTGTATTTGTACGGTTTGCCGGTTGCTGTTATGTGTCCGGAAAAAACCAATCCTCCGGTTACAAGAGGTGATACCCATGTTGGAAATTCTGTGTTATGTTCCCATGTTATATTTCCTGTCTTTATGTCTACTGCAAATATCGTTCCGTTTCCCACTCCATTTTCTATTGCATCAAATAACGGAACTAAATGTCCACTTGTTCCCTTTTTGTCTTTAAAGTAATTGAATCCCATGTTGCTTACTGCAAAATATGTCTTATTTCCATCGTTTGCATTATAGTCTTCTACACCGTATTGGGTTCCTGGCCAGGTTGCACCACTACCAAGAGGCTGAGGATCTACGTTTGTTCTAAACTGAATTCCCAAAGTTTTATTCCATAAAACATGGCCATTTACCGCATCCAAAGCAAACCCATTTCCCATTTTGTTTTGGCCAATAACTACCTTCTTTACAGTACCGTTGGTGTTACTAATGTTTGCGATACTGGTTCCCCATGCAGTGTCCCAATCGTGTGTGTTATAGGGGGTTGTTCGGGTATGCCATAGTATTTGTCCTGTTTTGACGTCTACAGCGAGGATTGAATTTGTATACAAGTTAGGGGGAGGACGTGTTGAGTCATCAAAATCTGGTGCTGCATTGCCGGTTGGTACATAAAGGATTCCTGTCTTTGGATCTAAGGAACCGCCAGACCATACGGTAGCACCTCCATTCTCACTGGCATTTTTTCCAGAAACCCAAGGACCGGTAACAGTGGATATATTCCATATTTTTTCACCATTTGTTCTATTAAATGCGGTGATTGAACCTTTAGCTGCGGGACCAAATGGGGGTTCATCACCCAATGCCGAACCAGCCAATACATAGTCTTTCCACACTACAGGTGGAGAAGGAAGTCTAAAGCCCTTTGATGGATCACCAATTGCAGCTGATTGCCATAATAGTTTTCCGTCTGTTGCATTTAATGCTACAAGTGTTCCATTTGCACCTGTTGGGGCGAAAATAATGCCATCATTATATGTAATTCCATGAGAAAATACTCCTCTTGGTATTGTCTGCGATTGTTGATCTGCAACATGAGGATCAAATTTCCATAAGTTTACACCGGTGTTCATATCAAAAGCTAAAACCTCCATAGCATTATTTTGAGCATATCCTGTTTTACCTACGATAAGAGCAGGAACTTCAATTGGATAATCTGTATTAAGTATCCATTTGACCTGTAATTTATTCACATTTTCTTTGTCTATTGTAGTTTGAAGACTGTGACGAGTTCCAAATATATCATGGTTAGCAGAAATCCAATTATCTTTATTGTTCGATTCTGTACCTAATTCAGTTTTAGAAGCCGGCACGAACTTAAACGCAGTGGCTGATGTTCTATATTGAAATCCTTCTGCGTTTTTCGAGGGAGAGGAGTCAGATCCGCTTTGAGAGGATGATTGGTTGCCATTTGATGTGTTATTTCCTTTTTGAGTAGTTCCAGAAGCTCCAGCTTCTCCATTACCATTATTGCTCTGATTGGCTGAGGATGCTGAAGATACAGTTAATTTTGCCTTCATCCATGGATGAATAGTACAATGATATGAGATTGTGCCCTGACCCTTGATGGTAACAGATTTGGATGCACCGGGTTGGATGTTACCAGTATCAAATGAGCCGTCGTCTGCAGTGGCCGTATGCGCTACGCTGTCTTTATTTGTAAACGTAACTTTACTATTTGGGTCGACCTGTGCATTCATAGGATCATAAGACTTGGAACCTTGAGTTTGAGCACCCTCTGGAATGATTATGGTATTAACTTTAGAAGATTGTGAATTTGTACCAGAGGAATTAGTACCTTGAGAATTATTTTGTGAATTGCCGGATGAATTTTGGCCTTCCTGAGATGCAGTAGATGAACCATTGGATGATGACTGTGATGAAGCAGTATTAGTGCTCTGATTTTGATTTCCGCCATTTTGTGCCTGTGCTAGTGATGTTATGTAAATTGCACCTATGGCTGATAAGATCAAAACCACCCCAAGACTAAAAATCACTTTAGAAGTTAGTGATATCATAAGCAAATAAGATATAAATTATCATTAATAAAATAGCAGATACCTTTATTTTTATTCTTTATTTATTATAACAATTAAGTAGTTTCAAGATGAGGATTAAAAGATTTCTCATCTAAAGGAAATGGACAAACTTAGCATTAGTAAATTAGTAATGAATTATAGTTCTATTTTTCCTTAAAGCCTTCATAAAGATAAAGAAGTCAGCCAATGATAATAGTAACAATGACATGAAAATTTTATTCAATGAAGATGGGAATTGTCAATATGTTTTATTGCGGTACCGCAATGGATTAGCTCGATTGAACTTCAGTACTTTGAATTTCTATTCTTATGATATAGAAATAATGTTCTTCATATATATATCAAATAATTTTGCAAATTGAGGTTGACCCTTTTCTAAATCCTTTTTGAAGGTTAATAATTGTTCAATAAAGGAAGAGGATAAATGTGGTGGAAGAGCCTTTGAAACCAAAGATAGCTGACCTGAGCACCAATCAGTAAGCATCCTAAATTCTTGATGTTTATCTTGACGAACAAGGCTGTTACACTGTGCAATGTATTCACTAACGATGTGGTTAATAATAGGTACATTTCTAGTTATTAGAATCTTATCTATTATGACTGATAATTCTACTAGAATTACTGAATCTAATAGTATCTCCTTTGGATTTATTATTGCTTTTAGTGTAGACGTCTGAAGCGGTTCATTGTTTGTATCAATATGATTTTCTTTGATATTGTTATTTTCTATTTCTTGGAATTTCATCTTATTAATCTTTCTCTTGGAATCTTCTGTAGTTAAAGTGAATGGAATACCAATTATGTCTTTATGTATAAGAGCATAATGTAATATCCTAAACAGACCTGTTATACAAGATTTAATTACATCGGTATCTCCCAATTCTGCAGATTTTACAGCGACACT
>JBIOZE010000026.1:0-15464 GCA_044870745.1 Nitrososphaeraceae archaeon | reverse complement strand
TCCAGGTGATAACTACGAAAAAGACTTTGATGGCGTTACGGATTTGAATGGAAATTTCGTATATCCTTGGATCATAGGCGAGAATGGTGATTTGGGTGAGCTCGTGGTACAAGTTGAAGTGACAAGTCCTGGATACGAGCCTCAAGCGATTACAGGCTCCTTCAATCTTGTTGCCCCATCAGAAATTTCGGCCATAGGCAATAGTAATACGGAAACAGTCGTAGGTAATAGTATAGCAGCAACTAATGCCGCACCTAATGTCGAAGATCAAAATATTGTGACTAAAAAAGATGGAATAAATTTAGTTGCAGCAGGTGATTATGGCTGTAATGGAGTAACTGAAGAGGTAGTAAACCAGATGAAAGAGAAAAACCCTGATTTGTTCCTGGCACTTGGTGATCTATCCGAGGACAAGAATCCTGCTTGCTTTTTTGACCAATTTTCGGACTATGATGGCAATGTCAAGATTGCGTTAGGGGAACACGACACAGATAGCAACAACAAAGATGATTCACCTTCTCGATTTGCTCAATACGCCAATCATTTTGAACTTGATCAACCCTATTACTCCTTTGACGATCAAAACGTCCATTTTCTAGCCATGTCTACAGGGAAGGAGGAATTCATTCCTTTCACAATAGGTTCTCCTCAATACAATTTTGTAGCCAACGATTTGGCACAAGCATCGATAAATCCAAATATCGACTGGATCATAGTCTATGGATACAGGCCGTTTTATACGTCACCAACAGTTCACCCTGGTCCAATAGCTTTACGGGATGGATATCATCCACTATTTGAAAAATATGGTGTAGATCTGGTCATCACAGCTCACAATCACAACTATCAGAGAACCTATCCTTTGCAAGTGAATGAGCTTAGGCAATCATATCCAATAATAGTTGACAAGAATGACTCCAATTATGTGAATCCCAAGGGCCCCATCTTTGTTACTGTAGGCACGGCAGGAGATGAATTGTACAATTTCTTAGGACACAATCCATTCGTAGTAACTCAATTCACGACAAATGGCTTTCTAGATATACATGTTAGTAACAATGGAACAAAGACACTAATTGCTTCTTTTTACGATAGTGTTAACGGCCGTGATGAAGATACCTTTTCAATTGAAAAGCTGTAAGTGAATGAATGAATCAGTTTTTTGACTATTACTTCTCGTTTGGAATAGGAATTACGCCGGGCACAGTTGGTATCTGATAGTATATGGTTCCATTCTTATCCTTAAACTCTACAGTCCCCTCTACTGTTTGAATTAACGTATGTGAAGTGTTTCCTTTAGTATTTCTGGGTAAAACTTCCTGGTTCTCATTGCTATCTATCAGAAAATGTGGTGATATTTCAGCCCTAGTCTTGAAATGCTTGAATACAAAATCAAGCTTACCATCTTTATAAACCATAAACAAGTATGCGTACTTGGTATCATCAACCCAATCCCATCCAGAACAAGAGTAATGAGACCTTCCACCTGAGCCTGCAATGAACTTGCCTTCATCATAAGCCGAACAATGATTATCTGCGCCTATAGTTGTTATCACTCCAATGCGATCAAATTCTTGCAGTATATCATTATTGCACTCAAATGCTGGACTTTTCGATTTTGGTGACTCGCATAATGGCTTATGTGCTGTGACAACAACAAATGCATTGCTGTCTACATTCTTCAAGAATTTTAGTATTCTTGAAGTATCACAGGGTGGTTCTGTGGCTGTATGATTTTTATTACCATCACACTGCGTATTGATACCTAGAATAGTAATGTCACCAGCATGTAACTTCCAAAAGCCTTGTCTGGATGAGCCACCTGCACACAGGTTCCAATATAATTTTTCGAGCGCATCAGTCCCCTCTGCTTGTGAATCATGGTTGCCAATATCACATCTAACAGTGACACCCTGACTTTTAAGGTCTTTAACATGATCAGAAAAGCAACCGACCGAAGGTTGATATGACATATCACCTAGCATAATAAATACATCAGGATTATCCGCTTTGATTGATTCAATTGTCGATCTACCGTTACTATTGCATGATATATCACCTACAAATGCAGCGGTTAATACCTCCTGTGCACTGGCATAACCATAAGGAGCCATTGCGATGATGTTGAGAAAGATACCTGCGTATGCTAATGATATTAATAATAACGAAGTATGGATACCAGAGAAATTATGAATATTGAATATTGTCATAACAAGAAATTGCACACCTTGAAGGGCTCATGGTAATTCAGTTGACCATGGCTCACTTGATAATAAAGCACCGACCACGTGGAAAGTATCACTCCATGCCGCATCTATTTCTTCACTTTAGTACGAACTCTCTTCGGGTCCAGTCCCATAATGATGGAATTTTTTAAATGGGCTATTAAAACTTTTTACCCTGATGGTCTGTATTTTACTTCTTACAAATGACACATGACAAGTCGACAAAAACCGCAAATTCATCGTCTAGTATTGAATCTCCGTCGATATACACTTTTATGAATAATATTTATGCCAGCATATTCACAAGTTCTTTCTAACGAAAGGCTGAAGGACATAGAAATTTTTTAAAGTCAGGAGCTAGAAAATTAGTCTGACATGAATTTAGTTCTAGCGTATTTATATGCAAATCCCAGTTGCCTTTGCTGCGCCATTAAGAAATCTTGGCTAGATTCAATAAATGGTTATCTTAAAAAGTCGGCTAATAACAAAGCCGTATAATTGCTTATCCATTTTTTGGCACTAATCATCTTTGTTTGTTCTTGTTTGTCATCAAGTCTAGTATTAGCAAACGAATCTGGATCTGCAGCAGATAAGATATGTCCAAAGCCCTGTAATACGCCCACGGTTATTGATCCTCATCTAAAACTGGACATAATATATCAGGGAAACTTTACTCCTGGATTGCGAGAGCTGAACCAATTCACATCAGTTACTCAATTTGCTTTCTTGGGAAATGATGATATTTTACTATTAAATAAGAATGACGGAAAGGTTCAAAAAATTCTAGACGGTAAAACTATAGCTGAGCCAGTATTGGATGTTAATGTCACCAACCAATGGGAAAGCGGACTTCTTGGAATTGCCATTTCAAACAATACTGACAAAAAGTATGTATTTCTATATTACACAGAATCATCCAACGGCGACGTGAGCAATTCTTCAGGTACTGATAGCTCTTACAATAAACTTTACAGATACGAACTAATAAATAATAAACTTACGAACCCCAAACTCTTGTTTACTTCGCCGTCAGCAAATCGCTATTCTCATATAGGCGGGAACCTGCAAATTGGCCCAGATAATAATTTGTACCTTGTAGTTGGTGAAATGCATGGAGATCAAAACATAACCACTAGGACTATGGCTCAGAATAATATTGATGGAGTATTGCCAGACGGCAGAGCCGGTATACTTAGATTTACTCAAGATGGAAATGCAGTTGGAACAGGAATCCTAGGAGAAAATCCTCCTCTTAACCTCTATTATGCTTATGGAATCAGAAATAGCTTTGGATTTGACTTTGATCCGGTTTCTGGCAAACTATGGGATACTGAAAATGGTCCTCAATCTGGTGATGAAATCAATCTTGTTGAACCGGGATTTAATAGTGGATGGAATAAGATTCAAGGTATTGGGGCACGTCAAAATATATCAAATACTGGAAAGTCAGCTCTTGAACTACCCGAAGGATTAGTCGATTTCGGTGAAAGAGGCAAATATAGTGCCCCTGAGTTTGTTTGGAAGAAAAGGACAGCACCTACTGCACTCAAATTCTTAAATTCAGGAAAGTTAGGAACGGCATATCAGGATGATTTATTTGTTGCATCTTTTAATTTGGGCGAAATCTACGATTTTGATTTGAATGAAAATAGAACAAAATTGCTACCAACTAAGTTAATTAACAATACTCTAGCAGAAAAACTGGACGTTGCAAACGTAATGTTTGCATATGGCCTAGGCAAAGTCACAGACATGGATGTAGGTCCAGATGGTAACTTGTATATCCTTTCAAAATATCTTGACACGCCGACAATTTTTAGAATATCTTCAGTAAACGGAACGAGATAGCACACAGCAATCTATTTTGTCGATGACAATAAAATGATATGTATCATATGAGCAACTAAATATTCTAACTGTGACAAATAATTAAGGGGCATTACAAGGTTTTATCCTTTCCATTTTCATAAAAATAATCTGTTTATTTCTTATAGAGTTACTTGCTTTGAAGATTATCTTTCAAAAATTTCATAATCTTGTTCTCTATAATCCCTACTGCATCAGAGTCCGCATCAAGAGACAGTAGCAAATATGCCTGTTCCTTTGGATCATCAATTGGAATTACCGCGTCAATTGGAATTACAGCACGCATTAGCTTCGCATATTTTCCGACTGAATATTGAAATGGTCCCAATTTGGATGTGAAATCCTCTCTCATTGCAGCCCTAGTAACAGCCTGGATCGCGTATTGTGCAGTTTCCTCCTTGGTCAGAAGAGGCTTCAAATTAGCCCTATAATCCTCAGCAATCAGCTTACCAAGACTACTTGCAATAGCTGCAAACCTTATAGATTCATCAAGTGCGAGAATGCCCTTACAGAGGGACTGGCTCATAAATAATCAATATGAGTTGCTACTATTTCTCTCTTCCATGAACTAGCGACAACAGTAAGTAATTTTGGATGGTTAAACTTCGAATAGCTCTTGTTATACTTGCATTCATTCAAATACTAATAATCAAAATAATGGTAAATTATGAATCCTATACTCTACATAGTTTAACTAGTTCCAACGGAATTCGTTCAGGTCAGGAAATACTCTGTCAATAGCAACAAACGAGTTTCCTCTAATCTCACCATTGGGAAAATCCTCTGTATGAACAACAACGAACACTTTTCCGTCATCTACCAACTTGTGAAGATGCGGCAAAGAGTTTCCCTTTAAGGGTCCCTTAAGATCGTGTTTAGTTACACCACCAAGACCGACAGTCCCAGTTGTCTCTACTGGCCCAGATGTTTCTGACACTTTGAATTGCTTATTGGATTCTCTTGCTTCCTTCAAAAAATCTAGAACCTTAGTGTCATTTCCATTCGAACTTGAATAGTAAAGGTAGACACCAGTAACGTTGTGTATATTATCTAGATTAACATTGTATATGAGCCTGGTAGAATCTTCATCGAATTTTAAACTAACAAAACCAATAGCATCTGAATTGACAGCTGGTGATTGCTGATCTCCACTAAGAACCATCCAATAGCGATCCAACTGTCCGTAAGCATTTGCGACTAAGGCAGAATATGCCAACAGAATGGAAAAAACTGATGTAACGACTATTAGATCTTGAAGTTTCATGTTGGAGTCATGACCCACAGGTTATATATTTTATCAGTCGGGAACCTAAAAAATATTATTGTCCTTTGACAACAATTTCAACAAATAGACTGGTAGCAGAAACTGACCACTTTCTCAAATGGGATTGGCAGTGTACATATTCTTGATAGGAGGAGAAATCGTTGGCTCAATGTCCACAATTTGTCAAAAAAATAGGTGGGCCAAGATCAAGTATCAAAAGAAAGCAACCGAGTTTGCAGCCCACCGTTCGAGGGATTTGCAAGATTGGTAGCAATGAATATACTGCTCAGAGTAATAACAGAGGTAGCACCATTGAGAGCGCGCCTCCCCCTCTTTCAGCCTTGATGCTCTAAAAATTGGAGAATCAAATCGAGGTTAGACAAATCTATCTTCTTTTAGCCTTCTGTCTGTGAATGTGTATTAAGTAATATTGCACAATGCTTCTCATGGGCCCGTCAACCTATTTTGATTCTGGAGATGAAAAGGGCAATAAATGGGCTCGCGAAGAAGAAATTTCAAGTAGCCTCGTAAGTGTCCCAATAGGTCATCATTATCTAATTCTATATTCCACTCTAGAAGTGATGAGAAAAGTGTATTCCAAATATATTAAAGTCCAAATCGAAAATGCCCCAAATTCTGTGATTGCCTTATTGCCTTATTATGATAGCACAGATAAGGTCAGAGAATTACTCGAATCAATGGGTATCAACGTAAAAGAAAATGAAAGGCGAGGCACTCTAATTATTGTCGATATTGAGGATGTAATTACTAATCCGTATTTCAAGGGCCCAGATATTGAAAGACTACGCCAGTTTACAAAAGAACTGGAAAATAAGCACAATGACAAGACTATTTTTGTAGTTGCCGATATGTCAGTATTTCATCACGTCAAAAAGGCATCAGAGCTCTTAGAATATGAAAGGACTCTACACAAGGACCTCAAGGTAGAAAAATGGAAAGAATTGTGTTTCTATAACGAGCGTGACTTTGATATCATGTTCACGAAGAAACAAACAGAAGAGCTGTTGGCATACCACAAAGACAGAGTCATTACAATCTAGCTGTTGAACACTTTAGTTAATTAATGGATTATATTGTTTAATCTTTTGCTGCAAGATTCTTTCAATCTCGCCTGAATCACCACGTCTTGGATTTTGTCATTTATTTCCAGTTAAAAAGTGAAATCAAGAATAAAATATGGATAGAATTCTATTATTCAGCTGTCTGTTGTCGCACGAGGAACAGGAGACATGGTCTGGAAGAGTGATCATGTGTGTCGATCTCAATGCGTTTTATCCATCATGCGAAGAGCTACGAGACAATACTTTGAAAGGAAAATCTCATGCAGTAATAATGACAGACCAAAGAGACGGTGAAATAAACAAGGGTGTAGTATCTTCATGTTCTTATGAAGCAAGAAAATATGGTGTCCGATCTGCAATGCCACTTTCACAAGCTGTATCTTTATGCCCCAACCTAATTCGTCTTCCAGTTGACATCAGCTATTACAGTCAAGTCTCTAAGAAAGTAATGAAAGTACTTGAACAATTTGCCGATGTCCTAGAGCAAGCAAGTATAGATGAGGCCTTTTTGGACTGTACATTAAAAAGAGCAGAGATTGAACCTGAAGTCTATGCAATGAAGATAAAACAAGCAATCAAAGGTGAATGTGGCTTACTGTGCTCTATTGGAGTAACGACAACTAAATCTTCAGCAAAAATTGCATCAGATTACCGCAAGCCTGATGGCTTGACAGTAGTATATCCCTACAACTTGACCAAGTTTCTGGAATCTCTTGAGGTTGGCTTGGTTGCAGGGATAGGTCCTAAGACACAAGAACGATTAAAAGAATTGGGGATAGTAACGCTTGGCCAGCTCGCAGCAATGGATGTGCGCAAACTAGTAAAGAAATTTGGAGCAAACGGGACTTGGATGTGGAATGTAGCAAACGGTAAAGACGACGACCCTGTGGTTACAAGGGGTGATCATATTTCTATGAGTACTGAGAGCACTTTGAATAGACACACAACAGACAAGGGCAAAATTGCTAAATTTGTAAATGAACTTGTAGACGAAATTTATGAAAGAGCACAGAGAGGCGACTATCTATTTCGGACAATAGGAGTTAAACTAGTAAGATCGGATTTTACAATAGAAACCAGAGAAACTTCTTTTCAGGATTTTCAGAACAGCAAAGAGTCGATATCTTCTGTAATCAATGCATTATTAGATAGATTTTCGTATTCAGATGATGAACCCGCAGTAAGAAAAGTTGGATTAAAGCTTAGCAACTTGATAAGAGGTTCTAACTTTATGCGATCTGTATCTGTTCAAAGAACAATCCCTGAATATTTCTAACGTGCAATTTAATTCAATTGGGTACTAAAAGATTAGTTAAACAACCTCGTAATTTTTTACATCCATGCTGATTACTTCAATGCTGAAGCTCATATACAAAACATCCCATTAATACGCTGCCTCTCATAAAAAATTCAGTAGTTACAGTGCGTTACTTGTTCTAAAAAAAAGTAAGAGGGTGCTCTTACTGTCCGAATGGAGTTTGAAGTTCTGAGCCTGCAAATGCTGCTGCTGCATTTGGATCGTTATCTTCAAATGGTTCTTCAGTCACAATAAATTGTGTGTATGTGTATGGATTAACTAGAGTTTCTTTGTAATGCAGTGTTCCGTTCTTTTGGAATTCTCCGAGAGACAATTTGTATTCAGAACCACCTGAATCTACCAACCAGCCTTCGAATACGTTGCCTTCTCCAGGAGGTGCTGTCATATTTGCTACAATATCTACTGTATGTTCTTCAGGAGTTATTGTTACCGTTCCCATTTTCTCTCCACCAGTGGCCTTACCATCAGTTGCCTTAGTAACGTCTATAGTTTGTTGAGCGTTGGCTACTGGAAGCCCTAAGTTTATTGTTGCAGTGATGCCTGCTGATATTATCAGTAGTAGCATCATAACTTTGTATGTCATCACTATGGAATAGTAATAATAGTTAATATCCGTTATAGATCAATAAAAATCTATTTTGCACATGGGCCTTTCTTAGCTTGCACCGTCTATTATCATCGTGATGCTATCAAAATATGCTTTAATGACTAATGTTATAAATGAAGTACATTGCGGCATCAGGTAGCTGTCTACTTATGAGGGAATAACATTAACTGTGGAATATATGATATTTTATTTCACGTACATAGCGTTAACAAACACATAGAGTCAAAAAAAGCTCAAAAAAGGGGAAATTTTAATCGACCTTTTCGTTAATTTTTTCTTTATCGTATTCTGTACCTAAATCTCTGTCTGGATCTTCAATTTTCTTACCGAGGGCTTTTGCTCCAGCTTTAACTTTATCACCAATATTCTCTAATGCTTGTTCAGTTTCACCTTTAGTATCCACTTTTGTTTCAGATTTTACTTCAACTTCGTCTGTCATTACTATATTATAGTATAACATACTTTATATCTATGGAGGGGGCCAAGCAAAAATCGTAGGTGAATGGATTAAATATTCAACACCCAGTGCATACTATTAAATATGAAGAAGCATTGATTTTAATATCTGACTCCCGCTCTTAAATCCCCGATTATACTTGACACTAGGAAAGATTCCAATATCGACTCCAAATTTAGAGAACTAATTCTAATACTCAACCCAAATTCTCAAGGTGGGGCGACTGGGGATAATTGGAATGAGACATACGAAAAAATAAGGGAATTTCTACCTAATCGACATCGAATTATTTTCACGAAAAAAGCTAATGATGGGACACTTGTTACGCGAAAACTATTGAGAGCGGGGTACAGGAATATCGCTGGAGTAGGGGGCGATGGTACCCTTAACGAAATTGCAAATGGATTTTTTGATATTAAACCAAAAAACAAGTCCGCCCTCGATTATGCGAAGTTCAAACCCGCTTCAAAATTGAATCCCATAAATCCAAAGGGTGTCTTTTGGATAGTACCGTCAGGAACCCGCAATGTACTGGCGGCGTCTCTGGGGATACCACATCAAGGTATCGAATCATTTATGCATATCCGACAAATGAAAAACCGCAAAATAGACGTGATTGGCGTAAGTGTAACTGACAAAGATAATCCATCTATCGTACATAACAGAATCGTATTGAATGCAGCTGAGATGGGTGTAGGAGCAGAGATAATCGATAGATCCAAGAGAGTGAGAGGCAAAATAAAGAGTCGCTTCCTTTCTACAATGGCAGGAATTATTTCTACATTGCCAACTTATGAAAGTAATGAATGCGATATCATAATGAATGGAGATAGGAAGATTACTAGTAATATGACGATGGGTATTGTTGCAAATGGCAAGTTCTTGGGAGGTGGATTCAATGCAGCCCCACGAGCAGATATGTCTGATGGTTTGTTAGACATAGTTATCATGAAGAATTCAGGCAGTCTTAAAATGCTTAAAAAACTTGTGGAAATGAAAGGTGAAAGTCAGTATACTGGCGAGGAAGATATTCTCTATTATCGGGCATCAGAGGTTGCCTTCATGCCAAAAGAAAGGAATATTACGCTGTCACTTGACGGCGAACCTGTTGGCGTACTTCCAGCGATTTTCAAAATCTATCATAATGCGCTAACTATCAGGTCGGAAGCCTCCGTGCGTTGAAGCCCCAAACGATAATTACCTACGATCCGAATGAAGTTAAAGAATTAGAAAAGCTGGATGATATTCAAACTGATAAAACTGAGAATAAAATTTGGATAGATCTGGTGGATCCCACAGATGAGATTCTCCAAAGTTTCGTTACTCATTTCCGTCTGGACAAGAATGCAATTGAGCTGTATACTCGCAGGTCTAAAAAACCTCAGATCAGATTATTAGAAGACCACAAATTTACAATTATATTAGATTTGAAATACAAGAACTCACAAACTGTTGTTACCGAGGGTATATACTTATTTTGTGGAAAGAATTGGTTGATTACTATCCATTCAGCAGAAGTAGAATTACTACAAAGTACACGTAAGCTGCTTGAGCATGAGAACAAAAAGATGTTGAAGGATTCTATAGAAGCCCTATTCTACAACATCTTATCCGAAATGATTGATAGATATGAACAGGTTTTAACAGCCGTGGAACTAACTATGACAGATCTCGAAGAAAAAGCGTTAAGCCATCCTGCAAAAGAGACCATAGGACATCTTGCTAGATTGTCGCGACAATTGATAGGGTTCAGAAGACATTTCTGGCGTATTAGAGATGTAGTCAACTTTCTTACCCATATGGAAAAAGATCAAGATGAGGTAAAGTATATTCAAATGGCATATGATAATATTACACAGCTCATAGAGTTAGTAGAGTCTTATCGGGACACTATTAACTCCGTGCGAGACCTTTACATAGCAAATATTTCTCTGCAAATGAATGATACCATGCGAGTGCTTACTATTTTTGCTGCAATTCTATTACCTCTTACATTGGTTACTGGAATATATGGTATGAATGGTCTAGACTTGAACAATCTTGGTGCATTGCCATCAGGGTTTTTCCTGGTATTATTGTCGATGATCATAATAACAGGTGCATTGTTTTATCTATTCAGAAAAAAGAACTGGGTCTCTTTTAGAGGGAAGGAGATGTTACCCCATGAAGACATAAAATGAATAATAATTATGTTCGGAATAGCATTAACAATTGCATCTTAGAATATTTTCCTCTTTGAACTAAATACGTGAATTCTTCGCACAATCAAATTTATAGCTAAATAAGACAACGATGATGCTATAATCGAGGCAATAATAGCTGCCTGCACTGGTTGATAATCCATTTCCAGTAGTTCAAGCAGAACGAAGAATCTTGTCACATTATTGACAATATCAAATATAGAATCAGCAAATATCATCTTTTTTACTATTTCTTTTAGAACAGGTATGTTCAGTTTGCCAGTAAATCTTTTAGTGTATTTCTTCTTATTATCTAGATGAAAAAGAATCACAAAGGTAATTTTAGAGAATATGAATCCCGTTATTACTGTTACAGCAGAATTTGCAAAATCGTCTGTCGAATACCTCGTCGTCACATATGCAACCACTATACTCACAAGGAATCCCACTATGCCTGAAATAAGTAGATTCTTGTTGAGAGAGATAGTATTACGATACTTTGTATAAAAGTTTGTTAGGAATTTAGCCTTATTTGCCATCAGATTTCTGTTTCAACGTTCCAGTAATAATATATCAGTCATGATATAAATTAATATCATGCAAAAAAGGTATATCACTTTGTTTACAAGTTGCATCAATTCATTGTCATATTCTTCGTTGCCTAGTTGCTTATAGCCTGCGTGAACCTGCTTAATTCTACCTGTATACTCGAAAAATCTGGCATATTAAGAAATAATGGAGCTTAATTACAAAAGTGTCACAATTGTTCTAGTAACATCTCACTTAATAGCAACTTGTGTTCGTATATTATTACGGTACATCATGGAAATGGTAGAAAGATGACGCAAAATATCATCTAATATCCATAAATATGTCAGCATTGTAGATGACGAGTTAGATCTAGTCCTGCTGTTTAAAGATGCTCTGTCTGGATTTAGGGAAATTGACGTCTTTGGGTTTACAGATCCACGTTTGGCATTGGAACATTTTACTATAAATCATTCTCAATATGAGGCAGTTATCTCAGATTTTAAGATGCCCGAAATGAATGGCATAGAATTATTGAAGAAGATAAAAGAGATTAACTCCAATGTGAAAACATTGTTAATAAGTGCGTTTGAAATTAATGATGAATTATTTCGAGAATGCTCGTGCGTTGATAAGTTGCTTCAAAAACCAATTCATATATCTAGGCTAATAAACGAGGTTGGAATGCAAGTGATTCTATCTAGCTGAAAGGATTCACTTGATGCATGTGGAGCTTGAAAAAAAGAATAGTTTAATACTTTATTTATACTAGTAAAGTTACGTGAATTATGGATTAAGGGCCACAGATTCGATTATTTTATCGTTGAATTTACCTCAGTAGACATACTTGTTGCTATCAATGATTGTATCTTTAAAAATGGATAATATTAGTGAAACGTCATACAATTGTTGCTAATTTTGATTCAAATAGTGATAGGTTTATCGTTATTTGATTCTAGAAATAAGAAACAAAAGTCTATGTACGAAGGCATCGTAGATAGAGTTAATAGCATTGAAGTAATGTATAGTATATGGCCGACAACATAATCTCGACAACGGAGATCTTGCGCCTTATCTAACAGAATTATGAAAAATATCAACCCGCAAGATATTTCCCTAGACAATACTGATTTTAGGATAATTGCACTTTTGTGTTCTGGGCGTGACAATAGGCAAATATCAACTCAACTAAAAATCCCACTCAGTACTATACAGCGCAGAACCAGAAGGATTATTTCAAGTGGAATCGTTAATGTGGGAGTCCAACCCAACTTCAAGAGACTTGGATTAAAGAGGGGAGCCCTACACGTATGTCTGTATGATGGAGACATTAGAAAACGTGTTACGCAACTGTCGAAGATGGATGGAATGATATCTTCATCAGTTCAAATAGGCAACTCTGATGTAGTAAGTGATTACGCATATGAAAATACCGATCAACTGATGAATACTATTTCGAGTATAAAACACATGGAAGGCGTAGATAGAGTTATGTGGTCAGAAGAGGTGTATCGAGAATCTGTGGGTTCAGAAAATATCCTAAGTTCATTTAAGAATGTATGGAACAATAGCAACAATAACAGTATCATAGGCGCAAATCACAACAATAAATACAATATTCACAAGAATAACAATGCAAAGCCAAATAGTAGAGATACAAAACACTTGTATTGACACCAAGAGTTCCTTGGGTTAGAAATTTACGAACCCACCCAAATGATTGAAATGTTAACTTGCCAAAGCGAGTTCACTTTTTTTATCGTCAGATTTGGCTGTGGGTTTCTCCATTTTCCTCAACCACATCCAAGTAACTTTGATACTCTTTTAGAGTATCCAGTTGTTTCTTGTATGTAGCAGTTCTGCCTCTAATCTCCTTTACTTTTTGGACTGCCTGTTGTGCTGTTAAGCCTTCATTCTTCATCAAGTATGCTGCCAAAACCGTCCCAGTTCGTCCACTTCCTCCATTACAGTGAACTATTACAGGTCTTCCTTTTGTTATTTCAGTGTCAATGTAAGTAACTAACTCACCAAGTTCTTTTACAAGAGGCGCGTCATGGTCTTTAACTTGTATATGCCTATAAGCAATTCCACATCCACTTGCAAACCATGTGGATTCGAGAGGAAATTCTCTAATTGTAACCACACTTTTGATACCATGGCTAGCAGCCCATGCCAATTGTGAAGGGGACATTAAACGTCCACTAGCAGCGAGCTTACCCTCAATAATCCAACCAAATCTGTATGGACTTTTGGCAACGGTACTACGGACGTATAGATAGATATCTCCTAATCGTCCCATTCGTGTTTATCCTATTTACTAAACTAGATTAACATTTGCTTTTTTGCTTACTTCTTTAATGATGTATTTTTGCTATTTACTATTAATAACAAGCTACTTGAGGTTTCATGTTTAAGCTATCCATGGGATCGAAATCATCTTTCCGTACGTTACTAACTAAACATTACTACGGCTCGATTTTATTGTCCGAAATACAGATTGGCTTGGTTAGAAGATTGATTCAAATGGAAAGTGGAAAAGGAACTGTATCCCGTCCACCACTTCCGTTAACGGTAATTACAATATGTACACTACGAAATATATCAGTGGAAACTTGGCTTTAAAAGAAAAGAAAAGAAAGGAAAAGTACTTACTTTGCTCCTATTCCTTCCTTAATTTCTCCGCTTATATTACCAAGTACGTCTGCTGCACCTGAACCGATTGATTTGCCAACTTCAGCAGTCTTGTTCAGTATATCTCCACCAAGATTACTTGCATTCTGTCCAAGCTCTCCCATTGTGGCATTCACTGACTCGCCTGTTTGATTCATAGCACTAGAGGCATTTTGTCCAAGCTCTCCCATGGTTTGATTGGCTGATGCGCTCATATTTCCAGCAGCGTTTGACATATTTGTAGTGGCGTTTTGTGCTGAGACACTGCTTGTAGCTGTTGCGACAAACAAAATCGACAAAGCTATTCCGATTATTGAGATTTGATTTTTCATTATACTCAAATCAGTAGAACGCCTATTAAAGATTGTGTATTCTAATAATATTATTTGCCTCTTTCTTTGATCGATAATAGTCATCATAAGAGTTATACCCCTTGCAAAACAGGTATGACTATGCACATTCTTAACGCCAATCCCGGATTTGGGGCTGCAATGACCAAAGAAGGAGTTGTTGATTTCCTGACTAATAGCAAATTGAATTTGCACTTGTCGACATTAGATGAAAAAGGAGATCCAAATATACATCCTACGTGGTTTTACTATGACGTAGCTACGAACAAATTATACATTGGAACTTCGAGGCAATCAAGAAAGGTTTCTAATTTAAAAAATCATGATACGATTTACTTTTGTATAGATGAACCAAATCAACCATACAGAGGGGTACGAGGAAAAGGGAAGGTGACAGTACTTGGGAATGTAGATCATAACGTATCCATTGAAGAAAAAATAGTTGTAAAATATTTAGGAAATCTTGAAAGTCAGGGAGCAAAGATGTTAATGGACATGTCCAGAAGTGGGATTGCAGTTATCATCGAGATTACTCCAAGTTATTTTTCGACATGGGACTATAGCAATGGTTCAGAGGGCTTAGTGTAAAGAGCAAGCTAGACATAGAGTAAGAGAATAAATTTCTTACTACCTAGACCTAAGTTATAGGACAAAGTTATGCCATTTCAAAATCCTCCTTTATGGGTGTGGGCTGTTATCGCAGCAGTAATGATAGCCAGTAAGTTCATCTATAGGTGGTATTCCACAAAGAAACTATCAAAAGAAAGTGAAAAAAGTCAAAAGCAATAGTTTGTGTTACTGATAGGAATACCCAAAGGCACAATTCCCTCTCTCTACCTCCCTCCCTCCCTCCCTCTCAATAAAGTGCTTCAGACCTTAAATTCCAATATTTTGCTAATTAATCAATGTCAGCAACA
>JBIOZE010000025.1:0-6979 GCA_044870745.1 Nitrososphaeraceae archaeon | reverse complement strand
TGCACACGATCTCTCCAGAATCTGGATCTGTTATTAGATGATCAAGCTGACATTTTGAACATGATATGGCCGGTTGCATGAGATAATGTACATATATTATAGCTAATTATGCCCTTTAAACGATCTTATTTTAGTTCCCTGATACATCTGGCAACTCTAAGCAAGTAAATTATCTTTTACTGAGTCTTTTCTTTCACTTTTTTAGTAATATTACTATGAACGAAGAAAACATTAACTTTTCGGTATTGTTGATGCAAGACATAGGAGTGAACAGCGTGATTTGCGATGGAAACGGTAAAGGATGCTTTAACAAGAAATATGCTGATCCTCTGGACAATGTCGATGGCTATATGTATTCAGAAGGTCTTCTTTATATGAGATAGAAATACACTTGGAAAAATTCAAGTAATATATCATAAGTACGTACTTACACAAATTCTAGTGCGAATACGTGATATATCAAAATAGTACTTCTTAGCGAAGGAAAAGCAAATTGTATGATCTGTTTTTAAGTCTTGGAGCCCTAAATTATGATGTACATCAATTTTGACAATCCCTACTAATAACGTCTATACCGAAAAAACTGAGGTATTGCATGGTTTTGAAAAAATAGCTGAAGGAACAAGTCAATTTTTGTTGAATATAAAAAGTAAACTTAATGTTTGTGTGGAGGGAACTTCATTGGGTGCGACACTTCAAGCATATATGGAAAATATTGCAGATTTTAAAAACAGAAATGTTAAGATAAGATTTGTTACTGAAGTTACAAAGGAGAATCTCCATTTTTGCAAGCAATTAATGAGAGTTGCCGAGCTGCATCATTTGGAGGGAATAAAGGCAGATTTTGCCGTTAGTGACGGGGAATATATAACTGATCCAGTTCCTCAGAAATCGGTGGGTACACCACAGCTTATCTATAGTAATGTTAAAACAATTGTGGAACAGCACCAATACTTGTTTGATACTTTATGGGACAAGGCTATCCCTGCTGAGGAGAAGATCAGAGAAATTCAGGAAGGATTTGAACATGAATTTCTTGAAATTATTACCGACCGTGAAAAGGCAGCTGAAATTGTAGTCGATCTTGCGAAGTCTGTAAAAAAAGAAGCGTTATTGTTCCTACCTGTCAGTAAGGCCATGAACAGAATGGACAAAATAGGGCTTTTCGATTATCTGATAGCAGCATCTAAAAATAATGAAGCACTAGTAAAGATTATCTGCCCGCTAACCAGTGAGAATTTAGAAATTGTAAACGGTATTCGTAAGGAGGCTCCTGATGTCAGAATTTTAGATGGCAACATTTCAACATACAGTATGTTTATAGTCGATGGCTCAAGGCTTTTTAGTGCTGAAGCTAAGAATCCTTTTGCGGAATTGTTTTCTGAAGCAATTGACTTTCCTATCTATTCTAATAGCAAACATACTGTTGATTTATTCAGGTCGTTTTTTGAATTACTTTGGAGGGAAAGTACTCTAATTGCAGACCTGAGAGTTCGTGACAAAATGCAAAACGAATTTATCAATATCGCAAGTCATGAGTTGAGAACGCCCACACAAGCCATTCTATCTTTTTCTGAATTAATGCTAGCGTATCCTGAGAGGTCAGAAGAATTCATATGGTCAATACGCAGGCATGTTAACAGACTTCAGAGATTATCCAACGATATCGTGATTCTTACGAGAATTGAGAGTCAATCCTTGAATTTGAACAAGGAAAGTTTTGATCTGAATGGAGAGATGAAATTTCTTGTAAACCAATTTAGAAATCAGATCCCTCGTGGCAATCCAGTACAACTTTTAATAGTGAAACCAGGAAAAGAAGAACCAATCCTTGTCAACGCTGACAAAGATAAAATTCGTCAAGTTATTTCGAATCTAATGGATAACGCCCTTAAATTTACCAATGAAGGAACAATATCTGTTGCCCTTACCAAGAAGGACATAGTTAGTGGGGAGCAAGAAGTTATCGTCAGTATAAGAGACTCGGGAAACGGACTAACTCCTGAATTAATGCCTCTAATATCTACAAAACATATTATAAGTTTCGCTAAGATAGGTCTAGGATTAGCTGTTTCAAAAGGCATCTTAGAGGCCCATGGTGGTAGGATATGGGCTGAAAACAATAGTGATAGTGATAATGATAAGGATGCAAAAGGAGCAACTGTTTACTTTAGTTTACCTCTAAGTAGCTGCTAATTGCAACGACAGCTATGGATGATAATTTAAGGAATAAACGTTCACAAAAACAGTAATTGAGTGACAATTATGAAATCCTTAACGAACAATGTACATTAATCTGTACTATAATTCCTTGGTAACAAGACTTCCAACTATACATGCAGATTCGCTCCGAGTTATTTATCTCACGCTTCAGCTAGCAGTTGCAATGTCGGAACCTCAATCTCAGTTATCTTCATTATATTAAAGAAGGACTTCCTCCAATTCTTCGGTATTATCATTGTTACCAGGGTCTGCGCTCCCTATTTCTACTCGCAGGTGGTGTAAAGGGTCTTGATTGAACTCTATGAATTGGTCAAACAAGATAGGGATGATCTGTATCTTATTATCATGACACAGGGGACACATGGATATGATATTTTCCCTAACTATGCAAGATGCACACCATAAACATGAATTACATATTACAAATTCTACAGCATTATGATTATTATGCCATACATCAGTATGGTCCCTTGCAAACACTCGATTTCTCACTGGGACCCCCCCTTCTCGGGGGCGTGACAATTAGTAACGAATAAATCATTAGATAGCATTTCAGTTGTAAAATATCAATAATACCCTCTCCTTTTATAAAGTATTTTATCAAAATAATTTGATTTGTTACTAAACTTTATTTTTTTTAATTATTTTATATAAATTTCATAGCTGGTTATAGCATCAATGTAATATATTTTACTGTCAATATTGTTGAATCTAGTAAGCGTCTAGTAATAGCATGATTTGTACTGCTCCAATTTCCGACATTCTACACTATCCTAAACCACGGTCCAGCCTTCGAATATTTTAGCTATCGAGAGTTTAATGAAATTTTTGCGCCCTTAGACAATATTTTGGATAACTAATGGTAGAAATTGCTTATCGATTAGAGTTAATTGGCCCTAAAGTTTAATCTGACTTGACAGGGAAGACTAATATCCATAAATATTTCATACTATGATTTCGATTGCATTATTGAACCCTAAAGCACAACAACAAAAACCAAGTTGAAAGTTCATGCATATTTTTTAGATGTTTGTATTGCGATCGGATATGTCCCTGTCAGTTTAATGCAAATCCTACTCATGGTAATTGCGAAGTAATTTCCGGATACCACACATTCACTGGTAACTATGGAATTAAAGTTAAACTAGATGCGTTTTCTGATAGAATTCGAATGCCCACAGTATGGTTGTTAATTCGATGGTGGAACTAGAAAGTCTAAATAAGGCTGTATGCTTATGAATGATTCTAGTAACTTGACTTTCTTACTTGGATCTTGTTCCAAATGATAATTGTGCCACATTAATTTCTCTGCCAATTCCATTCAGTCTATCTTTTCCAAATGTTGCTCTTTGTAAGAAACTTTAGCGATACGGTGATGCGTTCAAGGGCCATGTTTTCAATTTTCTTTTTCTGTCTGAAATATTTGGCTCTAGACATTTCATGGCCAGCTTCTTTCAAATATTGTAAGGCCTTCGTAACATCAAATCTCATAGTCACGGTCTCAATTATTGGCCTGCTGAGTCTCACTTAGTATGCTCAACATGATTCCAAAAGTCTCATTTTGCTATTTAAAGGTCTCATAATCGGAATCTTTACTCTTTTTAATGATGGAAGTAAATTGTTTGGGAGAAAAAAAGAGGTATTGTATTTTTAGTTCAATTCTCGAGCAAAAATGCTTGGGCTGCGGAAGGTGCTACTAGTGACATTCCCATTGCGCCTGTCAAGAGCGCAGCAAGAATCGCAATTAACTTCATCATCATTTCTATTTTAGACAGACCTAGTATTTATGGTTAAAGATAGGCCCACTAGTGAGACGAACCGCCTTACCAGTTATCACTTGACAGTAATATGGTAAGTCACATCCAATTCAAAATTAAAATCGGGTTGCTTACCGGCAAAATGTATGGTGTGTTGTCCCACGCTCAATGGTTTAAGCGGAACCCAATAGCCATCTGAAACTGCAGTTAAAACACCATCCGGGGTTAAATTATCTTGTACTTTAAAAGGTGGTGATTGGGCTCTTAGACTATTGATGTTCTTTACACTCACCCCATCTACTGAAACTTTTACATCAGTCGCTCCATCAATATATCCATCGGCAGCAATTTTTAGCTTCTCAAGTGTGTTAAAGTCAGGAGTGGGATCCAACGAGGCGAGAATATTTATGACTGGAAAGAAAATTGGTTTACCTTTAGGCACAGTGCAGTTTCTATCTGCTGATCCACCAAAAGTTCCCGCTAGATAAAAGAATTGATCAGTTTGCTTTACATTACAAGGGTTACTAAAGATAGGATTGCTATTTGCTGGTATTGACAACAGCCATTGCCACCACTTGACACTTACGCTGCTACTCACGCTTGTGGGAAGTAGTTGTGGTTCGGTAGACGGACTGCTAATAGAAGCGGCTACCGGTGAAGAAAACAAGACATATGATATTATTGCTATAAACACTGTCACTACGGCGATTGTTCTCATGCTGAATCCAATAGGGATATTCGTTGTATTTAAAGATTCTATGTATTGGTAATAATCTTTACAAAATAAATTGCAATGTAGGTAAATAATTGCAATGCACTAATCTTGGGTCTTAAAAGAGAACCGATAAATATTAAACTTAATCAGCATTTCGGTGGGCTGGATACTAATTTCAGATCTGGGCTAGAATTTTTATTATTTCATTTGCCACCGGATTATCATGAAGGATGAATATGGTAAGGAAAAACCCATTTATACCGCCGATAACGGCCGTCAATATTAATTTCTCTTTCCGAGTAAGTTTTCGATCTTTTTCGGTATAACCTTTCGGCATTGTCATATACCTTGGTACGCGCCTGCGAATTAAAAAGACGGCTAAGCAGCAATTGTTACAAGTTATAATCCTCCCTCTCCTAAGCAACTACCCCACATTATTAGTCCACAAGCCTAAAATTACGCATGGAATTGTGTCCAAAATGTAAATCTGACTATCTAAAACCTACAGACGACCCAAGGAAATTAATTTGTAATTTTTGTGGACAGACTAAATCAAACTTACAACTAAAGCATAAGACGAAGTAATGACGTTAGCCTTCCTTCCTTCCTTCCCAATTTAATTGACCATCCTTCTAACTTGGATTGCCATGGCGGCTTTTGAAATCTAGAAGACCACTCGACGGGATTTGCTTTCTCCTTCTTTCTGGCCAATTCCATTAGTTGCTTAAAGTGATGAAAAAGAATAGACATCATGACAGAATGAAATACGACAGGGCTTGCTTGCACCATACGAGCCGAGTTAAAATATCTAACGTAGGAGAACATTTGGTCAAACATCTTTCTATCTTTCATATTCAATAATGGTCTAAAATCTCGCCATCTTGCTCGCTCCATTTCAGCCGCGATTCTAAAAGATGGTATAGTTTAGCTGAAGAAGGAAGGAAAAAATGGGAATGGAAATCTTAGTTCAGGAAAACACCAGTACCTACACTGGCATTTACGGCGTGGTGTGACAATAACGTCAAGCTTATCGCTCCGCTGAGAATTGCTCCAAGGACCAAGAAGAACTTCATTTTTGCTCACATTAAAATATTTGTTAAAAATATATAAACTTTATCCAGAAATATGCGGTATTTTCCGTGACGATTAAGTACAGTTACCATTGCAAGAATATTATTGCAGATTAGTAAAATAGTTGCAATGTAAGAAGATTAACAGATAAACTTAAATCGTTCGAAAATTGGAAATCGGTTAATGAGAGCAAATGTTAGAAGGTTATTGGTAATTCAGGCAGGGATAGTTTTGATTGGATTGCTTGTATTCACTTCATATGTCCCATCTTTCGCAGTGTCCAAAGCTCCGCAAGCACTTCCGTCATCTGCAAGTAAAGCGTTGAGTGCAAAATGGTGGCAATGGGCTTTCTCCTTTCCAGCGGCTACGAGTCCCTTATCAGATACCACCGGCGCAAGGTGTGATAAAGGAGATATAGGAAAGGTATTCTATCTCGCTGGAACCGCAGGTTTAAGTTCAGGGACCGCTGAAAGGAATTGCACTGTTTCGAGCAAACAGCTAATATTGTTCCCAGTAGCAAATGGGGCATGTCTCATAGGTCACCCTTGTCTCTCCCCGACCGTGACAGATATCAAGCAACTGAAACAGGAAGTATCGCACTTTGTTGACTTGGTTAAATTTAAAGAAGCAAGTTTAGATGGCCAGAGTATAGACTTGAGTCATGCCAGAGTACAGTCTCCATTGTTCAAGACCAAGGTTGCCGTAGATAATCCATTTGGAGAGCCTCCTGAGTCCAAAGCTACAACCGCGTTTGCAGATGGATATTGGGTGCTCTTGAAGCCCTTGAGTGTCGGAAGCCACACAATACATTTCAAAGCAACATTCGATCTGTCGTCATTAGGTCTTCCTGACTTTACAACAGAGGTAACCTATCACTTGACCGTAGAATAATCAGGAACTTGCCAGAATATTCGAATCTTTTGAATTCTTCAAGACTAGGCGTCTTTGCTGTCTTAAGGAGTCGTCTAGCAGCCTTGTCTGATTTCATTTCTCCTTTACTCCCGCTTGAAACTGTTGACCAGTGAAGGCTGGTGGCCTAGGCGGCGGCTTTATGTTGTGCAAAGTATCGCCACTGCCGCCACCAATGTCGTCAACATGCTCAGAATCCTGCGCTTGACTATCATTTAGAGACTACAGATACGACATAGGTGGCACTTTCCGGATTCTAATAGTTCGTGTCTTTGTCGTTGGGTCCGTTGACCATTCAATCTCT
>JBIOZE010000024.1:0-10359 GCA_044870745.1 Nitrososphaeraceae archaeon | reverse complement strand
GTCGTTAACAGTCTGACAAGTGACGGAAAGAAGATAATAATACTTGCGAAGGAAATAGGCGTCTAGTGAATTCACCACGTAGTCAGAGAGATTGTCAGTAGCGGTGAAGTAATTGGAGGAAACCTGGAATAATTCAGTAGGTTTTTGAGACAATTAGCGTCATGGTACTCAGAACTTTGTCTATGTCTCTAATTTGCATATTAGTTCGTTCTAGGTCTTCCTCGTTTGCTGACCTTATCTTTACAACTATATCGTAGATACCATTAACCATCGAAACTTCTTCAACACCTTTAATTTTTTGCAACTCTGTAACTACTTCTTCAGTAGAACCTAAATCACAGGACGTCATGACGTAGGCAGATAGCATGACATATCACATTAAGTATGCATGCCAAGTATTTTAAGAAATTACCTTACTCACCCTTTAAACATATTGGAAGTAAAAAGCATAGCCGATGATACAGTTCTTAATTTGTTATTTCAGTGCATTAAATAAAGTTAGGTCAATCTGATAATGCACTATATGACTTCAAACAATGTTTAGCACAAGATCCAGATTATGAATTTGCTATTAATGCAAAAGAAATCTGTGAAAAAAGATAGATCTGCTCGAGAAGTAAACAATGTATATTTATCACTAATAAGACTCAAATTGGCGTTACACTATATGTTCAGGCAAGTGGATAATATACTTTGACAGATATCTTTCCCATATTAATCCAGCCCAGGGCAGCATCTCCTTTACGGTTGAAGATCATAATTTGTTTCAGGAAACTGTAACGCCGCTTACGATAGATAGATATGTTATAAATGATACGGAATTCCTATTACAGAGTGAGCCTAATATGACCCTAGTCTTCCAACACATTAGCTCCCAGTATGAAACAAGAATGTCAAGATTGGAAATGAGTAAGGTACCAAAAGGATGCGAGCATAGAATAGCATTTACCTGGTCTACAGAAGGGATTTGCATTTACATGGGTGTTGAAGGAGGAAGTGTTCCTGTGCAAGGTGTATATATCAAAGTGACATAGCTATCAACCACATACGTCAGAAACTCTAGAACCTACTTCGCTAGATTACTTTATTCCATCAAACTGATTTCTCTCTATTTTTATCTCAGGAATTATGCGATGTGAATCTATGGGTAGAAAGTGTGACTCTAATTCGTTTAACCTATCTTCAAAGCCATCATTATTACGAAGTTGGATGAATGCCCGATCTTTTTTAATCATTCTTAGAAATAACATAAGATCATAATTGGTTGCCCCTTGCCTTACATCATACTCTACTCTCCTACGAACCTTGGTTATCCCACCATATTTCTTGTGAAGTCTTCTTTGATGCCTAGATGCATCTTCGGATAAACCAGTTAGATAATTATTATTATTATTTGTGAATAGCAACAATAATCCATTTTATGTTCTTGTTTTGTGATGCTTTATTCAAGTCGTTATTGGCAAAGTTATACTGTTCGTCTCCTTTTTCAGCATCTAGCTGGGAGCTTAGCACTAGAAAATGAGCATTCTCTAGATCAAAACTGTAAAATGGTTTTGCGAGGTTAAAGTGCTGAAGATATTCTTCCTCAAGGGTAGAACTTTCCTCTTCTTCAGAATCATGGTTTCCAGAAGCCCTGTTGGCAGAGACATATAATGATCAATTAGCCAAATTGATTGAAGAAAGAGATTCATTGGCAGAGAAAAATTATCTAGATAACCGCTAAGATGTCATATTCATTCTAGCGGAGCTCGAAGAATTAGAACTGGTAATATTTGATCCATCGCATTACATACCTGCTTTAGTCGTATTCGTTCCGGCGGTCATGTTAGTCATTTTTTGTGGCGGTTTCAAACCTGCTGCATCAGCGGCTGTACAATGATGAGTAACGTCATAATTTCCATTAGAACCTGTTACATATACATCACAGTGACCGTATACACCTAATTTTTGAATTACATGTGGATAAACACAAGTGTTAAGACCTGTCGCAGGATCAAATTGGCATTTAGGCGTTTGCTGGTCCTTTGGCGGTGTAAATACATCTATAGTGTACCACACATATTCAGCACCTGCTTCACAATTAGAATTTACTTGAGCAGTACAAGAAGATGCACCCACAATAGAAAGTTCAGTTGCATTATCTGACAAATTATGGAGTGTCATATGCGTTGACCATGCGTAGCCCTTTTGCATCATTGTAATACTGATTCCCGTCGCAATTGAAAACACCACAGTACAGATAAGAAAGGTGTTTACCCCACCATTTTTCATTAGAACAGGTTCCACCTTATGATATTAAAGCTATCTATGAAAGGTGAGCCTATTGTATGGCATACTAGAAGAAAGAATAGTCAAATTTACCCGTCCTCACGGCAGATCTAATATGTATAGGATTAATGAGGAGTCAGACAAAATAAAAGGATTAATAAAAAAACGTTGCTTTTGCCATCGAACAAAAGATGGAACGCTACAAAGTTCAAGAGTAGAGAGGTCTGACTAATTATACAAAAGCGAACAATCCAGATATATCTGTCCCCATGTAGACCATGAAACTATGGACAAATTTCTGAGAATATTTGGTACCGCTAATTCAGGTGAATTGAACACATCATCATTTATGGTCCCTACAGTAGGTGACAGTTTTGAGCAGGCCTATAATACATGGACTAAAGCCTTGAGACTAGCTCGCATTCAAGACTATAGGCAATGAACTTAAAGTTGTGGAAATAAGGTAACGGAGCGGTCAATCTGAGACTGTTAATGAGGACTGGTTATTTTGCGATGGTTCTGACAGTACTCGACCTAGATAATAATTCACATGTGCTATACATCGATGCCGTGTATTCAAATCCCTAAGTGATCAAGGTTATTGTCATGACGATAGAATGTCAATCATATTATAATAGGAAATTGAGCTATTTTCTTGCTGTAAAAAGAAATAAAAATAAAAATAAAAAAATTAGTGGATCGAAATGAATAGGATTGATCGAATTTGTCAGCCTGTTGTGGAGTTGCCCGTTGTCATGCTTCCCATGGCTTCGTCCTCACCCTCGCCTAATGGAGCGATTTCATTTACCCCAATTACAACTGTATCAGTTGGTCCAAATTCTATGTCTTCTTCAGTTGGATTTTGCAGTGCTATATCAGTAATCGTACCATTTTCAACTCCGGGTTGCGATTCCAAATCTACGTGATATAGACACCTTTCACCTGGGGTTGACAACTGTGTAACTAACTCCAAATCTGCTGCTCTAAGGCTAGGTGCTTGGCCTATTAGCACTTTATAGGGGCTTTCTGAGTTATCCTCGCAAGGAAGTTTTGCCGCAATATGACCGCTCATTATCATGTATGGAGTTGAATCGTACAGATGAATGAAGTCATTTGCAGGTATCGACTCGCCTCCAAGAAAAATAGTTTGCGAGTCTCTTACGACAGTTGGTTCCTGACTGTATGAATTTTGCATAGTACTTGGGAGGAATATCGATGTTGATGCGACTGCTGCGACTAATATTGCTGCCAGACTTATTGATAACGTTACTCTCGTGGTTTGCATTATCAGTCATGAATAGCCCTAATACTATTTAGTCTTATTGCAAGGTATAGATCATTTTTCAATTCATGGTTATCAAGTGTATAGTCCACATAGTCGATCTATTATTAAAGCCCTACATGGGAGGGAGTCGACCTTTGACAGAAATCGTGCTAACACATCAATGCGCCACCTGTAACTACAGTAGCGAAAATGGAACTTTAGGATGACTGTAGGCGGATTGCTCTTGTCAATAATTATTGGAAATGAAACACGACTAATTGTCGTCCAGAAATGAAATCTTTGAAATCCGACGCTCTACCAAAGAATACAGTGGCACTTGGTAACATCAAATAAATTCTTCAAGTTGAGAAATTATTAGAAATAATGATGAAGAACAAGAAGGAATTATGATTTAGATGACGCTATTTTATCAGTATATCTTCTTTCTGCAATTAAACTCTCTCTCGCGAGCACTTGTGCTTGACCCTCAGTCTCCAAAGTACAGAAACACTTTCACTAATTGCTTCAGTTTTTATTAGTGTACTTCAAGCAACAAATGCCATGTCGAATAAGAATTTTTCAATCCTTGTAGCAATAGATGGCTCAGAATCTTCTATTAAAGCATTAGATTATGCAATTGAACTGGCGAAGAAACAAGATAATGCTAGTCTAACTCTTTTGAATATTCTTGATATAGACGCAGCGAAGAAAATGGCATCGTCCTTTGTTGCTGCACCAACGTATGGCTTGAAGGAGTATGAAGAACATAAGATGGGAGTTCTAGAGACGCTGAATGGGTTTAAGAATAAATGTGTGAGTGAGGGCATACATACAAAAACAGAGGTTGCTGGAGGACCATACCCGACCACAAGCTCAATAGTTAATTATGCGGAGGATAAAAACGTCGATTTAATTGTGGTTGGGACTAGAGGTAATTCAGGTCTTAAGAAACTCTTACTAGGAAGTGTTGCCTCTGGAGTTGTGACTTATGCACATTGTCCGGTATTGGTAGTAAAATAAGATTAAAAACAATTTGCTCAATGATGCTATCAAAATTAAATGCTTTTATGACAATTTTCGGTGGTAGTATTTTGGTCCGCGTCGGTACGCACAACGGTGAATGGAGCTATCTTCATTGAATGGTATTAGATGTCCTTTTGAGCCTGTTCTTTCTGGTTCAAAATGAATGGTACAGCCACACCAATAACAGCAGAATTTATTTTCTGAATGTGTGTCCAAAGTCCTTTGACGAGCCAATATCTTCATAGCTCGTGTAACATATAAGCGGTCAGAATGCTGTGCCATGCATAGTACCCATATTGCGTAAATAATCTGAATGATGAATGGTCAGTTGTTATGACCATACTTGCAGGTATTGTTACCACTATTTCTAGTTTCAAAATTAGTGAGAACTTTTGTTACCTTTCGTAACTAGATAATGCCAGTCAGAATAATAAAGGTCACAGAATATGGGGGGGTTCATTGCGGTCACAAGTGGATAAATCGGGCTACTGCTAAAGAAGGGTAACGGCCAAAAAAATGCGCCGAATGTAGGCGGCGGTACTGGAAGGCTAATCAAAGTGGGGGTCGAAGATATAATTCTATTAAACCAGATATATAAAATGCTGTCTCGAAGTAATTACAATCGCGACTTACAATAGAGTAAGCACAAACCCGCTGTACAAGAGACAACCAAAAAACTAGTATCTTTTGCAAAAACTGTAGAGACTAGTTATGTGAACCTAATATTTGGTAACAACCCCTAAGTGAGCGAGGCCGTTTACACTTTCTACCCCTTTTTTATTTCAAAAAACAGGAAGTAATTATCTTCTAGGGGTCAGCTCAGCTGTAATTATATAGTATACACAATCTCCTATGTAGCAAGCGTGGTCAGAAATTCTCTCCAAGTATCTCAAAATTAGTAATGCCGACACTTAACACTTTGGTTCAGATTCGGGCATTCTGTTTTTTGACTGCGTTAAAACTTTTCTCAGATAGTTTCGATAACGAGCATCTACGCTATCATCCATCATGTAGAGTTTATTTGATGCATCCTTGTCAAGTTTTTCTAATGACTGCACGCTAACATTTATCATCTCCTTGACAGTTTTGCCATTTCGGAAACTTGTGATTTGTCACAGTCAGAAATAGGGCCAATCATCTCCAGGACTTCTGCTATGTCATACGCATATCTACCAAACCGCGAAAATCCATATGCAATGTCCATACAAGACTGAATAAATGTGAGGTCTCTTGCAACAGGCTGATATCTGACAATTAACTCGGTCGCAAAATCAGTAACCTCTGTTTGGAGGACCCTAAGCTTTTCTGAGTACTCGAAGATTTTGGATCTAGACGTTATCCCTTTTTCGTAGGAATCCAACGCTGCATTTACTGACCCCTCTGAAAGGTGAGCTATATCCATTATCACATTCTTTATGCGTTCCAGTCCAATATCTAAAAGACGAGTCAATTTTGTTTTTCAAATTTTCCTGAGATATATCGCTCAACTTCCTTTTAGGGTTCCTAAATATCTGTGTTGTCAGTACATATTTTATCATCTCACCAAGGTACATAAAAGCCGTGAAATTTGAAATTCTGGCAGCTTACTGGCCTTTTATATATTGGAAGGTAAGATGGAAGTTTACTTTGTCATGCTCTGCAAACTTCTTACAGATATACTATGTCACCTAACATCAGTGATAGAGAGTAAACTGAATTGGAAGCATTACCAGCATTACCGGGCAATGGCATAGCTTTGTGGATAATATTCATCCTTTCAATTGGAATCGCAATTGCGATAGATCTAGGACTGATAGGCAAGCTACGAAAGCTTTTCAGGAAGAAAACTGGCAGGACTGAAAGGGATGCCGATCTAGAACAAGAAAAACAACACCCATTCAAGCAGGCTCTTCTGTGGACCATAGTCTGGATAGGCCTGGCAGCAGTGTTCGCCACACTTTTGCTGGTGAATATGGGTTATGACAAAATGCTCGAGTTTGTCACCGGCTACACTCTTGAAAAGTCACTCAGCGTAGATAACATGTTTGTGTTCCTGCTAATATTCTCTAGTCTTGCTATACCTTATCCGTACCAGCACAAAGTGCTGACAGTCGGCATTTTGAGTGCGATTGCCATGAGGATTCCACTGATACTGGTTGGCGTATCGCTGCTCGAAAGCTTCCACTGGATCGTCTATATTTTTGGGAGTCTACTAGTCCTTACAGCGGTCAGGATGCTCCTTCAAAAGAAGGAGAAGAAAATCAACGTGGAGAAGAATATTGCGGTCAGGCTCCTGCGAAAGGTTGTACCTATAACAACCGAGCTAAACGGCGACAAGTTCTTCACAAAAAAGAATGGCATACTGTTTGCAACACCGATGCTCGTTGCATTGGTAATAGTTGAAATGACGGATCTAGTTTTTGCAATCGACTCGATACCAGCAGTCCTAGCAATAACTTCTGATCCATTCATAGTCATAACATCTAACATATTTGCAATACTTGGATTGAGAAGCCTGTACTTCCTGCTCGCGGGCACGATGGAGAAGTTCTACTACCTAAAGCCCGCACTGGTCGCGCTATTACTCTTCGTCGGCTTTAAGATGATAGCAGTGGACTTTGTCAAACTACCAATCACCATATCACTATTGGTAATAGGAAGCATACTAGCAACAGCGTTGGTGCTCTCTTATGTCAAGACAAGAAATCACTTAAAGGAAAGCATAGGCATGCCTGAAAAGGCAGGGAAAGAACCGTAATGATTCAGCAGTTCCATAAAGAGAGTAAGCCGCAGCTTCAAGTAATCGAAGAGCGCGATCTGCAGTTCTTGCTATGCCGGTCGCGCTTTTGGTGTGCATCCCACATACAATCAATGCGCATGTTGAAGAACTGCTGTAGCTGCCAGGAAGAATTAGCAACTATCCTTATCAATAAAAGTCTCCAGAACAAAGATTACTAGGCTATATCTTCGATGTCAACCGCAAAGGAGAGTGTAGCGTATGCCATGGTAAAGTCAGCTCGTTTGAGTCCGAAATCCTCAAACAAAGATTCGCAAACATGATAGAAAGTTCCCAATAAATTTGGCGAAAAGGCAATTACCATATGCAATGAGCCGTTTTTCCTTTTAATGCAGTATACTCCCTGCTAATAAAATTAGACATTTAGCAAGGGAGACTGATAATCCTATATGAAATATGTGTCTATTAACCTCAGACCCCTCTCAAGTGCTGATCAGAGGATGCAGATCCAACAACGTGCGAGCGTGGTAGAGGTATATCTCTTCTCCTCTTAGATACTCATAACGTCTTTGAAAAGTTCTTCGCATGTGTATAATCCAAGTGTCGAGTCGGTCGTGTCAAGCCGTTTGGGAACATTATTGAAATTTATGGAATTAGTTACGAGCAGAGTAGAGCGATACTTTCGCTTCCCTGAAGATCATGACATAATAAAATTAAAGTCGCAATAAGGATTTCAATTAAGATAGATGCTTGTGAAGTGACAAAAATTAATTATCAACCTGAAACTCCATCTCAAATCCTTTTTCTTTCAAGACGACAACGTATTTTTCTCGATCTCCGACTGGTACAACTTCTATAGCACTACTGTTACAAACAGGACACTTGTTAAATCCCTTTGACCCATTTAGGAGTGATGCTGACCATCGACAATTATTACAAATAACCAAATCTCTGTATTCTTCACTCACGGATCTAACGCTTTAATTGTAAGAGAATCGTACCATTATAAATATGAGTGCTTTTAGGAAGTAGCTTGGACCATGTTTGCCTTTTAGGTTTGAATTCTCTAGTGTGTCGACTGGATTTGAGGAAGTTGATTCGGGTATACTTGTGGCAACATCTTCTACTAGAGGTTCCTTTTTGGAAGTCGGCGAATCTGCAACTGCATCAGGACTTTTTGAAACACGTTCATTCTTTATCTTCTCTTTCTTCAGACTCTCTCTTCTAATTGCCATGCTATCCTTATCCCGCAATGGTAAATATGGATTTGGTTTGCTCAGGTGCCTTTATTGAGGGCGGCGTGCTAGAAGACACAGATGGATCTAAGGTAAAGAAACTCGAATATCTTTAAGTTGACAAAATGGTCCTTATTTTGGTATCTGGAACAAGATTTCTAGGTGCGGTTACCTGTAATTAGCATCAAGGAAGAATAACTACACTACTGGATTAGGATGAAATTGCATTATAAGGAGACGTTGGTTCAAAGACAATAAGTCTCAGATTATGGGAGAAATATGAATTTATTTCCTAATATCGCCGCGTATTGACCCAAATATGATCGCGCGTTTGAACTATTTTAAATATATTATTTTAGACCATATCTACACCTGGATGAGCAGTTCGATCATGGTCATTTATCTTTGATATGCTATCGAATTTTAATCCACATTTATCACAACGATATCGAGCTACTGAGCCCATTTGATTATTTAATACCGCCTATTCTTAAAAAAAGTTATTTAATCCAGATAGGAATTAGATATCTTTCGAACAAGAATTGCATAAAATCAACTTGGGGCCTTCCTCATAAGTGCTTCTATCTAATTCACTATCAAAGCTATTATCTATCTCGTCTAGCATCTGGATTTGAGCTTCAAAATTACTATCCGCTTCAGCTATTGGAACATCGCAAAGATCACACCTCTGAACTACGACTTTGAACTCTTTGTCTCTATTTGATGGCCTAGGATTCCACAGCTTGCTTATGCTAGCAATAACTAAGTTTGGTTATAAAGTCGCTTCTCTTGCATACACAGATTTTACACACGTGTCGCAGTACCTTTCTACCCTAGTAGCGTTTTCAACATTGTAAATTATCTCCAGTAAGTTTTTTGATTCCTAGTTTCTTAACATCTTCTGTGACAGGTGAAGAAGCCAATTTTTGAAGTTTGTTAAGCGTATCCTCTGAAAATTCTAATCGCTTAATTGTGGCTTCGTTATCTCTCATTCTTAACATACGTTTCTTTCTTTGGTGCTGCGACAGATTATTAAAATATAACGCTATTGTTAATAAAACTAAGAAAAACAATGTACGACTTCCAAGAACAATTTTTCCAAATGATGAGTCGAGTCAAAGAGGCAGAAAGATCAAGAGCAGCGTCAACACCACCTAAGGATGATGCAAGAATAACAGAAATAGTGAACGGGTTAATAGTTACAAGACCAGCAAAGAAGGTGACTGAAATAACTGAAATAAAGACTAACGAGTCGGAATCAGCACCTGAAATAATAGACCTGCAAGCACATGCCAAATCAAAGCTGCTTCTGTTCCAGGTATCAATAAACTAAGAGTAATTACTGAGTTTATTAACAGACGATATTGATTGAAGATAATTTCAATCTTTTATTACTTGATTCAGTAGATACAATTTTCAAAATGCACAGCATCGCTGATAAGAAGAGTTTTGAATACAAGTTCCTTCATGTTCACTTGTTAGGAAATATAGATAAAATGTGTGAAGTGATTAAAGACTGAGTAAATACAAGAGGAAAGAAAGAAAAAAGCAAATTGCCCTACGTTAACGGTCTTTACTAACTAATGTTAGATTGGTATGCTGGCTTTAACCAATGAATGAAGTAACCCCTCTCTTCGCATCGACTATGAGGCCAGTATATCCTTTTTTCTTTTAATAATTACCCTTTCTATTTGTCTACTTCCATTCCCAAACTTTAGCGGATGTATTTCCTTCTCCATCTACCTCGTATTCAAAGACCCCTACGACATTATTTAGAGGTGCGAGTTTACCATTAGATGATGTATGCCAATATATTGCCCCGCGGAAACTGACCTTACCTCCTGCACTCATTC
>JBIOZE010000023.1:0-5578 GCA_044870745.1 Nitrososphaeraceae archaeon | reverse complement strand
TTCAAGAGAGCTGATAAAAAAGAGCAGGGCAGCGAGTCTGATTGGATTGCTATTTAAGACTCAAAAACTGGTAAACTAAGGCTAAACGTAGAACCTTTTCCATTAGTATTATTTTCAGCCCATATCTTGCCTCCATGGGCCTCAATTATACTTTTTGCAATGAATAATCCTAATCCAGTACCTCCCATTTCAGATTTGGTAGAAAATTTAATAAATAATCTTGGCAATAGCTGAGAGTCTATACCGGTACCAGTGTCCTTAATGTTAAGAATGACCTCATGGCCATTTTGTTTCTGTAGGTCAATCCATATTGTTCCCTCCTTTGTAAACTTGATAGCATTATCAAGTAAATTGGAAATTACTTGATTTAATCTCCCTCTGTCTGCTAGTACGAAAGCATCATTTTTACCAGAGTCGTAAGAAATTTTGATATTTGCACCAACCTTGATCATTTGATTCTTACTGTCTTCAATTGATTTGACGATCATATCATTTAAACTAAATACTTCCTTGTTTAGCTTTAGGCTCTGGCTTTCAATTCTTGTTACATCCAAAATATCTTCTGCAAGCCCTTGTAATCTTTTCGCATTTCTGGTTATGACATTTAGTAGCTCAATTTGTTCCGTATCCTTTATTTTATAACGAAGAACGTCACTCATACCAAGTAACGGCTGAATAGGACTTCTTAATTCGTGAGCTGCTATGTTAATAAATTCATTTTGCATTTTGTCATGTGCTTCAATTTGTTCGATAGCTGATGCAAGTTTTTTATTTGCCTGGGTAATATTTTCATATAATTCTGTTTGCAGCCATAAGGACTCAAATATTGAAATATATGATAAGACAGTTGCTTTGCTGTTAGAGTAAGTTGATAACCCAACAGATTCATAGAATGCTTCTTTCGTATCATCTTTGAGTTCCACAGTCAAGGAGAATTTCCTGTCCACTATGAGTATTGTGACTTTAGTTTGGGATAACTTCTCAATGTTGCGTACCTGAATTTCTTCAATTTTGCCTTGTTCTTGTTTAAGTTTACGGACCTCTCCTAACTCTTTTTTGATAATGTCATCCATGGGAGTAAGGATTTTAATCCTTATACCACGTTCTGCTGCTTCATTTAGGAAATCTATTGCACCAACATGCTCAAGGCGATGGAAGGCGTTGGATGTAGGGACTAGTAGCAATATTTCCCTTGTAGCATATTTTACTAGCTCAAAGCCCCGCATTTGTATTTCATCAGGATTTTGAATAATTTCTATATCTTGCGAATCATTACCTTCTTCAATATCTTTTATCCTCTCTGAAGCATCAATTCCGTTTTTCCACAGTTCTTCAAAGATGGAGGCAAAGTGTTTTAGATAAAGTGGTTCATTGCTAAGTAAAAAACTATTAATTATTTGGCCACTTTCCATCTTTTCTATGGTGACTCCCATTTCCTTATCCGAAATACCAAAACTCATTGGCGGGAGATTTTTAACATGTTTTAATTGTATGCCGTAGTTAACGTATAATTTGGCTAGTTCTACGTTAGTGCTATCTATATTAGTAATGTATCTAACGCCCTTATGTTCTCCCTTCTTTTGTTTATTCGCTAATCTTTTCTTTATATCAAAGAAATACTTGTAACTGTAGTGTAACCCTCCAGAGGATAGGCACGTAGATAAATGCATTGAGGCAGCTGAATAGCGCCTAATTTCTCTTATAATCTCTTCTGGATTTTCTATTATTCTTGTCTCATAATGTACTATTCCTTCCTCAATTTCTCTAATTCTCTGTTCCGCTGGTATTGCTCTTGCCCAAAAACTATCAAAGACATATTGCTGCTGTTCTACGATCTCATTTACGTTACTATAAATAATTTGAGTAGCTGGTTTATCTCGTTCGTGATACCTTGCAGGCGCTATATATTCTGAATCACTTACGTAAAAATTGCCCTTAATCCCCTCTAGATGGCGAAGCTCATCAACCATTTTTAAAAGCTCTTTACAGTAATGAATATTTTCTCTCCTAATCTCAGTTACATATCTGAATTTGGCGCCTCTTCGTTTAGCGTCAATGAATAATTTCTTTAATTCCTCAAATTCAATCGCTAATGATGGACGTGTATAATCTACGCACGCATCAATTCTGATTTTCGTGTTTGTGGTAAATCTCTGTACTGTGTCCATCACATTTTTACTCCCGTAAAATACGTCTGTTTTCTGAGTAACGCTAGAGGGAACTGTCAACTGATCAAAGATAATAACAACGATACCATATTTAAAGGCAATATAATAATGTTCAAGGTAAGATGATTGCAGTTAAAAATGATTGCAATGCAATAATTTGCAGACATTTGCTAAATAAAATTGCAAATTCGATGATGACGATACTTTTGAGAGTAAGGATTAGCTACAGACCTATTCAATTTGAGGTCATTTCAAAATGAGTTAATTGCCACGTAACATTATACTACTTGAATGCATCGTATAATTTTACAATTTATTTCAAATAACATACAAAAAATAATCGATCGAAACTTTTCAGGAACTATAGAAAATAAATGTAAGTACGTATTAATTATTGATGTTCACTCATTGGATAACAAATCGAAAAGTTCTCAGGAGATGGGCCAGGAGATGACCTTGCAGAATGGCTTGGGCTTCCTATTCATACTTCCACATTCGAAAGAGCCGGATCTACAATTTCCGTTTGAATAAATGAACTATTCCTAAGATCGGTTCTATAATAATCAAGTTTGTCTGGATCATATTTTTGCACCAGTTTTATTTTTTCTCCGGCATTGATTCTGCGTATAAGAACATCCCTATGAACATAACTGGTCAGAAAGCTGTAACCTCTCTTCTTAGCCTCCTGTAGGAACCCAATTCTGAGGGTATGCCCGCCGCCGTGGCCCCAGTAGCCTGGTCTGATACTAGTCCATTCCATAAAAGCAGTATTACCCTTACCATAATTCTCATCCAATGTTCCATGTCTCAGAGTGTACCTCTCTATTGGGCCACCCTTTACATAACCAACTATTTTCTTAAAATCCTCCTTTATTCTCAGAGTTAATAATATGGTTTTTTCGTCCGAAAGTGATTTATTAAATTCTGTCTCATTATTCATCCTTATTGGGACAAAAAGTTCCTTGTATGTGGTATGCACTGCATCATTTACATATGGCTCAATATGGGTGACATTTTCCAACGAAGTCATTAGTGTTATTTTCCCCTTTCTTAGCGAGCTTGCTATTTCGACTTCCTTTTCCCAAAGTTCCCTGAATGCTGCTACGTTCTTGAAGAAATTCACCCTATACTCTTCCGGAATGCTAGATATTACACGATCAAACATCTCTCTTTCTTCTTTTAACGTGGAAAAATACTTGATAGACTCCTCATTTATGAGTGATGGATGCCAGCCAAGGGCATGCGCATTTCGTCTGGCAAGTTCTTTAGCTCTTTCAAAATCCCACAGGGCGTATCCCGCAATTCTTTCAGACACTGACAAGAACCATCCGAGATCTTCATAGTGTTTTCTTTTTCGCAGATTCTCTGGTGGTATTCCCGCGATAGTGAATAATTCTTGCATCCTCGTTCTAGCATGTTCAGCGATCTCTCCCTTAAAGGGATAGGCAGTTCTGTGTATCAAAGCAATAACTATATCTAGATTTATTCCAAGAGCATCTATGAACTTTTTAATCTTGTGGTCATACCTTATGAACCACTCTACTGCGTCCTCATGAGGTTTGTCAAATTGCTTTAGAGGATCGTAATCATGAAAGAGAGCTCCTGAAAATAAATACATGATATCCTCCTTGGAAAACGGTCTATTGTTGATATTTTCGTTATTTCCCTTCGCAGCCAACAGACAAACTAGTGTAGCCTCAAGCTCGTGACTTATGTTATGATATCCGTAGTAATCAGGCCCGAGGCCCTTCTTTGAAAACTCTGAGACTGCATGTCTTATTACACGGTGCATCCATCTGTCCTGAAGACCAATAGCATGGCCCTGTTCAATTATCATCTTTCGTAGTCTTGATTCTCCTACAATTCCTAGATGGTATCTAATCCACCAGGGAAAAAGTTCTATTCTCTTGTTTAATTGATACCATTTAGTTGGAGGTCTGGCCAGAGGATTAATCCATTGAGAATCTCTTTTTTCTTGAACGTTTAGTCCCTGTTTAGCATTTGACACTGTACGGCCAACCCCACTCTCCCATATGATGATATAAGCCTGTTCTTTTAAAGTATTTTTTCGTATCAGGAATAATTAGTTCCAATATTTGCTATAAATTGCAATTTTGCCACTTCAGAAAGAATAAAGAATAAGAGTAATACAAGCTTCAGTCATTCGATTACAAAATAATTGACAGGAGGTCCCTCCCCATCTCCTCCTTCTCCTTCAACCATCAGTTTACTAAAATCGGCTATCTAATGTGTAGGAAGATGATCGACCCAAAATTATTACCTTTTCTGAATGTACAAATAAGAAATATTGTCAGTTGTTACCTTTAAACAATATTTGCATTGGCTGCACTGCAATAATTTACAGACATTCAATTAAATCAATTGCATTGCACTACATATAGTATCTTCAATGGTAAGATCTAATTATAAGAATTAACGATATGCTTTTAATTCAGGATCTTAAGTCGATAAATCGTTGCTATGATGTAGAAGCAAATATGCGTTTTTACACTTTACAGAAAGCTTTTTCTATCACCCATCTTGATAGACCACTGGTTCTAATTATCAAATGTCGTTGAATATTGATACTGGCGATACCACTTGGATGCTGATAGCAACAGGACTGGTAATGATGATGACACCCGCATTAGGTTTTTTTGAAGCTGGTCTCATACGCAGTAAAAACTCGATTTCAGTTCTCATTCAAACTTTTTCAGGACTTGGAATTATTAGTATACTGTGGATTATCATTGGCTTTACTCTTGCGTTTGGTCCATCCTTTAATGGCATAATAGGGGGTCTCGATTATGCGACTCTAGAGAATGTTCCGATCAATCAGCCATTCCAACAATATGCAACGAGTATTCCTGGAATTGGATTTGTAGCCTTTAACATGATGGTTGCAGTTATTACTCCTCTTCTTATTACCGGGGCATTTGCAGAGAAGATGAAATGGACATCCTTTTGTATTTTTATTATCGCTTGGAGTATTTTCATCTATTGTCCTCTTGCACACTGGGTCTGGGGAGGTGGATGGCTGTCACAAATTGGATTCTACGACTTTGGTGGGGGCATTGTTGTACATGTGTCAGCAGGAATGGGCTCATTGGCTGCGGCTCTCATATTGGGTCGTCGAAAGTACTTTGGTCCTGATATCACTCTTCCACATAATGTTCCGTTAGCTGTGATTGGAGCTTCACTACTTTGGTTGGGGTGGTATGGGTTCAATGCTGGAGGAGCGTATGCAGCTGGAGGCTTAACTTTTAATACGCTACTTGTAACTCACATGGCCTCAGCCGCGTCGTCCTTAACTTGGATTTTACTTTCATGGAAAACTGCTGGCAAGCCTTCGGTAATTGCTGGTATAAACGGTGCCATAGCAGGTCTAGCTGGAGTTACAGCCGCATCAG
>JBIOZE010000022.1:0-3981 GCA_044870745.1 Nitrososphaeraceae archaeon | reverse complement strand
TCCATCGACGAAGTTATCTACTTCTACAGATGCTGCGATTGAACCCAGCATAATGACCATTATGTAAATCTTCTTCAATCTCTGGATTTCTACTTCTTTCGGTATCAGAGCTGGCAATTGTGCCATTGTATTCAATACAACGTGGGTTAATCAGCTATATTAATATAATGCAATAATAATCCCAAGATGTTGTCTGGGTATTATATTAATAACGATAGAGATATATATAATTTACAATATATATATGAGAATAAAGAAATAATTAACACTTGGATTTATATAGCATTAATGCTTAGCATAGATGATAATTCAATCCTCTTGCACGGATGGAATCATTATACAGCTGCAAACGCGAAATTGGTCTGATCCAGAGCCTGGACTAGCTAACTTCATTAATATTGTATAAGCTATAATCACATTTACTATAAGGTCTTGAATAATGAAGTAGTAACACAATACATAAGCCATAAATTATTTAGGATGGCAACAGTAAGAAGTGGATCTATAAATGCAATCTTTGTTGCTAACATTAAGTCTTTTCACCACATTATTACTATTATTTTCCTCCCTGTCCAGCATTGCATCGGCAGCTGATGCCTCGGGAAATGTCGGTGGAACTATAATGTGCACTGGTAATCCTGTTGGACGAAATAGTAGTTTAGTTTTATCCGCCTTCATGGGTGATGTTCCAGTTTATGGTAATTGGGAAATAACTTCTATTGATAGTTTGGGAAATCCCATTTCGGTCACAGGCTATCTAAATGCCGGAAACATAGGGGTGGACAGTTTTAGTCTTGAAGGTACGGTAACTTCCGATTCGATCTGCGGCATCCAAGTTCCTACGGAAGTTGCGTTGATGGGAGATTGTGGGAGTTCGGGTACTGTACGAGTCGCTTCAAACGATGTTTTGGAAGGGGACTTCATAGGGGATATTCAATGCACAAGCTGACTGTATCGTCTGTTACGAATTGACTTACAATATTCCAAAGGGCAAAGACAAGAGTAAAATAGTTCAAAACTAAATATAAAATCTAATAAAAGAATTAGCATTTATCGACTGTTTGTCTGCATGCTAAAAATCATGATGGAGGTGGAAGTAAAGTAACAGTCATTTTATCAAATTTAGGCTAATTAGGTAATATAAGGTCAGTTAGTTTGCTCCATCTGAACTCACAACATCTTTATCCTACTGAACATTTGTTTAGGTGAATTGCGCAAGGGCAAGATCATCGTACTGGAGGGGATAGATAAAGCTGGGAAGACAACCCAATCCCGATTACTAGAGAATACATTCAAAAGTAAGGGCAGGGTTTGTGCCACGATCGATTTTCCAGACTATTCCACTCCTATTGGAACGGAAATAAGGGCTTTCCTTGAAGGAGATCGTGAATACCCTGATGAAGCCAAACTTATGCTTCTGTCTGCAAACCGCTGGGAAAGGAAGAAAGATATTGAAAGGATGTTAGAGAAAGGTACTATCGTCATATTGAACAGATATTATCATTCAAATTTAGTGTACGGGGTATCAAAGGAACTGGATTTGAATTGGCTTCAGAATTTAGACAAGGGATTACCGTGCGAAGATTTGTGTATCGTTCTTGATGTAGATCATATTATCTCCAAGTCAAGATCAAAAAGCTCGAGAGACGCGTTTGAAAGCGATGATTTACTTCTCGAAAAAGTTCATAAAAATTACAAGAAACTGGCAAGGCAATTTAACTGGAAACTCATAAATGCAGAAGGGACAGAAATGGATGTGAACAAGAAGATCGTGGATCTAGTACAATCAGTCATCAAGATTTAATTCTAGGATATATTCAAAATTCATTAGACAATGAAATATGTTGGCGAAATAACCGATCCGGTTCATAGATATATTCAGCTGACAGAATTAGAACGAGAAATCATAGATACCAATGTTTTTCAACGACTTAGGCGCATCAAGCAACTAGCAGGGGCTCATCTCGTTTACCCGTCAGCACAACACTCAAGATTCGAACATTCTTTGGGTGCAATGTACGTTGCAGGATTAGCTGGAGACCACCTACAAACATTAAACGCCCTACCGGATCATGGCTCAGTTCAGGAATTGCGGGCTGCATCTCTCTTACACGATATTGGTCACGGTCCGTTTTCTCATTTATTTGAAGAGGTACTTAATAGCAAGAACAAGAAGAATCACGAATTGATAGGTAAGGAAATAATACGCAAGACTGTCATTAATGATATCTTAGCCAAGTATGGCTACTCATCTAAACGTATAGGCGAGCTTTCGTCCGGACAGTCACCATCTAGATTTATGAATGAGCTAATGGCAGGAAGTCTATCAGCTGACATGATGGATTATCTCCCTCGTGACAGCTTATTTACAGGTACGGAATATGGCAGAATTGACTACAACAGAATCATAAATTCATTCGCTATTATAGATAAATCAAGCCTAGGTTTGCACCGTTCGGCTCTCTATTCCTTCGAATCAATGTTAATATCACGTTATGAAATGTTCAAAGCAGTCTACTTTCATAAAACGGTCCGAGCTGCAGAAATTATGCTTCTTCATTCAATATCACTCGCGTACAACTCCATTCATTTGGATACCATGTCACTGGATGAATATCTTTCCCTAACAGATGAAAATATCATACCCAAGATTCTATCTGCCGACAAAAATACTATGTCACAGCAACTTATGATGAACTATTTAGAGAGGAGACTCTTGAAATGTGTATATGAAAAGTTCATATATAAGAAAGAAAAGTTGAAGAAGAAATTGAACTGGGATTGGATAAAAGACGTAGGCTCGAAAATTGCAGATATTGCAAGAATAAAAACGGATCACATTTTCATTGATGTATCAGGGATCGCGTCAGTTCCTCTCGCGCCAAATAAGAGTGAAATGAGATCGATTTTGCTAGTAAACGAGAAGGGTGCAGTAAGAACGCCTATTTCACAGTTGCCGATTATAAACTCGATTTCTGGCCATCTAGATATGCTCAGAGTTTATACAAGCCACGGGCACAGAAAAGCCGTTACCCAAGCAGCCAGAAAAATATTCGGAGATGAAGGTTTAGAATTCAAGCAAGGATATTGATATGTCAGATAGTAATAAAGAAAAAGTTGTCTTAAAGCTCAGCGGTAGTATTTTCAGGCCGGATTCTAAACACACGTCATTGCAAAAATATGTCAATCTTTTAATTGAGCTGAATAATCGCGTGCAGCTCATTGTTGTAACTGGAGGGGGAAAAATTGCTAGACTTTACATAGAATTGGCAAGAAGATTAGGAGCCGACGAGGCTACCTTAGATACGCTAGGTATAGAGGTATCCCGTTTAAATGCGCAGTTACTTCTCACTGGTCTAGGGAACATAGGATATCCAGAAATTCCAAGATCTCTTGAAGCAGTTGCAGTAGCAGTAGAATCTGGTAAAGTCGTAATATGCGGTGGTCTGCACCCTGGTCAAAGCACAAATGCAACTTCAGCACTCATAAGCGAAAAGGTAAAAGCAAGCAAATTCATTAATGCGACAGATGTAGAAGGTATATATGACAAAGATCCAAATAGGAACCTTCGCGCGCGTTTGTTTTCAAAATTATCCGTTACTGAGTGCATAAAATTACTTAGTAAAGAAAATACCCAGGCAGGAACTTATGAACTCATGGACATTGTTGCATTAAAGGTTATAGAAAGATCCAAAATTCCAACTGTCGTAACAAAAGTTGATGTAGATTATCTGAGAGATATTATTTTCAACCGTTCTGCCATTGGGACAAAAATAACTATCTGAATGATTCCATCCATAAGTATGAATGGATATGAATTAAGGATGGGACTTTCAACACATGACGGATTCCTTACAGCTCAGGTTACAGTCCTGATATTTCCTTTATACTCTATAAATCCATCGCTTTGCATACGAATGTATAATTCATTCGCCTTTGCAATTGGCAAAGGTTTGGATTGAGCCTTTACGTAGCCATCAT
>JBIOZE010000021.1:0-4197 GCA_044870745.1 Nitrososphaeraceae archaeon | reverse complement strand
AGGTCCTTAGATATTAAGAATTACGCATGAACCCCGGTATAAGGCGCCGGGAGAGGGATTTGAACCCTCGAGACCTTCACAGGTCACAAGCTTTCAATTTAGAATATGTTTTCCAGGCTTGCGCCCTACCAGGCTAGGCGACCCCGGCTCAGCTTGCTATCTAACTACCGTCTTAATATTAACCATGCATGAAATTATTGAATTATTCAGTGGACAGGCGCAAATGTATTTTCGAGCTATGTCGCTATAGTATTCAGAAACCTTCCTGATTCCATATCGTACTCATTAATAGACATGTGGCCTGTTCTGTCAATATGTTCTTCTACATCAGAACGAAAGAGAAAATTTGCATTACAATCTTTGCAAAACCATATAGAAGTCAATACTGTCGAATTCAATTCGTTGTCTAGCTTCTATAACCTCTATGATTTAAGCAATCGCGAACGAAATAATATATGTTTTTTAAATGATTATGTTTACGTATTAATTATTATGGCATTCTCTTAGTACTAGATCATGTAATAATTGCGAATCCACTAATGATAAAAGTAAAATAAGGATATGACATCAAAATTTTATTGTATGAGCAACCTTGATCTTTCTAAGGAATGTAAGAACAAGAACCACCTTGATTGTGGTGATTGTATGTGTAAATGTCACGTACCAGGTACAATGGAGAACTTGGCTAGAAAGATCGCAAAATTGGAAAAACAAGTGCCAGGACTAGGGGAGACCTTATGAAATTTGTATTGGAACCTCAATGTGTCATCGATGGTGAATTGGAAATTTCTTCTGCCTCATAGAAGGCAATTGCCACTAAACTCGTCAATGAATTATCTCCTGCGATAGTTTTTGCAAATGATGTAAAGTTCACTACTTTGCTGCCTACTGGCCTTTGGTTTTGCCGTCATCGTTTTTTCAAACAATTTTGAGACCTCATCTTTAAAATCGCTTATCATTTCACCTTCAAATAGTTTGAAGATTGCATTTGCTCCCAACTTAAGAATCTTTGAGGCTAATCGAAGAGCGTTGATAGAAATTGAAATTTGCCTCGCTTGATCATATTCCCATATCCCACTAACCTTAGGAGATAGGTCAGATAGGACTAAATCGAAATGTGATCCCGCCATGTTCAAGAGTATTTCAGGCAATCTAGGATCTTGAACATCCTCCCTCACAATGGTAATATTTTTCAATGGTACAGTAGGATTAATGTCTACACCAATAATCATATCACTTCTTCTGGCATATTCATCTGCTACTTGAAGCCAGCCACCCGGGGAGCATCCAAGATCTACAACCACCCTAGCATTGGTTAAAAAATCATACTTTTCATTCAACTGGATTAATTTAAATGCAGACCTGCTTCTATACCCCTTTTGCCTTGCCAACATCCTATAGTGATCTCTTTTGGCATCAGTATATCTCAAGTTAGTAGAATCTGAATGATCATCAAGGTCCGTATATATTAATTCACGCGATGCCTACGGCTAATTAGCGTTAGGCATTCAACAATATATAAATAAGATCAAGGAGGAATAACGATGTTATGCCGATTAGGTCCGGTGCAGAATATATTGAGAGTTTGAGAGGCCGTAATCTGAAGGTTTATCTTTTTGGCGAATTAGTCGATGAACCGGTAGATCATCCAATGATAAGACCATCGATCAACGCCGTAGCTGAAACATACGATCTAGCAGTGCAAGAACCTGAAATAGCATCAGTTTCGTCAAAGATAACTGGCATGCAAATAAACAGATTCTTGCACATCGCTGAAAGCGCTGAAGATCTTGTCGGCCAGAATAGAATGCAGAGAAAGCTGGGTCAGTTAACTGGGACCTGTTTCCAGAGATGTGTTGGCATGGATGCCTTGAACTCACTTTATTCTACTACTCACGAAATGGATCTCAAATATGGTACCAGTTATCATAATAAATTCAAGGATTTCGTAAGAATTGTTCAGTCGGAGAACCTCGTAATTGGTGGAGCAATGACCGACGTTAAGGGAGATAGGAGTCTTACACCTTCGCAACAGGAAGACCCAGACATGTTTGTGCATATCACTAAACGAGATGAGTTCGGAGTATACATATCCGGAGCAAAGGCACACCAAACTGGTTGTATCAATTCACATTGGATCATTGTGATGCCAACAATGCGCTTACGTGAGGAAGACAAGAATTATGCAATAGTTGGAGCAGTACCAGCTGACGCGAAAGGCATCACTTACATATATGGCAGACAATCATGCGATACTCGGAGTACTGAGGGAGGTGATTTAGACGCAGGCAATTCCAAGTATTCTGGGCAAGAAGCAATGATCATTTTTGAAAATGTGTTTATCCCAAATGAGTATCTCTTTATGGATGGAGAATATGACTTTGCGTCAATGTTAGTTGAGAGATTTACTTGTTACCATAGAAGAAGCTATGTTTGCAAAACAGGCTTGGGAGACGTTCTGATAGGTGCTGCAGCAGCTATAGCTGATTATAACGGTGTTTCTAATGCATCCCATATCAAGGACAAGTTGGTAGAGATGACTCATCTTAATGAAACAATTTTTGCGGCTGGCATTGCCTCATCGCATCAGGCGCATAAAACCATGGCGGGAAATTATCAGAACGACGATATGTTAGCCAATGTATGTAAACATAACGTGACAAGGTTTCCTTATGAAATTGGACGATTGGCTCAGGATATTGCAGGCGGATTAATGGTAACTATGCCCTCAGAAAAGGACTTTAGAAGCCCACACACGGGTCCTTTACTCGACAAGTATCTTAAAGGCCGCAAAGGGGTCTCTACAGAAAATAGAATGCGGATCCTTAGACTAATAGAGAATATGACCTTGGGAAGGAATGCAGTGGGTTATTTAACAGAGTCAATGCACGGAGCTGGTTCACCTCAGGCACAAAGAATTCAGATAGCTAGGCAAATGCAGCTTGGATATAAGAAGAGACTTGCAAAATATCTAGCTGGAGTAGACGAAGGCGAATCATCTCAGCCTGAACTGGAGCAGTCTGACTATTTCGATAAAATTTTTGGACTGAAATAGATGAATTCTGATAATTCGAAAATGTTAGAGTCGAACGAGTATAGTAACTCGATAGTCCAGTAAATGTTCAAAATGATCTTGCATCACTTCTTTGCTCCTAAAGTTCTATTCTTTAATCTCATATGCTTACCGTGACACTTTCTACATCTAGTTGCAAGAATGGGATTCTTCCCACCACAATTGAAGCATATCTTGAAAAATAATATTCGCTGCTGGGCGATTTGCTTTTTTACAGCGTCGGTTATGGGCATATGTAGCTCACCGAACGATGCTAAATTTTTATGTTTGCCTTAATTTCAACAAGGACTCCTGAGGAAAAATTCTTAAATCTACCTATTACCTTCTTACATGCCTTCTAGACAAGAATGCAAAGCATCACGTATATAATATGTGAATTGGGAAAGATCGAATTACAATGAATGCCGATAAATTCAAAAAATTGATACAAGTTTGGCCAGATTTTCCAAAGAACGGAGTAATGTTCAGAGATATTTCCCCTTTATTCAGAGATTCAAAGGCGCTTATTTTTGTTCCACGGGCGCTTTGTGAATCCCTAAAGAACGTTAAGTTCGACGCTGTAGTAGGAATAGAATCACGGGGATTTGTCGTAGGGTCATTAATTGCCATGAAATTGAAGAAGGGACTAGTGTTAATTAGGAAAGCGGGAAAATTGCCTGGTCCAACAATATCCCAATCTTACGAAGTTGAGTATGGGTTAGCCGAAATGGAGGTTCAAAAAGGTAGTATACTACCTAGACAAAAAGTTGTCATAGCCGATGACGTTATCGCTAGTGGAGGAACAGCTATTGCAGCGGCTAAATTAGTCGAGGGATTGGGCGGTGTCATAGTTGGCTTTGTATTCTTGATCAATCTCAAAAATCTGGGGGGTGCGTCCAAGTTAACTGATAAGGGTTTTAAAGTACATCACATTTTTGAATATGAGTAAATAATGAAAGAGCTTTCTGCAGAAATAGGAATAATTGGTGGAACCGGTGTATCTTACCATGAACTTTTTTCATCTACAGAAAGGAGGAAAGTCCATACTCCTTATGGAAGTACATCAGATGATCTTGTTATTGGAGAACACAAAGGTAAATCGATTGCATTTATTTCACGACATGGTGGATCACATACCATTCCCC
>JBIOZE010000020.1:0-3947 GCA_044870745.1 Nitrososphaeraceae archaeon | reverse complement strand
CGGATGATAACAATAGCGAGTTTGCAATATTTTTGAATTCAAATTATATGATAAGAACGACTCCAAAAGTTAAATATACTAAGTTAATTGACGAGTCGATTTGCTTGCATGGATATAACTATGATTGGAAACATACACTTTCTCAATGGGTAAACTATCTTTTTGGAAATCAATTAACTTTGCCTCATGAGATGGACATTTCCAATTTCCAACAAGGATTAATAGATGGTTCTAAAGTTGAACCTAAACTTAAGCATAAGATTTCAAAACCATACTCTTTGCTCACTAGTTCTAAGAAGAAACCACTATCAAAATTAAAACCTAAATTAAAACCTAAATTGATTGAATGCAACTTCTGCAAACTGAAATTTTGCATTGACGAGGAACGAAATGAACATGAAAAATTTTGGCACAGTGCCAAGCTTACTGCGACTTAGAATTTCAAAATCAAATGAGGTATCGAAATTGAACCCGTAACCATGAGTTGTACCAGTCTAATTGTGGATTACTCGAGTAAACTATCTAATTATACCTGAATCTACTGACTTATTCTCCATGATTGGAGGAATAGCTCCTTCAAGTTTGGCTGTTCGCAACTTAATGTCCTTCCTCTTCCAATTTTAGATACATCAGCCTTAAGTCGGTAATTGATTCAAAGCCGATATGTCTCAGATTCACGTCAATGTTCAGAGGTATGACACGCAGGATTCGATACTCGCTCTAGTAAGATCACAGCTAACGTTATTCAATTATCGCAAAAGATGGGGAATGATATATGCGTTAGCTACGCTAGCAGGTATGTTTTGCATACCAGGTACTTTTGCTTCTATTACCAATTCTCCTCAACTATTTGGTCACACTATCGCAAGCATGATAACGTTACCACTAAGTTCCTTATTCATAATAATAGGTATGTATGTATTTAATGACTTAATTGACTCCGACCTAGATAAGGCAAATGGAAAAAAGCGACCTATTCCATCAGGTGAGGTTTCAAAGTTACAAGCATGGATATTCATAATTTTTACTAATTCTTTAGGAGTGGCTCTGTCACTGGTAACTTCCAATGTCTTTAGTCTTCTCATATCATTATCGCTAGTATCGATAGGAATCATGTACTCTGCGCCAAGGATAGCTTTCAAAGACAAATTCCTAGTAAAGACCATTTCAATAGCTGTGGCAATGATGTTATGTATTAGTCTGGGATCGACCTCGTATTGGAATCTGAATATTGCTAATGTTTCATATTTCAATTCTCTAGGAATTCAAATACTTTATCCTGCAATAATGCTTGCAATCATGGTATTTATTACATCACCATTTAATGACGTTGCGGATGTCATCGGTGATAAAAGAGCCGGACGAAAGACAATTCCGATTGTCATTGGGTCAGAGAATACTGTCAAATTAGCTATGGCCTTAGCAGGAACTATGATCGCCATTTCATGGATAGTTTACTCAGTTTCAAATACTGGATGGATGATACCAATACTCGTTACTCTAGTGTCAATCCTAACTATCTACAACATGAGTAAAACACTGAAGAATTTATCGAACAAGGAATATGTTAGAAACCAACACAAGAAATCAATGCCACTTCACTTACTATTGCAGTTGGCTTTGGCTATAGGAGCACTACTAGCATTCTTATGAATTAGAATTAAGGATTGTGAGATCATATTTTTGCAAGCTAAATGATCATCGTACTCTATAAGTGATCTGACTTTGAATTATTCAGAGCTGGCTAAACAAAAAAACAGTAACAAACTTGTTCATATTCAAGAGCTTTTTATTTGTGCTTTTATTTTTTCCTGCATTTCAGGCTTCATCACATATTCACGAGTATAGCCGTGGTCCTTGATCGCATGATTCACCAAGTTATTCATTAATTCCTCTTCTGTTTCGCCAGTTCCTTTGAAATCACAGTCTACTCCAACGTCTCTACATGATACAGATAACATTGTAGATATTATGATTTTGTTATATTTAAGGTCTAGCCACTATTTGAAAATGGCAAAATAAGGTCGGAAGTTTTCTTTAATTTACAATACAAAGTCCCGAATTATCCCATTAATTGTCCAGTACGTGCAAGTAGTTCGAAGCAGGTATCATGATCCATATAGGGCTTGGCATAGTTTAGGGTGGACCGGTTTGGCGGCATTTATCAGGAGTAAAGTGATGGATGCAAAGGAAACCATCGATGCAATCCGCTCCTTGGTTTTGGAAATGATGACATCCTACTGCTTGCACTGTTCCAAGCGTACTTGCTATCATTGAAATTCCAGCGGTTACTGTCGATACGACGGCTATCATGAACAAGATGAGGGCTTTTTCCATTACAAACATTATCGGATTTGGAATAGATAAGTATTATTCTCAGATTGAAAGGGCTAAGAATGAAATGTTGGTCATGGTTGATAAAACCAAAAATGAAATGTTGGTAGCCGCTCAAAGAGTAAAAGATAACTTATCTACTGGTTTTCTAACTTAACCCTCTGCTGGTCACTTCTTGATGTCCACAAGCAGATACAAGAGTACTGAATCAAAACAAAGACACTATGAGAACCAGAAGCGCCATATCTGTGCTAACCTAACCTAATAATGTAAAAGGCCACTTTTACATAATTCCTCGTAGGTAATTTTGTAGTGCTTAAACTATTCAAAGAGCAGGTTTGACTGCAATCTGTCAGAAATATCTTTTTTAGGGAATCATGCGTATATAAGATATCAAAAATAATGATAGATCGAAGCAAGCCTGAGTTTAAGCCAATAGAAAATGACGAGAAAAATAGAGATAGGCGCTATTTTTGTGTAGGATGTGGAGGTGTGGCGACTCAAACTGCACTTTTTAAGATTGAAGGAGCTACCATCGTTGAAAGATATTGTGACAGCTGCGCCAAGTCAGTGAAATAAGTTCTATTGCCTTGATGCTGTTTTGTTTCCATATAGTATCCTAAGGGTTACCCAAATCGAGTAGAGTTCTTATTAATAATGTTCAAGCTACAACATTAAAGCAAGTTAATACAAGCAACCAAACTGCGGTAAGGAATCCGTAGCATGGTTCAAACTAATTTTTAGTCCTGCCGCTAGATTAGATTTCTTGCTTTCAAATCTCTAAACCTGTTCCTGATGGTTACCTCAGTAACGCCTGCTGCTTTCGCGATTTCCTTCTGTGAAATATTTTCACCAGTTTTAATGCAAGCGACGTACAGTACTGTTCCCGCAAGACTCGCAGGTTTCTTTCCATATGAGTATTCCATCTCTTTAATACGCGACATTAACGTTTGTGCCAGTCGCTTAGTTTTTTCGCCCAAGCCAAGTATATTTCCAATTTTAGTAACATAAATAGTTGGATCAGCTATTGGGATTAAGATATCAAGTTCTAATGATAGCAACCTCACAATTCTTGCGATAGTACGTAAGCGGATATTACTAACCTTAGAAATCTCCTTTAATGATACAGATGATGGCGATTCCCTTATTGCAATGTATGCTGCAGCTACAAGAACTGCATCAATCGATCTGCCACCAATCAATCGCTTGGTCAGAGCTTTTCTATAGATATAAGCAGCTTTTTCGATTGTCATATTAGACAAATTAAACTTGCCTTTTAATGTATAGAGCAATAAGAACGCCTGTTTCAAATTCCTGTCTCTACTATCATGAAGTTGTATTCTGTGATCCCAAGTCCTTAATCTTTGTATGGTAGAATGAACAGAATGTTGAAGGTTTTGTCCTTTTGCATCTTTGTACGTGTTTCCTATGATTGTTGAAAGACCCATATCATAAGAAGATAAGGAAGAGAGTTGTGCTGGTCTTGGGTCTATCATCTCATCATAAAATTGCATTCTAATTTCCTGCGTTTTTTCTTGAACTACCAGCCCACAAATATTGCACACGATCTCTCCAGAATCTGGATCTGTTATTAGATGATCAAGCTGACATTT
>JBIOZE010000019.1:0-3826 GCA_044870745.1 Nitrososphaeraceae archaeon | reverse complement strand
ACGGGCCAGTGATTTCTTGTTATGAATTCAACAAGATTACCTGCAGGATCTCGGAAATAAATCGATCTAGATTTGATTTCATTTTTCCATGCAGTTTCCTTTTCGACATTGATATTATTACTTATTAACAATTCCTTTGCTTTTTCATATTCTTCCGCTTCGATTTCAAGAGCGATATGAACCATTGAAGGTGGTGTAATTGCACCGTGACTAGTTTCTTCTTCAATTTTTGTAACTCTAGGATTGAAGATAAGGAGCATATTAGTATCTGTCTTCAAAAATACGTGCCTCCCTAATTGTTCGGAGACAAATTCCAGTCCCAACCTATTAACGTAAAATTCTTTCATCTTGTCTAAATCGGTCGAATATATGGATGTCTCAATTATTTTTTTGAATTTCATATTCTACGATAGATTAAGAAAATATAAACAGTTTTCATCTTCCCCTGGGGTCCAATGCTATTGATTCCGCCATCCGGAGTCTTTGGCCTAATTGAAACTAATCACATTTACGATGCTGCTCTCAGGAGCCTTAGGCTTGTACGCCTCTTCAGATTAATCATCTTATTTTCTAGGGGTGCACGAATAGTGGAAAGTACCAACAATAGAATTTTGTACACAATTCTACTATCTTCAATGGCCGTCACAATGGGAGCCTTGACATTGTACTTTGAAGAATCCAACGTTGAGGGGACAAAAGTAGCCACCATAGGAGATGCTTTTTGGTGGGCTATAGTAACGGTTATAACCGGAGGTTATGGAGACGTTTACCCAATTACAATAGAAGGACGCGTAACAAGTGCACTCTTGATGATAACAGGTATTGCGGTTCTAGGTGTTCTAATTTCAACCCTCGGCGCTGGCTTGGTCGAATCTCGTTTGAAAAAAATTACAATTGAAGATAGCAGGATAATAGCAATAAAGGAAAGAATAGACAATCTAGAAGAAATGGATGAGGAAGAAATCAAGTCATTGAATGTTTCGATAAATTCTTTGCACAGGGATTTAATTAAAGGAGATTCTCGCATATACAATTTGTTTTCCGCAAAATGTGATCATGCGAACTTAGGTGGCGCTCTATACTGTAATATGTGTGGTCATAGCCTAAAAGCTAAAAACATCAGCAGCCGACAAGAAATCAAATGAAAAGATAATTGCTAAATGTGACAAGAGATAATCAAGTGAACTACTGCCTGTCATGGTCGTCATTATAGATCGCGAAAAGAAAATGATAATCTGTAAATTCATGGAAGAACTTTGCGATAAGCATCAAAGTGCTAGGGAAAATAATCTACCCACAGATTTCAAGTATGGCGTACACTAAATCATTAGCTAAGTCTTATGTACACGCGTTTGCAGAATCTAGATGATGGTCGAAGTTGGTATAGCCGAGTATTTCGGCATGGCAGAAGCGCTAGGAATAATTGGAACATTGTTTGTAGTTCTATATTTCTCAAGGAAGCAGACACAGAAACTGTCAGAAGATATTGAAACCAAGGTACTGAACGATTTGGCACAGAGAATGGAAGGACTGAATCAGACACTCATTGACCGCCCTGAACTGATAAAGGTAATGACCAAGATTCAACCGGTTCGGTCGGATGAAGTCGCATATGCATACAATATTTTGTTTACCTTTGCGCATGTTTTTCATATGCATCAAAGAAAAGTGTTAAGCGATAATGAGTGGACAGGTTGGTTCCGAATGATGAAGAGTTCCTTCGAACAAGGAGAAATAATGCAGATCTGGGAAAGAAGCATTGATATGGAAAAATGGTTTGATCCTGCTTTCCAGGAATTTGTCGATAAGGAATTAATTCCTAAAACTAAGAGAAATTAACTTTCCGACTCAATGACAATGGATAGCCTGTCTTTTCTTTTTTTTCCTAATATTTACCGCTAATAAATTCAAATTATCCTAGACCTACAGAATTTAGCAAAACCTGGCTAAACTATAAAATCGAGAACACACTCCCAATGACTGACAATTGGAATCATCCAAACATCATGTTAAGTTAGAACATCTGGTATCTTTCAGTGATGCAATATTTGCATTTTCAATAACAATAGTCTTACTGTCAATCGAAGTACCTCAATTACCTAGCAATGCTACGGAGGCTGATCTCCTGAAGTCATTGTGGAATCAACTACCAGCGTTTGAAAGTTATTCCATCAGTTTTGCCGTCATTGGAATATACTGGGTGCTTTATCACAAAGTCTTCAACAGAATAACAGGTTCACATCCACTTATTATTGGATTCAATTTAGTGTTCTTATTTTTCATTACATTGATATCGCTATTTACGATGCTTAACATCAATTATGGTTCTTTTCATTTAGTTTTCATTCTCTACACGGTAATTCTTACTCTAACAGGATTCACGCTGACTATTGTATGGATAATCGCAATTAAGACAAAATCAATTCAAACCGACATGACGCCTTCATTAGTAAAACTATTTCTCTTGAATTCTATCACACCGCCGATAATCTTCCTGATTTCCATCGGAATTTCTTTTTTGAGCATTGACATAGCCCAGTACTTTTGGCTCATAATACTTCCATGTAGGGTCATAATTAGTAAGAAGTATAAGACCAGACACTAGGTCTAATTAATAAAATTGGGAATCATTTTTATCTTGTTGTTACCTTGAACAGAAGCGGCTTTACCAGCCTAGCATGTTCTTGAAGGTCAATAATCTCGGGTTCCTTTTTAGTTGTTGCTGGTTTACCAACTAATAACCCGTTTGTTATTTCTGTTATTCTAATGTCCGGTGTTGACGCTGCTCTAGATCCTCTTAGTCTGCGCATCACTTGATAAAATTGCTCTTGGAAATCGTACATTCTTTTTCTCTATAACCTAAAGGTTATTAACAATGCCGAAGTATTTTAATAATTTTCCGCTGCAACATATACGAACCCATTAGGGCCAGAGCAAAGAACTACTCAGCATCATGTTATAGTCCTGTTCCATCAAACCAACACCTAATATCTCGGTATTAGTGAATTAGGCATAAATCAACAGTTTTCTCTATAAGAGTCGAAATGGGCTAGAATCTGATATTATTACGTTTACATAAAGTTGAATATGCCAATTGTTGATAGGTATGAGTTTATGCCTCGTGATTGAGTGTATCGAGTGGACCCATTCCTACAAAGGTCTCTGGTATCCGTTGGTCTTTTAGAACTAAATGTAGAAGAGGAACAATCAATTGTTGTTAGAGGAGCAGCAATGAGCAGCAAAAAATGAGATCATCAAAATAATCCTTTCCTACGTTCATACCTTGGCAATATATAACGATCTAGGTTTTAATCAAAATACTATATTAGTTAAGATTAACCAAACACATCATTCAGATTTGAATTTCCTTGCACTTTTTCGGATACAATTTTGGGATTGGTATTGTCTATTTCCTTGATTGGACCATCCGATTGCTTAGAAGAATCACCGCCAGAATTAGTGTTTTTATCATCAGTGGGAGGGGATTGTTTAATACCGTAATAGTCTAAAGCTCCTTTAAAAATCAGGTTATAACATGCATCCACATTTGCTATTGACAATGTAGCATTTTTGTTTACTACTCTGGCTAAACAGTTGTAGTAACGTGTTAATGCTTCAGCCGGCGGTATGGATGTAATTTGGATCAAGAATGAAGATATTATCGCGATAGCAATAATGCTAGATAAATATATCGTTCTGTTCGATCTACATGTTGCCTTATGTCGGTTTTCGACGTTTGAATTCCTACGATGTATATTCCCAAACATCTTCATTTCACTTCACTCCTCCGGGATTAAGGAAAATCGTTTCATAGCATTTGAATACC
>JBIOZE010000018.1:0-3562 GCA_044870745.1 Nitrososphaeraceae archaeon | reverse complement strand
AATAGTTACCCTTTGTTCCTTATGTGAGAACAAGAACATTAGCCAAATGGCTACAAACAGGACGATAGTTTTCCATCTTCTTCTAAGTCGGGCTGTCGATCCCAAGATACATTATCCTAATTATATTGTTCCTTATCTAATTTCCCCCACTTTCTGCATAAGAAAGAAATGAAGATAAAAAGGTAGTGAGTTTACTCTGTTTACGGTGGTGATTGGGTAGCACCTAATACAGCCTTTTCAAATTCATGGCTTAGTTTCTTGAACTCTCCACAACCTGGAGATTGTCTAGGTGCAAACGCATGCTGAATTCCTATCGTGGTCATTCCAATTACAATTGTTGCTGCAAATACATTTGCCATTATTGAAATACGAACGCTTTTCATAATTTTTACTCTAGGCGAGGCATCTAGTAAGTATTATACCTAAAATAGGCACTCATTATATAAATATCAATGTTTGGTACTTTTTTATGCAGAAATTCAGGACTCTTGAGATGAAATGAATTTAGCCCTTTTTCCCAATCCCTCTTTAATATCCTCTTCCTTATACTGGGTTAGGTCTTGCGTTAGTTTCGTTTTTCATTAGATCTATTTCGAATTAAATATCATTGGAGACAAAATAACTAATTAACTTCGAAGCTTTATTCAGTCCTTGAAAAAATGTTAATGGTCTAGAAAGCCTTCATGTGCTATTGTAAGTACTTCTGTTGCAACTGCATGAGTTAATTGTCTAAATTGTTTTTTCAGGTCATGCTGTTGTAATTCGCCGTCGAAGTAGAAATCCATCAGAGTGCCTACATCTTCTTGATAATCTTCCAGCAATCGGAGAATTGCCGGGTCAGGTGGAAAAATTCTCAACGCACCATCTTCCCATACTTTATGCATTTCCCTAATCTCGGCTGGTGCAGTATCAGGATTACCAACTGATAGTATTACTGCCCTTTCGAATTCATGTGTTAGTTTCCTGAACTCTCCACAATTTGGACATTCCCTTGGTGCATATACTTGCTGAACATTAAATGTCGCGAGTCCAATAACGGCCGCCACCATCAATATTATCCAAATTGGGGTATAATTTGACTTCATCATTATCCAATGAATTGGGTACTAGTTAAGACTTAGTCATGCATGCAATGTGACAAAAACGAAAGCCGCCATGTTTACTATCGGCTAGCCTCACCGATCGCCACCACAGCGGTTTCGGAAATGATCAGCGTAGTTATTATTCACTTTAGCAATATTTTAGAATTACTGGAAAAAAGATCTGTATCGAAATGCTGAGGCAATGACATGTGTTTGGCTTATAGATCCTTGAGCCACTCTGAAATGAAATGACTATTGTAGATTGGGGTTACTCCTAATTAACTCCGTATTAGATAAAGTACATTATCGGTAGTTGAAAGAATTGTTTAAACTCTGGAGCCAGCATAATATCTGACTCCAAAGTAGATGTTAAGACCTTAGACGCTATCAGAGTGTTCCCCGTGGGATTAGGAACACCTTGTTCTTACCCTCTTAGGTATTTATTACAAATAGACAATTCTCAATCTTTAAAATGACTTCCTATTTTTCTTTTCTGCCGCTTGTCTTACTCTAATCCTTTCAAAGAATCTTTCCTTTTCTAGTTCTTGTTGTCTGATTCTCCGTTTATGCTCTTCTTCCATTCTTTTAAAGTGAGTATCAATAGAGTTCTCGATTGTTGTTTCTAATTGAGCAATTTTCCTGTTAAGCAATTCAATTTGCAGATCTTTCTCCTTCAGTTTACTTTCAACATCGCCGCCCAACTTTTGTAGCGGCTCAATATACCTCAGATACTTTTGAAATTCAAGATACTTTTGTTTTTTGACCTCATCTCTTTTACTCCAGTAAGTTGAGTGCTCATGTCCTAATAACCACTCAGCAAAGCTTGAATCCATATCAGAAATTTGACTATACACAAATGTTCTAAAATCGTGAAATTTTATAGTTCTTCTACCATTACCTTCACTTCTTTTATCCATTTTCAAAGTTTGAAGAAGTTTGTTGAACTCTTCATTCACTGCCTGATATAATAACTCAAGGCTCGGATCTGCCATATCACGAATTGCAAATACGTGGTCTGTGTCATTCCTTATCTTGTTATACTCAGGTTTATCCCTCTTCCTGTACTTGTGACTAATCCAATGTTGCAGATATGTTGTCGCCTCGTCAGATATGAAAAAATAACGTTCTTTTCCGGTTTTTGTAAATTGTGCCCTTAAGTTAATTTTCGTGGGATTGCTTTCAAAATCAATATCCTTGAGTCGTATAGATAGTGTTTCTCCGGCCCGTGTCCCTCCACTTGCAATGATAAATAGGAAGGCTTTCAATCGTTTTGATTCACAGTTTAACAGTATCTTTTGAATATCAGCAATGTCTAGGGGTTCTTTGTTATTTCGTAGAATCTTAGGTTCTTTGACCTGGTTTTTGTATTCGTGTGAGGGCAAATAGATTCTTTGTGTTCGGAGAAAGACCCTTACTCCAGTCAAATAGGACTTGACACTTTTTGGTGATAGTTTCCTTCTATTTAGATAATTTATGAATTCCTGTATCAATTCATATCTATCTATTCTCTCCTTCCTCAATGGATCTAAAATTGATTCAATACCACTTCCCCTTTTCTCATTCAGAAAGGTTTGAAAGTAAGCAAGTCCATAATGATACATGTTTGCTGAATTCTTAGACCTGTTTCCCTTAATAGTATTCAGAAAGTTGCTTATCTTGGGTATGTTTTTAGTTTCTGTCAGTGCTATAGATTGCTGGTATACTTTACCCAATATTTTGTATTAAAAGGGCAAATATATATGTCTAACTATGGTGCTGCGTGAAAAATAGTATAATATAACTAGAGTTGCAATACTCAAAATTTCTACAATCCTGATACATATCGACTTTATGATACATTCCACAACAACTTGTTGGAGGATATAAATACTAATTTCCCGAATTCCCATAGCATTTACTTTCGTGTTACTCAACACCAGTAATTATATAAAGAGTCATTCCCTTGAACATCAATGAACAATTGATCAGTTGTTGATCTCTTAGAAGAAGTCTGATATCTTACTGTGAGCCTTCATTCCTTTAAGAGTGTTAGAATTTGTTAACCATTTGCTCGTTGGAACAGTGCTCCTTGTACCTACATACATTAGCATCGATTGAAGTTCGTTGAAAATCATTGATGGATTTTTTAAGGCCATGCGTACACCCTCTCTTATCTGCCAAACACCTACGGGCAGTATATATTCGGGCAGAATTTCTCTCAATATAAGCACTGCTGCAGATCGCCTTTTTGTATAAAGATACTCAGCTGCAGCCAATCTGCCCGCAAAATATGCCCCGGCAATGCTAGGATAGTGTTTCAAACCGCGTGAATCTTCAAACTCTGATACTAATGCCATTCTTGTGTCAGCATCGGGCCAAGCCTCAACCATTTCAAAAGACCAATCGTGATTTGGAATTAACATGACCCAGTATCTATTTTCAACATGTGAATATGCAAATAAGTGCATAGATTCTATTGTTTGGTAATGTCTAATTAATTC
>JBIOZE010000017.1:0-12801 GCA_044870745.1 Nitrososphaeraceae archaeon | reverse complement strand
CGAAATCCATGAGCTCCCTTCCATTCATGTCTTTTTTTGTCTTTTTCCAATGGTTTCCTGATACCTTGCTCCCACAAAGCACGTTCCAATATCCGCTTGATCCCGCTGCTCTTGATCTTCTTTGGATAGGTAGCCAAACCGAATTTTGCGCCATGCCGCACATTCGTTGTCTGCCAAATATCCCGCATTACCCACGAATCTAGATTCACTGCCTCACCGTATGAAGCACGAAAGTCCATCCAACTTTTTAGCGAAACATACGCCTCTGGTGTAATAAAGGAGTAATACTCCTCCTCATCGCCCGCGTAAACATCAATTTTTGCACAAATAACACTGCCATCGGAACCAAAAAAAGGAGTGATGTGCTTCCATTTTAGATAGTCCCAAGCACCGATTCTAATGCCTGAAGATACCATGGTAAAAACTATGGGCTTAATCCTTCTGTCAGGATATTCTACCATTCTTTTAATCTCTTCGGCAGTAGGTGCTCTGTCATTTGCAGTTTGCCTGCCTTTAGGGAGGCCTTTCGACAATTTCTTCCATGGTAGCTCGATATCAGACATTTCACAGAATAGCTTTATTGCCTTTACAAAATTTCGTAGCGTCGCCGGTGCAATTTCATTCGCCTGGACACGTTCCTTTTCGAAAAGGAGGAATGAAGCAACCGTGTCAAGGGACCAATTAGGATCTGTTCTGGCCTTATCAACAAAGATCTTGCAACGTTCTTCTATTGAAGTTCCTGGGATGCCAACATGATCAAAGAATTTCTTTAGCCTTCTTTCATAGTATCTTCTTGTTACAGGAGATCTGATTGCATATGTAAACAGCTGATAGGGATTTCTCGAAATTTGCATCATTGACTTAGGTGAAATACAAGATGGTGCCTATTATAGTGACAAGATTGACTTGGGGCCAGTGGGATTTGAACCCACGACCGCCAGCGCCCCAGGCTTATACCTCGGATGAGTTGGTATCCTTGACCAAGCTAGACGATGGCCCCTTAAAAAGTCACAATGGGCAACTACTATTAAACTTAAAGAATTCTCCAAGGTTGTATTCGCCTGTTTGAATTAGAATAAGTTTCGCAATCTATAAAGTGTCAATTCCCTTTGGAATCGAACTGAAGAGGTGAAAGTTAGATTGGATTTTATTCTGTACAGACTTTTGCTTGCTACAAATCTTTGAAGTCAACGAAATACATCGAAGACCACAAGAACCCATCAATAACTTCTTAAATCTTAAACATACGTTAGTATGCAGTATTTAATGGAAGAACGTAGGAAATTAGTAGATTACACCAACTACCTTGGGGAGCTATCCAAATACAGAAAACTGGCTCTAAGTGAACAAGATAAGGGTTTGTTGTTTCGGATAATGAATGATCTAGATATATCGAGCCAATTGGGCTCATATTTAAAATTTAGAGACAAGGATAACTCCCCTGAAATCCAGACTCTCGCTACGCGATTGATAAACTATGGCCTTATCGAAGAGAGAAAAAGCAGGCTATTCAGAGGACTACGAAAATACAAGCTCACGTCCTTGGGTATATTTCATATACTCTGTGAAACCAGCAGCTATTCTCCAATCCTATTAAAAAAATACCGAGACAATATTGTGCTGCAAACAATTCTATATTCACTTTTCGAGGAGGAAACTGTGAACTCGGCAACTGCGAGGTTATATGGTGTAATAACTGATTATCTACGTCAATGTTGCAAAAGAACTGCAGCAACTATGGAAGATATTCACAGTTCATCAAGTGATGAATATGAAAAAGAAATGACAAAGAATCTGGCTCTAGAATTGGAATGGAATGCCAAATCACTTGCCTTTAAAATTGCAATTATTTACACGGAATCGAACATTATGGCGTCTAATCCAAAATCTGAAAGTGGTGATGCAAGTTTTACATACTTTGAGCTAGAGCATAGAATGAAGGAGATTCTTTCAAAAGACAAAAAATTCATGCTTTTACTGAACAAAGTGAAAGATGAATTCGGTGAAGGATGTCGGGAACTCGACGAAATGAGATAGTGACGATATGCTTATTGAGTTATTCTGGGTGGTGCGGGCCCCAAAGTCAAGGTGATTTCCTCAGGCTGTCCATCTCTTATTATCCCAAGTGTTACCTTGTCTCCAACGTTCTTGGATTGAATATAGTTAGTGAGTTCCGTAATGTTACCTATAGGCTGCCCATCGGCGCTAATTATTACATCTCCTCCCAATTCAATTTCAGTTCCATTTATGTCGCGAATTACATAGCCTCCGCGTAATCCAGCTTTATCAGCAGGACTGTCGGCAACTACTCCGACCACCAACACACCATTAGACTGATTCAAGTTCATAACAGATGCAATTTCTGGACTTACGTCTACTCCTGAAATCCCAATCGACGGTTGCTGACCTTGGGGTTTACTTACCGGTCTTTCTCCAAGAACTAACTCTAGTGTCTGAGGTTTACCATCCCTGAAAACAGTGACATTTACTGTATCTCCTACTTTTTCATTCTCTTCAAGGTACACTAGTATGTCATCGATCTTAGAAACACTTTGATTGTCTACCGCTGTTATGATGTCTCCACCTATCTTTACTGGTCTGCCTGCGATATCAACTTCCTTGTCTCCTCCTCGAACTCCCGCTTTCGCAGCCGGACTATTAGGTGTAACGTCAATCACGAGAAATCCAGTATCAGTTAGATTTAATTTCAAAGCAGCTGCGATATCTGGAGAAATGTCAGTACCCGAAACTCCTATCCAAGGATGCTTGTATGACCCCTCGGAAATTAATATGGGAACTATTTTCTTTATGGTGTTAGACGGAATAGCAAACCCTATACCAGAATAGACTCCTGTAGTAGAAAATATTGCAGTATTCATTCCAATAACTTGACCTCGCAAATCTATTAATGGACCGCCAGAGTTTCCGGGATTAATAGCTGCATCTGTTTGTATGATCTCTGGAATTGAAAATGAAGCTTGTGGGATCGGTGCTAGTGGTTGATCTGGATTGAGGTCAGGGAATTGAGGCAATTCAGGTTCCTGTGATGCAGGAATGAGTCTACCTAGTCCACTAACAATTCCTTCAGTCATGGAGCCTTCCAGGCCAAATGGATTTCCGATAGCAACGACATTATTACCAATTCGCAACTTTGAAGAATCCCCAAAAGGTAACGGTATCAAGCTTTCATTATTTATTTTTCGAAGCTTCAAAACAGCAATGTCAGAAAAGGGATCAGTTCCTATAACATCGGCTTGATAAATCTTGCCATTTAAGAAAGTAACACTGACATTTCCACTGGAGGCATTGTATGAACCACCGCCTGCCGTAACCACATGATTATTTGTAATAATGTGACCCAAATTATCATACACGAATCCTGATCCAAGGCCAGAGCCTAACGGATTATTATTGGTGACTGTTATCTGAACGACTGACCCCTTAACTTTGTCAAAAAGATCAGGCAACGAAAAATCCTTTAACAGAGCCAACGTCCCACTTTGATTCAAATTATCGTTAGACGCGAAAACCATCGAAGAACAGGACAGCAGAGCAACCAATGATAGAAATACCACGATGGTAATACTTGCAAGCCCATACTCCTTGTTATACCAGTTATTCTTGGTTAAAAATGACGATGTCACGGAAGTACTTAATTCTCATGTAATTTAATACTTTTCTTGGACAACAAAGTGCTGGTGTTTGCGTGCTTGCAGAATTGGTCATGTGAACGCCATGTATATGACAATTCTATTAATATATCATGTCTATTATTTCAATTACTTCTCAAATTACCTTCATATGCCTATCAATGCTTGCAAGTTGTGAAAAGTTTCATGTAATGATGAAATATACTCGTTATATGACATTCATAATCCAAGTAAACTCATTTCTGAGACTAATCGGTAATCGTATATGCTATGTGAGTTTATATTAGTATTTAATTACTGAACAATATTCGTTACTAAATAATAGTAATAACTAAATACACGTGTAGTCCATTATCTCCATAGATCTATGGAAACAGTGGAAGAGAAAATTGTGAGATTATTGCTTGAAGAGAAGGCCATATTGAGAATTCTCAGAACTCTGGATAAAGAATATGACGCTGACAACTATTCATCTCGATGGGCCATCTCACAATATCACCGTTCAATATTGGACGACGACGACATTTGGCTAAATTAAATAAAGATTAGCACATAAACTTTCGAGTTTAACGTATTACAATTATTAAGCACTTTTGTCTGAAAAAGCACTATTATTAAAGTTAGAATCTAAATTAGACATATTATTACCTTAAATGTAAATTATTCTTTCTAATTCTAATGCTAATTTGCCTTAGACAACTTCATGAAATCAATTAAATACCGATTACGAAGGTTAATTCGTGCTAATGAGTGACAGCGACAAGAGCACTCCGAGTAGTTATCAGATCCAACTCAGAGAAATGAATATTCATTTTGGCGAGATCCACAGAAACTTAGCCGTCCCGACGCTGGTAGAGCTAGCCATTCAGCGTAATGATGGTGTTCTTTCTACTACGGGAGCATTAGCAGTAAAAACGGGCAAGTTTACAGGAAGGTCTCCAGACGACCGATATATAGTGGACGATAGCACTACTCACAATATCGTAGACTGGGGAAAGGTAAATCATCCGCTTCCTGAAGAGAAATTCGAAGCCATATACAACAGATTAAGACAACATATTTCTGGCAGGGAATTTTTCATATTCGATGGATTTGTTGGCGCCGATCCAGAAACAAAGCTACCTATTAGGGTCATGACAGATACAGTCTGGCATTCCATTTTTGCCAATCAGATATTCATACGTCCTAGTAATAGAGAGTTACTATCTCACATTCCTGGATTCACTTTGCTATCCGTCAATGATTTCTCAGCAATACCCGAAATTGACGGAACTAAGAGCGGCACGTTCATAATTATTAATTTTAACAAGAAAATGATTCTGATAGGTTCAACTTCATATGCTGGGGAAATAAAGAAAGCATTCTTCACAGTGATGAATTTTCTGTTACCAACAAAAGGAATATTTCCGATGCACTGTTCTGCAAATATTGGGCCTAATAATGACTCGGCCTTGTTTTTTGGGCTTTCTGGAACAGGGAAAACAACACTATCTACGGATTCACAGAGGCGACTAATAGGAGATGATGAACATGGTTGGTCTGGCAAGGGAATTTTTAATTTCGAAGGAGGTTGTTATGCAAAATGTATAAATCTTAATCGAGAGAAGGAGCCACAGATTTGGGATGCCATAAAATTCGGCGCTGTGATGGAGAATGTAGTAGTAGATGAGGCTAGTCGTGAAACAGATTTCGACAACGGAATGTTAACCGAAAATACCCGAGTGGTTTATCCTATTAGTCATATCTCTGGCGCAGCAATGCCAAGTATTGCTGGTCATCCCAAGGTAATAATATTTTTGACTGCTGATGCCTTCGGTGTAATGCCTCCTATAGCCAAGTTAACAAAGAATGGCGCCATGTATCACTTTATTTCAGGATATACAAGCAAACTGGCCGGCACGGAAAGAGGAATAACTGAACCAAAGGAGACCTTTTCTCAATGCTTTGGAGCTCCTTTCATGCCCTTGCATCCAATAATTTACGCTAAAATGCTCGGAGAACGAATTTCCAAGCATTCGAGCAGGGTGTACCTCATCAATACCGGCTGGACAGGAGGCCCTTATGGAATAGGAAAGCGAATGGATTTGAATTACACTCGAAAGATGGTGTCAGCCGCAATAAATGGCGATTTAGAGAGCATTAACTACAGGCATGACAAGATTTTCAACTTAGATATACCTTTATCATGTCCAGGTTTGCCATCGCAGATTTTGGATCCAAGTTCAACTTGGTCCGATAGCCATAACTATTCAGTAGCTGCCCGGCGTCTGGCTGCATTATTCGTAAGGAATTTTGAAAGATTTGGTGGGCCTGTATCAGATTTGGTTAGTGCTGGACCGATTCTTTAATAAAGGTAGCCCGGAGCAGATTCGAACTGCTGTCTCCAGGTTTCTTTTCTCTTGAGATCCAGAGCCTGAAATCCTTAGCCCTCACTGGAGATTGGCCACTAGATTCGGCACCTGCACGTATGTGCGATCGGTACGACCGGGCTGACACGAGCTACAGGAGAAGTTGCAAAGCCCGCTATTTGTTTTTACCGTTTCTGTGATCATGCGATTGGATAACATAATTTAATGTGTATTCGCTCTGTGGATTGAACAACTCAAAGGCCCAGCCGTCGGGTTTAATCCCATAAAGAACAAAACCCGTCTCACATCATTGAATTTGGTAATTTGTATTTGCGCGGAATTAATTTGAAGCGCCGCCCAGAGCATTAGAGTAGATAGATGCACTAAAGTAAATACATCAACTGAATCTGTCCAAAAACCTCTCGTTCAATCATCCTGAAATAGGCACATTGGATAATGTCGGAATTGCTCACCTAGCGGTATTTTACCAGATGCCGAAAAGTATGGAAAATTGCAATCGCAACTATCTTTTGGTATTAATTTCTCTTATAACTTGACCATATTCAAGATTAACTCTTTTCCTCATATATGGAATCAATCTATAATGAATTGAATAGATCTGCTTTTGCCTCACTAGGATACCCTTTACTAACAGTGATACGAAGCCTCCAGCTATTCTTGAAGGTGGAATTCCAAGTTCGGCACAAGAGAGATCCCTCCTGTTTTGATACTCTTTTAGGGTAAAATATGATCGGTTCAAATCCAATATCAAAGGCCAAATTACGCTTTCCCACACCATCCGTCGATTCTCAGTAGATGACGCATGTTTACCCTTCACTCTTGGCCTAAGGGGCCTATTCGTATTACCCTCAGATTGAGTCGACATCTAGTAGTGACCTACTTCCCAATGTTTTGGATCTTTAGGCACATTTAAACTTGGGTTTTGATATATGAAATAATTAGCGTTGGATCCAGAAATCAATAGGGTAAAGGAGTCGATCGACATTCTAAGAAAAAAATGGAAAGTAGAACAAGCAATTTACGATCTCCACATAGGAAATAGAAATGACGTCACAGATTTTCCCATTCTAGTTGGCGATGTGATATTTCACATTCCTAAGCTCAATGCTGATCAATTATTTGTATTATGGGACTGCCTGTGGCCTGATTGTCATAATTGCTGTGAACGACAAGGAAGACTTCCACTAACAAGAGATGATATTTCGGCTATTTCGGATAAGCTCGGATATTCTTCGGCAAGCAGTTTTCTGAGGGCTGAAACTAGAGTATCTAATTGGGATGTAGGGGGGATTGGGGGTAATATTATTACGACACTGAGTATGATATCTCTCAAAAGAAAATCTGATGAAGAAGAAAAGGAAGACGGACTGCCTGTCAAATGTAGGTTCTTAGACATACAGGGGAGCTGTAAATTACATCCGGATAAGCCTGGAGTATGTTGGCTTTATCCATTTGCATCGTGGATGGAATCTGATGGGACTATGCCGGTAGTTCACGCTTCTTTTCAATTTACCGGAGATTGTCCTGGATTTTATACCGCGAACTCTATAGATCCAATGATGAACATCCTCAAAGATTATTCGAAAAAAATATATGATTACAATATGGCGGTCAATAGAACTACCAGGGAAAAATTTGGATCTATTAATTTTGTCCGAAATATGTAAACCAGTCTAAATCGAACTTTATCCAGTGCATTGAAATTCTAGTTTGGTGAAAGCAAATTAATGTAACAAAAATAGGTGAGGTAGCAGAATAATTCTGCTAGTAGGCAACTATTGAATAAACTAGCTATTTTTGAGCTTCGTCAAATCTTTTTGTAACATCATCCCAGTTTATGACGTTCCACCAAGATGAAATATAGTCAGGTCTTTTGTTTTGGTATTTCAGATAATATGCGTGTTCCCATACATCACATCCCAAGAGTGGAATCAAACCTTCCGTCCTTGGACTTGTTTGATTGGGCATTGACTTGTATTCTACCTTCTTGGAAGATGGGTTATAAACTAGCCATCCCCAGCCACTGCCTTGAATAACTGCAGTTGTAGAAGAGAATTTCTCCTTGAAGCCTGAAAAACTTCCAAAAGACGAGTCTATTGCACTAGCAATGGATCCGGCTGGTTCTCCTCCTCCGTTTGGTTTCATGTTGTTCCAGAATATTCTATGGTTGTCAAAGCCTCCTCCATTAAAGTTGATTGCACTTGATTGATCGGCTGGAACCTGCTTAAGGTTAGACAATATTTCCACAATATCTTTATTTTGAATCTCTGGAGGACATTTTTCGAGGGCTGCGTTGAGTTTGTCAGTATATGCTTGATGATGTTTAGTGTGGTGAATTTCCATAGTTCTTGCATCAATATGGGGTTCTAATGCATCGTAAGGGTACGGTACCGGCGGTAGTTCATATTTTTTCATATCTAGTTTTTAATCTCGAAATTATTAATTCTTACGCTACGAGTCTATTGAGTCTAGCAGGCCAATGACCTTGAGAGGGATATGCATTGTACGCAGGCGTCTACTCTAGAAACATTTTTATTTAAAAGTGGTTCGTCTGACACTGCACGATTTATGGTGATAAACAAGGAAGTACTCCAGGCAAGGAAGAAAGTATCGGACAAGAGGCCAAAGTTTGTGCGGCAGGAAAGCTGGAGATACGATCGCTTATCGCCAAATTGGAGGAGGCCAAAAGGGAAGGATAATAAAATGAGATTGCAAGTATCCGGTGTCCCTCGTTTAGTTAAAATAGGCTATAGAGGTCCAAAGTTGGGACGAGGTCTGCATCCTTCTGGTTACCTAGAAGTTATGGTATATAATACGGGTGATCTAGCAGGAGTGGATCCGAGTAAGAATGCTATTAGAATCGGACATACTGTTGGCAGGAGGAAAAGAGTGGCCATACTGGAGGAGGCATCTAATATGAAAATTAAAGTGTTGAATCCACAGAGGGCAAAAATAGAACATTCTGAGGAAGTTGAAAATGTAGACGAAGTGTCAAAAGTCGAAACCAAAGAGGAGAATTCTTAGTGGTAGTTAACCTAAGGAAAAAAAGAGAGTTGATAGCTCGAATGTTGGGTGTCGGACTTAATAGGGTAAGATTTGAACCAGATAAGCTCGACGATGTTGCCGATGCCATAACTAGGGAGAATATGAGGTCCTTGATCAAGAATGGTACCGTGTGGACTGTAAAGGAAAAAGGAACCTCAAGAGCGAGAGCAGAAAAAAAACTAAATACAAGACGGAAGCGCGGAGTAGCAGCGGGTTCAAAAAAAGGCAAAAAGACTGCTAGAGCTGGTAAGAAAGAAATCTATGTAAAAAAAGTTAGGTCCTTGAGACGTAACCTCAGGATGCTAAAGGATCGAAATGAAATTAGTAGGGAAGTGTTTTGGGCGTTGTATAAAAAGGTTAATGGCGGTCATGTCCGATCCGTGTTTCATTTAAGGGAGCTCGTAAAACAATCAAAATCTCACGTTACATCCTAAGTACTTTTGGATGAGCAGGTCTATATCTATATCTTGATTATTTCGAGCCCAGTGTCCTCGCCTAGTAGTAACACTCTTTTTTTCTCATTTCCCATACCCTTTGAATCGTACACCAAGTAAGACACCTTCTCTATACTGCTAGATATCATCTGTTGAAGCATTGCATCGTCCAAGTTTACGAGATTGAATTTTGCTGCTATAGCAGCTAAGCCATATTCTGATTCTATGAGAAGTTTGTTGAATTTACTTGGATAATGAGTTCCTCCGAGTGCCATGGCAACCTTTTTACATTTACCAGGGTTTTCCGAAACTGCCTCCATCAAAGCCGTAGATACAATCTCTGCAGCTTGTCTGTCCGACCATTCCTTCTCAGTTGATCCAATTTCTACGAACATTATAGGTTTACTCAATGAGGTCGGCCCGTGATGAGTTGCTTCTAATGTAATGTCGAATCGGGGAATTTCATGGCGGTGTCCATACAACTTCAAAAAATATTGTTTCTGAATCCAGGGATAGCACATGCCAATCTCTTTCGGTTTGCCACCGTAAAGGTTTTGATCGAAATTCCCTGTAGTATGACATGTTAATGTTGGAATTTTACTTGACGATTTGTGCTGTGAAACAAAAATAAAGCATCCTGTATCTGAATATATTTCATCAATTTTATCTGCAAACAATGGTATTTTATTTATCATGATCAGTTGCACATTGGCATAAATCTTCGAATCATACAGAAATTCATTCTTCGGGAAAAAATCGTATTCTTTCATTAGAATATTGGCTACATTTGAACTGGCGACATCCACAGAAGAACAAACTAAAGAATAAAATGGCATTTGATAACTATTTGCAAAGTCTATCTGAAATTTTCATTGTCCCACAATATTAACGGCATACCTTATTCATTCTTCGTTGTACTAGTCATATTGTCGATTTGACTGATCTTAAATATGGTACCATCCCTGCGAAAGTCTGATAATACATAGAGGTAGCCATCAGGTCCTACTTCCAAATCTGTTATGACTCCTAACTTATTTGCGAACGTTACGTCCTTTAACTCGCTTGAATTGTCTGCGATTTTATCAGCTAATGGTCCTTTAAGATCCAATTGAGATCTATTCTCCGCTAGTTCAAAGTGATATAAAGTTCCATTCTTTACGCTTCCTATGAATAAATCATTTTCATAACGATCACCTAATTTGTCAGAATTGAAGAACAATACTGAAGTAGGCGCAATAGTATCAAACCAATCAAATTCCGGGTCTCTATAATTCCCCTTTCCATCAAAATCTTCAAGATCATTCTTGTCAAAATCTGCCTTCAGGGACGATGGACCTTGAATCACCCTCCAACCACTATTGAATCCAGGCTGTACCAGATTGATTTCATCATTCGTGCTCTGCCCGTTTTCAGTATCCCACAATTGTCCTGTCAATGGATCGAAACCAATTCCAAAACTGTTCCGAAGGCCATAAGCATAGTATTTGTTTAATGGGTCCTCATCCCCCAAAATTCCCTTTCCATCTATAGTATCACCGTCGAATGTAATTCTAAGTATACCACCTCTCCCATCAGGTGCTGGGCCATCTTTGACATTTTGTGCTTTAGTCATATACGTTTGATTCTGTATGAAATTAAGGTTACCAATAATAAGATACAAACTCTTTCCATCCGGACCTACAGCTAATACCCCGCCATCATGAGAAGGCCCCGGAAGGAACGGAAGATCAAGTAGCAGTTTTGGATTGACCAACTTGTTATCTACCAAATCATACCTGTACAAGCGATTCCCTAAAATCTTCTCTCCAGTCTTATCTTTGCTCTCTGTATAGAACAAAAAGACATACGGAAAAGCGGAATCGTTATTCTGCGGTTTAGAGACAGCGACCCCGAGTAAGCCTCTCTCACTCGTATTCGCTATATTGACTTGAATTAAGGGTTCTTCCAATTCAGTACCATTTCGAATGCGTATTACTTTGCCAGTATTTTTTTCTATTACTATAGTGTCGTTTGGTCCTACGAACGCCATTCCAGTAGGGAAATCAAACCCTGATGCTATAGGTTCAAACTTCAGTCCTTTGTCAACAATATTGACATCTTTGTATGATTTGGGTTTTTTGGCATGAATTGAAGAGAAGTAGCCATCATAAATTAGGACAGCAGAGGCTAGAATCGCAAAAATAATAAAGAGATAAACATATTTTGAATTAAAGAACAATATTGATAACGAATTCACAGACTGTCAGTATTCACAAAGTAAGCTATATTTCTATTTTTACTCTCGATCAACTCAATCTCTTCTTTGAGATATGGAATTCAATTTAGTTTTGCTATGCCTTTTTTAACAATTTATTAACGAGACTTCCAACGAGACCAGTTAGAGTTGAATAGCTCTTTGTCAAGTCCAAAAATCTTCTCATTCTTGATGATGGATTTGCATCATTAAGAATCAATCTCAACTTTTCCTTGAGTGCCTCATCTTGGATCTTGTCTAGTGTTAAGGCCAAGACTCGCTCGACCAGAGAGATCCCTTTCTCGTTAATCTTGACTAGAGAGTGATATTTTTCATTCTGTAAATTCTGAGCCCATATGAGATTTCTCTCACTTAGATACGATATGTTATCGTAGATGATTTGGCTATCGTCACTAAGATTAAGTTCAATTATGATATTGTCCGTCGATACCGGCCTTTCCCCGTACTCGTAATACTTCTCATATAGAGTGCTTAACAAGTTAAATCTAATATCATCAACCTCCATGTCCTAAGTGAACAAGCATTATAATTAAATATTAAATGCATGTGGTTGAGTTAAATTAATATTCTGACAATCTCTGATCCGAACCGAGCCAAATGATGAGTTGAATTAGTCAATATTTTATGAAGTCATATTGCCTCGTAAGGGTTATTCCAATACCGGCTACAATAATTTAGGTTGATACTTCATTCGACTGCGGGAAAAACACAACATCTACCTCACATATTTCACAAAAAATTTTTGTGGGGAGCAGCTAGTCTCAAAATCTTATTATTTTGGGAGCAGACTATCCTCTATGGTCAACATAATGTCTACCACTTAACTTTCTAAATGAAATTACTATTGATAACACTCCGAAGCTAGTTGCTGCTCCAAGAAAAATAGTATTTCATCGAAAAGAGATGAAATTAATTTCATAGAATTGCCAAGGTTACCTTGAATTGGAGACAGATAAATCTATGTAAAGTGTTTGCTACTTGCCTTATTCCTATTCCTATTCCTGAATAGCCTGGCCATTCTAGTTTCAGGCTTTTCAGAGAATGAATGT
>JBIOZE010000016.1:0-11530 GCA_044870745.1 Nitrososphaeraceae archaeon | reverse complement strand
GAGCAGATGCACAATTGCCAACTCCGGCTATCGCTACCCTTACCTTATTACGCATAGAAGATCGTAATTACCACCATCTTCGGTTTAATTAACATATATATCGTAAATAACTAGAAAGCATGTATTGGATTTCTCGAAATGAAATCTCTCAAAAGTAATAACAGCCATTGACATGCTAGTGTAAAAAATTACCTCAAACTTGCTCATCATATTGTTTATTTGAATTCAAAATGCCTTCCATCCGGCTTCATAATTTGCTCCAGGCCACATTTATGTTCTCACCCCAAATTAACTAGGCAAAGGTCCGAATTAGCACAATAAACTTAAACTACGTTACTTTGATCTAGAAATCGAAACCTCGATTGTTGAAACAGCTCTTTCCCTTCCGTCTTCGGATTGAATTACATCAGAACCTACTTTGACTGGTCCTATCTTATACCCCAAAGTATCCATACGCTTAACTATTATCTGTGCGACGTCAACTGCACGGGTTATGCTTTTTCCTCTTGCTTTAACAACTACGGTCGGTTCGTTTGCGAGTTGAACTAGTGTTGCAGTGACGTATGTCATCAACGGCTTTTTTCCGATAAAAATCTCATTGGATGCTTTCCTGAAGCCTGCTCTGGGTGTAGACATGACAACACAAAAGTATTAGTGCCCGAATATAATGTTTGTTGAATTCTATTTTTCTACGGCATACTTGTGAAGAATCTGCTCTAGATTGTCGGGATCATTCATTATCTCTGTTGCTGCACTTAAGTTCTCAACTTGATAACAATGCATTATTTCTTCTTGATCCTTATAAAATATAAAAACCGCATTGTCATAAATGCAGTGGTATAGTTTATCTATAGTCATTAACTCAGGCTTTATCTTGATGCCATTTTCATGAGCTTGTATTGGATATTCCAACAAATCATATCATGATTCAATCACATAAAATTCATTAGTACTGCATGGGACTGTTACACGAACCAAATTGGTGTTCATATGTACAATTAATCGTTAGTAACATCACAGATATTTTGCTCTTGGAGAATATGCTTGCAACTACAGTTTTTCTTCACTATTTTTGCTAGTCCTTAAGCCCCATTACCTTCAATTCAGATGCCCACGCCGTGTCAGTTCCGTTTTTACCTAATTCGGTAAGTTTAATGTACCTAGCCGACACAGGCTCTTCGTCATAATTATATATTTCTCCTGAAGATCCACTCCCTGAGTTTGAGTAATATCTTGGTTCAGTATATGACGATCCATCGGTGGATAGTTCCACTGTAAAGAATCTCACCTCATCTGTACCTTGCTTGAATTGAACCTTTATGCCACATATTTGCTTGGTGGAGCCAAGATCAATTTGGATCCATGGTGTGCTTTCTTGAGTTGAATTGCTCGCCTTCGTCGAGTCTGTTAAAGTAGAATTATTTTTAGTTGTTACCTTCTCAATGGGTATTTCAAAGTCCATACATCCACTGCCAGTCTGAGACGTTTCCGTTACCGGACTTATCATATCAGTCTCCAACGGATTAGCAGCTTCAATTATCCCTCCATATTCACTTTGAATTCTTTCGGTCACAGAGTCTGCATTCATCCCTCTTAAACTTTGATAAGTGTCAGTGTCAGATTCCTGTTCATTTTTGCCTGTATATCCCAATGATTGGATCGATTCTGTTGAATCACCACGAGACACTATCGCAGAGTCAGATGCAGTCTTCCCAACGTCGACAAGTAGTGTGTAAGTTACATACTTATCATTAGGATATATTGTTCGAATCTCAAGCGTCCTTGGTCCGTCCACACTGCTAATACTAAATGAATTTTTACCTAGTTTGTTCACAGGACTTATTTCTGTGATGTCAGCATCGTAATCAATGATGAAAGCGTTTGTCTCCCTTGGTTTTGAATCAAATATGAGGCTAAAAGATTCTTCTTGCGGAATTTGGAGAACAGGTTTAAAATCATCAGGAAGCTGAGGAAAATTTAATTTATGAATATCTTGGTCTTGAACCACAACAAATGGAAGCATCTCGTGTGTCTGACCTCCATAAGATAACTTAACTGAGGGTATGTCTTCTTTCCCAGTTGATTCCTCAACACTGCTATCTTTAAGTTTGGTATCACTAGGCTCAGACTCTACGTCCGACTTTTCATTTGGCTTGGCCAATACGTCGCTTATTTGAAACTCGGTAACAGCAAATAGACTCAAGGCTAACAAGATTACAATGAGCTTATTCATGACATCTGAATGTAGACCTAACTTAGGGTTCAATGCAATGCTTCAAGTGATAAGCCTTTCATGAATATTTACGGGATGCCGAACAAATTACTAAAATGAATGGCAAGTAAATGAATACATTAAAGATAATAAAATAATAGACAAAACGATTTAAGGTCCATTAGCACTTATTGACAATTGTATAAAACATATTAAATTGGAATTTTGATATACTCTTAGACTGAGCGACTTGTCGCCAAAACAAAATAGGAGTTTAAGGACTTGTTTAGGCCTCCGCTAAGTACCAACGTTCGAGCTAGAGTAATTCTTCATGTAGATTTTGACTATTTCTATGTACAATGCGAAGAAATGAGAGACTCCAGCTTGAAAGCAGTCCCTGCGGTAGTATGCGTATACTCTGGCAGAAATATTGATGCAGGCGTCATCAGTTCATCCAATTACGCAGCTCGGGAGTTGGGAGTAAAATCAGGAATGCCTATAAAAACAGCCAAGATTAAACTTGCTAAGAAGGATGCGGCTTTCCTTCCGATTGACATGCCTTACTATAAAGAAATTTCATCTACGGGCATGGAAGTAATAAGAAGATTGTCCGATGCATTTGAATACGTTGGCATCGATGAATGTTACTTAGAAATGACTAAAGCATCAAATAGTGATTTCATAAGTTCCAAGGATATTGCTGAATTAATTCAGAAGAATCTATTCGCCAAGGCCAATCTGACCGCCTCCATTGGGATAGCACCGAGTAAGTTAGTTGCAAAAATTGCCTCTAATTTTCGAAAACCCAACGCCATTACGGTTGTCAGTCCAGAAGACGTCAAGGCATTTATGACAGAGTGTAAAATAACAGATATTCCTGGAATTGGTCCTAAGAATATTCAGCGACTCGAAGCCTTGGGTTTGCTTTCTGTCAGAGATTTAGCAGAAGCCGATCTTTTCCGATTAAAAGAATTATTTGGTTACAAGATGGCTTCATATCTGCGAAATGCAGCAAATGGTATTGATGTGTCCCCGCTGAGGCCTAAACAGAAAAGAAAACAAATTGGACGGATAGTTACCTTAAAAAGTAATGTTACAAGTATACAAGATGCAGCGCCAATCTTGATGGAACTCTGCGCTAGTGTGTATGATACACTCTTAAGACATGGACTATCTTATGCTAACATAATAGTAACTTTGATCCTAAATAACTTAGCCCAAATTACTGCGTCTCGAACCATAAAACTACCATCTACTTCATTGGAAGAGCTTCAATTTGTTTCAAAATCACTTGTCATAGATACACTTAAACATGATGATTTGACCTTGGCTGAAATAAGAAGGATAGGTATAACCATATCTGACCTAAGTGAGGAAGCTGGACAGCGTAGAATTTCTGAATATTGATTCAATGGTCCTGATAATTTGAAATGCTCCTTCCAGTTATTTAAGGATTCATTGTTAGAATGATGTATGTTATACTTTATTTTTCAAATATAGTAACATCAACGCATTGATGATTGATGATACTGCAGAACTACCTCCTTTCCTTCCCATGTTAGTAACATATTCGTATCCAGTTTTCCTAAGTTCATCTTTTGAAGATTCAGCTGAAACAAACCCAACTGGTAAAGCGACTATAAGTGCTGGTGTTATTAATTTTTCCTTTGTCATGTTAATAACTTCGTATAGGGCTGTTGGCGCATTTCCTATTATCACTATGCCACGATCAATATCTGAGGCGGCATACCTCATTGCCAGTGCTGAGCGTGTCACATTTGATTTTCGCGAGTCACTAATTACCTTATCATTAGAGATATTACAAATAGCCTCGATGCCGATTCTTGAAGTGGAATTTTTGTTCACTCCAGCCAAAACCATTTCAACATCAGTCACTATTTTCTTTTTCCTGTCGAAGACTTGAAATGCATTTTCAATTGCATTTGGTGAAAAAACTATTTTACCAGAATTTGCAAAATCAAAATCGGCAGTCGCGTGAATGACTCTTTTCACTATAAACCATTCGTCTTGCCTAAATTCATGAGGTCCAACTTCCGAATCAATAATACCCATACTTTGTTCTTCGATTCCAAGTGATTTTTCTGACATTCCTCTGGAAAATGCACGAGTCCTCAAATCATCAGGCGAAGACAATTCTTGATTCAGCCTCCTTTGTACGGTCGAGTATAGCTTCTATGATTTGAGTACCTGCGCCAAGATGGTCAGTCAAAAGAATATCCTTATGGCCAAATTTTTCGAGTGCAGAATGCAATTCAGCAACAATATCCTTCTTCACATGAACACCCTTGTGAAGAAAATAAGGAACAGCGATCAAAAATCCTGCTCCAAACTTTACGGTTTTCTTTACACCTTCATATATATTTGGAGTATCTAGTTCTAGAAAACAAAAATTGACACTCTTATAAAATGGAACTAGAGTGTTTATAGTATGTCGAAACGCTGTTCTGGCGCCTCGATCGCTGCTACCATGTCCAATGACAAGTATGTCACAGTTCTTGTTTGGTATTGTCAAGTTCATTTTGCCCTTAAGTTCATTTATCCTCTCCAATATTATCCAATGAAGTATAGAATGGTAACTTAGAGGTTTAGCAATACACACTCTAGTTTTCATACTATGGCAAAGCTGAGCACATTGTTTCACTGATTCTTTAAGTTTCATTCCAGGATACAAGAAATAAGGCATCACAGTAATGGAGTCAACATTCTTCGAAAGACAGAGTCTGATTCCTTCTTCAATATACGGGGGAATAACTTCAAGAAAACAATATGACGCAAAATCATACAAGCCACAATTCTCTATCTTTTCACATATCAGATTTAGCTCATCCTTTACCTCAGACTCTCTACTGCCTCGATCAATTATCAAAAGCGCTTTTTTCATTTAGATCACTTAAACTTAATTTTCGCCACTGCAATAGTAAGGTTAGGAGGAAATTTGCATTTTGGAACTATAAGGTTCCCTTCAGAACTTAGGATCGCTGATGCTTCTGAAACACTAGGCGTACCTTCAAATTTTTTGACAACATGGGATGGATTCGGTACATCTACCTTACTGAGTAATTCTTTATCGTAAAATTTAACAGGTATATTATACTTAGTCGAAAACTCCGTTAAACCACTATTAGTTCCAGCTCTATCAATGCAAGAAATGTTTCTAACGCAAGCAATCGCAAGTCGGTTCTGGTTGAATACTTGATTTATCCCCTTCATTATTTCTTCAGCAGAAGTATCCTTATGAAGCCCAACTCCAACAACCAACGATTTGGGCCTGTATACAACAGATCTTTCAATCAACTCCTTGCAATCCAAAATTCTATCCGAAATTATTATGCAACCTTTAAAGTCTTCTGATAGTAGGGCCTCGAAATTGGAAACTTGTGTAATATTCCTTGGTAAAGTCCCGTGAGCCCACCACTTTTTTTCGCCCGTGTCTTGAAAAACCCCTATCCTTTCTTCATTTACAACCAATGCGCTTACTTTAGTGACATTGTCAAAATTTTCTATTGTCCAGCCAAACTCCTTACCGAGAAGATCTACAGTAATTGTCTCATTAACATCTGCTGCAGTGGTAATTACAGGTTGGGCGTTTAAAAAACTAGCTATTGTCCTAGTCAGCATATTTGCTCCTCCCAAATGCCCTGAAAGTGCACTTATTACAAAGGTAGCTTTGTCATCTATTACTAAGACTGCGGGGTCCGTCTTCTTGTTTACTACCAAAGGGGATATGAGTCTTATAACAGCACCTAATGAAAATATACATATCAAAGCCGAATGACTCTTAAATGCTTCTGAAACAATATTCGAGGCAGAGTAGTCGAACCAGGTTATATCTTGTCTTGAATCATTATGCTTTGATTGTGCGTATATTTTAACTGAAGGCAGAAAGTTTTTTATTTTTCGAGCAATTTCTATGCCGTGTCTGGTAATGCAAATTACAGCGATATTCTCCTGCATGGAATGATTTACTTGATATAATTACGTATAAAATAATCGTTCTGGTTAGTGAATCCATCTTTCCAAGCAGTTCCAAATCTTATGTCAGGTATGTTTGAGTCAGATTTTTCAACATTGTAGATATGCATGTTGGGCATAGAAACATATAGGAAAGGGTCGATCACTTACTAAAGATCAGTGGAGATGCTTTTGACTTTCTTTTGTAGAAGGGAACGTCACTCAGAATGTCCCGGACAATGGCCCGTAGGAGAATCCTGCGCCACAGACCGAGACTGTTCATTTGATATAAGAATTGTAAAATGCAACTGTGGTTGTCACGAAAAGTCCGTGTAAATGCGGAGCCCAATTTCTTTGGATTTAGATCTAACTAGTAGAGAATTCAATCAGTTATGAAGATCCTGATTCAGTAGGTTTGCATAGTGAGGGTCAGAAACTATTGTAACCTAATCATCGTCTGAAACCAGTTCTCATACAGCCACCGTTTCATCATACCCCCACTAGAACTCACTTTAAATCATTCCAATTAATCTTTTAGTCTTAGTCCTGATGGCCTTTGTTACTCTAACAACCACCATTCCTTCGAAAGGTTGTCCGTACACCACCACAGAGGATAGTTCAGTCAATAGAAAAAAAGGAAGTGCCAATAAGTCCTCTTCACCTTCAATCTTTAATATCACGGGATTCTTCAATCTGAGGGATTTTCTAATTTTGGAAATCGATTCATCTGAAATTGTTCCCCTTGGATTTTTACATGTAACCAGCACTGGTTTTTTTTTAAGATTTTTCAATTTGAGACCAACTTTCAATTCAGTATAGCTGCTTTTTCTTCTCCTTTCATAACCGTCAATTACCGAAATATCAGGAACTATACCAAATGAGAGGAGCTTCCTAGTGGTACGATCACCGACGGATACTAATTTTTTGGCATTTACGAGATATTTATTGAGATTTTCCTTCGTTACTTCGGTATCTGGTATAAGAATTCCTTGAGGTCTCTTGACCTCTTGAATTACTTCGGCTTCTATTTCCATCTTAAAAACTAAACATACTTGCCCTCAATCCAGCTCGATCTATGGTCTGAACCTTTGGTCTTACTCTGTTGCAGTTGCCGCTGCAATTTTACCCTGATCTTTGTCAGTTTGAGCGTTAAGTTCTGCCGCGATTATACTAACTCTTCCTGCAACATTCCTTGCCAGCTTATCAAATGCAACAGACTGTAAGCTTGCTGGTTGTGAAATAGTTACAGGTTGTCCCAAATCGCTCCCTGTCATGATCTGAGGATGTAAGGGAATTTGGCCAACAAAAGGTATATTGAACTGATTACTAACTTTCTGTCCACCGCCCTCGCCAAATATTGAAATTCTGGTATTACAGTGCGGACAATCAAGGTATGACATATTCTCAATCACGCCAACTATTGGAACGTTCAATTTATTGAACATGCCAATTGCTTTCACTGCTACATTCATAGCTACATCCTGTGGAGTAGTTACGATAATAATACCTGTTATTGGTATTGTTTGTGCAAGAGTAAGTGGAGCATCGCCGGTTCCTGGCGGCAAATCAATTATCAGGTAGTCTAGTTCGCCCCAATTAACGTCTGTCAGAAACTGTTTAACAATTCCGGAAACAATGGGGCCCCGATAAATACCCGCTTGTTGTGATTGTTCATAGAAGAAACCCATGGAGATGAGCTTCACTCCCTCAGAAATTACAGGATCAATTTTGTTATTCACGACTTGTGGCGCATCTTTCAATCCAAACATTAAAGGTACGCTAGGTCCATAGACGTCTGCGTCAAGTAGTCCTACTTTAGCACCAGTTTTGGCTAATGAGATAGCAAGATTTACCGATACAGTAGTTTTTCCAACGCCGCCCTTACCACTTGCGACTGCGAGAATATTCTTTACACCTGGCAGAAGTTCGTCCATCGAGACTGCTCTGCCTTCCATTACCCTAGCTGTGACTTTGAGATCAAGTTCTTTGACGCCGAGCTCAGCGATCTTTTCTCTCACCTCTTGTTCTATCTCAGTGTTAAACGGACATGCCGGAGTCGTAAGTTCTAAAGTAAAGGCCACTTTATCGCCATTAATAGAGATATCCTTAATCATTCCCATCGAGACGATATCTTTGTGTAACTCAGGATCCTCTACCTTCTTCATAGACGAAAGAACCTGTTCAAGCGAAACCAAATTATTTAGATTGTCTCATTGCAAGGTATTTAAATTATACACTATGCTTCGTAGTACCTCCAATATTATAATATACTGAAAACGATTGCAAGAAAATTGTTCCGAGCATCCACTTTTCAATGCATAATGAAGTAATTTGAATTACGAGTTGCCATTTTAAGCAACTACGAAGGAAAAGGTTCATAAATTGATCATTTGAACCAGTGTTCAGTAAAAAGTAATGTTTGCCATAGTACATATGGATGATGTTGTTAGGATTCCTCCAAACCGAATGAAAAATTCACTTAACGTAACAGCGACCGAAATACTAAAGGAGAAATATGAAAGCATGATAAGCCCTGAACTGGGTTATGTTATTATGATAATTGACGCAAAAGCTAATTCGGTAGGAAAACTTGTTGCCGGCGATGGCGCCACCTATCATAAAGTATCTTTTAGAGCTCTCACCTTTTACCCGAAGTTGCAGGAAATAGTTGAAGGCGAAATTGTGGAAATTACTGACTTTGGCGCATTTGTTAGGATTGGTCCTACTGATGCACTCTTGCATTTATCCCAAATTACAGACGATTACCTAAAAAGCGATGTCAAGCAAGGAGTTATCGTCGCAAATCAATCTGCCAGATCCCTTAAGATTGGTTCGAAAATCCGAGCACGGGTTACTGCCGTCAGTTTGGGAAAGGGAGCAGCTATGGGCAAAATAGGAATTACTTGTAGGCAGCCTTTTCTAGGTGCTATAGATTGGATCGAAGAAGAGTTAAAGAAAACTAAACAAACGCAAGTTGCTAGTCATTCAAAAGAAAAGAAAGGGGTCGCTTCACCTTAGATGGTCAGAGAATTTGCGTGTAAAAAATGTAAAGCATTGACAACAGGAAAGGTCTGTCCAGTTTGCAAATCTACAGAGCTCTCTTCTGACTGGTCGGGAATAATTTTAATATTCGATTCTAAAAATTCGCTGATAGCTTCAACACTCCAAATTTCTTCTCCTCACAAATACGCCTTAAAGGTGTCTTGATTCTTAGGAAAGAACCTGGTATTTTAAGGAATTATTTTAGTGTACGAAAGTCACTCCTTTTATCCTTGCGAGAAGATTTAGGTACTGGAGATATTACAACTGGTGCACTTATAGGAAACAAGTTCCTAAAATCAGCAACCATACTGTGTAAAGAATCAACTCCAGTGGTGATTGCTGGATTGGAGGAAGTGCGACTCATATTTGAAATATGCAAGTGTTCATCGACTTTGCTGGTTAAGGATGGTTCCATAGTAGGGAACGGTATGAAGGTTGTGAAGATCGATGGCGAGGCCAAAAACATCCTTAAGGCTGAGAGAACAGCATTGAATTATTTAATGCGAATGACAGGGATTGCAACACAAACAAGGCGTTTTGTTGATGCCGTTAATAAGATCTCTAGAAATATCAAGATATTAAGCACACGAAAGACAGCACCAGGTTTGAGATATTTTGACAAAAAGGCCGTCAAAATTGGAGGAGGTTATCCGCATAGGACCTCCTTAAGCGATATGGTACTAATCAAAGACAACCACATAACTTTAACCGGCTCCGTTAAAAACTCAGTTTTGAATGCAAGAAAATCTCTTGGCAACAATGTGAAGATAGAGTGTGAAGTGACGAGTTTAAATTCAGCTATTGAAGCCATTCACAGCGGAGCTAATATTGTAATGTTAGATAATTTCTCACCCACAGAAGTCAAGCGGACTATCTTAAGATTGGAAACTATGGGGTTGAGACAAAAATGCTTGATCGAAGTATCTGGTGGAGTAAATATGGATAACATATCTCAATATGCTGAGGCAAAACCTGATATGATTTCTTTAGGAACCCTTACTCATTCCGTAAAGTCGGCTGACTTTTCTCTAGACATCCGTGTTTAAGTACAAATTAATTGCGCTCATGATCTCGCTCACCCAACTAGGAGAATCAAGAGAGTAATGTCAGGAAATTTGCAACATTTGTTCAATTGCATTTCTAGCTAAATCTGCAATATTCCTGTTAACTTTTACTTCATACTCTTTTGTCTCCAAAGATCTAACTACTTTCTCCAGAGTAATCAACTTCATATACTTGCAAACAGCTTCCTCCTTTACAGGAACAAAAGTCTTGCTAGGATTTAATTTTCTCATTCGATGCAGAATGCCAGTCTCTGTTGCTATAACGAATTCGTCCGCTTCGGACTCATTTACATGTCGCATCATTCCTTCAGTAGATAAAATATGTGCATTTCCATTAATTTCTCCTGTTGCCATATGGTAAAGCGTAGACGAGGTGCAGCTACACTCAGGATGAATCAAAAGTTCAGCCGTTTTAAATTTTTGGAGCATTTTATTAACATCATCAGCCTGAATACCGGCATGGACATGACATTCACCGGGCCAAATGAAAAGGTTTTTTCTTCCTGTCACTTCCGCAACATAAGATCCAAGGAAAAAATCTGGAAGGAACAGTATTTCACGATCCTTTGGTATGTGATTCACAACCTTGACGGCGTTTGAAGATGTGCAACAGTAATCAGACATTGCCTTTATTTCTGCACTAGTGTTGACGTAACTTACAACCACAGCGTTAGGATGTTCTAGCTTCCAGTTATGAAGCTCTCTTGCATTAATACTCGAGGCCAAGGAACATCCAGCTTGAAGATCTGGAATTATTACTCGCTTATCAGGACAAAGTATGGATGCAGTTTCAGCCATAAAGTGGACACCGCAAAAAAGAATCATGTCAGCATCTGTCTTCTTAGCTTCTCTCGAGAGTGCTAATGAATCACCAACAAAATCAGCAACTTCTTGAACTTCAGGCAATTGGTAATTATGAGCTAATATAACTACATTAAATTCTCGTTTTAATGATCTTATCCTCTCATTAGAACCAAGTTGTTCCAGTGCAATCAAGTCTATGTTTTCAATTATTGCAACAGATTTAAACTAGTATAATAAAGGAGACGGCTGCCCTGAATGGAATGGAACTGGGCAATACTTGCCAGATTGAATCAAAGATATTCAAGGTACTCTGCCGCAATAGATATATTGGATTTGTCTTAATTGGTTTTATGCCCGCTTATGGCGCACTATGTAAGGCGCATGCAAAAGGCGGCCAAACTTTAGAGGAACAAGGAAAAATTAGCCTCAATATCAT
>JBIOZE010000015.1:0-13376 GCA_044870745.1 Nitrososphaeraceae archaeon | reverse complement strand
AATATTGTCTCTCATTTTTCTTCCCATCCTTTACTATCGGCTCAAACTTAGGTTTTCCCCGGTCTATCACAATATGAGATCATATAGCACGTGATTCCCTAAAAGATTATCTGAGACTAAAGAAGAGGAAATAATATAGCATTTCTGATTTTCCTTATACTTTTGTTTTAACAAAAATAGCAACTACCTGCAGTAATATTATTTAGGAAAATATTCTGACAATGAAGTTTGCTTCATAGGAGTTACTCTATGATTTTTTACCTTGTGTACTTTTCCCTCATTTTCATAAGTAAACTCTTCATACTCAACTTGTTGATGTTGCATACCGTATATTTTATCCAGCTTAGCTAAAGCTTTTTTGGTTGAAAGACATAGACTAATTATACATACAAGTGTATACAGTTATATGCTATATTATCTTAGGTAAATTATATGACGAAGGTAGAATTTATTGCAACAGTAGCCAAGCAAGGAGAGAGGTTCGCTGTCTTTGTTCCCGCAAGATACGTTGATAAGGATATTCGTAAGTTACATGGAGCAAAGTCTGTTAAGGTAATTATTCATGACGAAATTTGACCGACTTAGAACTTAAGGATATACTTCTGATAAACGCAACTATCATAGCTGGTGCTTTCATATTATTGAGCATCATTACAATTTCAGCCTCAAATGCCTCAATATTCTATACAAAATTGACTGCTATTGCAGTTGCATCTGTAACCATCATAATATTTTGCTGGTCATCATATCAAGCTATGAAAGAATCCCCATCATATCCAATGAAACTTATGAGGAATGGATTTTTTGCAATAATGCTTTTTGGATTTCTCTTTCTTGTAATTGCTATCGTCACTTTCGTACTAGATATTACGAACATGATACCAATATTGACCAATATTACTAAGTCATAGGCTAGGTCTAGACACCTCAAAAAGCAACTGAACCTTCTTAATCTATCCTTATTAGCAGTATCTTTGTTCAATACATTGTAAGGCGCAACCCTATACATACATCCGGAGGGGAGAGACATTATTGACTATCTACTATTCTCCCCTCTGTTTTAGTATCAAGTAAAAGTTCATACGCTGCTATGATTACTTTCGGTTAGCCTCACCGATCGCCCCCATAGCAGCGACTCACAATAAATGAGTACGATAAAATTGTGAGTTAATATTATACGCTTATGAACTATTTGAGGTTTTAAGAAATGGATCTAATTTTCATATATTGTGAAACCAACATAATCCCTGAACTAACTCGCCAGTAATAAAACAACTTACTAAAAAAATTAAACGACTTAACTACTCGAATCATCAAGCATTGAATATAATTATAATACTAGGATATGATGACCTATGCGAAAACATCAGGCAGCCAGGGAATTTAAATTTTCCATCAAAATTGATTTAATATGAGTATTCTTTATGAGTTCGTCAAGCAGATCTGTTTGCTCTTTTTTTCCCATTCCTTTCAAGTTCATTACCAAATCAAATGCCTTTAACCTATGGTATTCTTTTACTATAGTTTCCACTTTTAACCTTGTATCATTAATTGCGTGGCCAAAAGATGATAAAGACAATTTCTTAGATTTTCTTGTCACTAAGCCACATGCCATTAGTTTTTGTATCCTCTTGTAATACTGTGCCTTTGTAATCCCGCTTCTCGATTCCAAGACTTGACTATCTATGCTGCCTTTTTCAGATATTACTTTGAAGAGTTCATAGGTATCGTCGCTACCTAAAACTTCCATTACTTCATGAGGTTTCAACCTTACAAAACTGCCTTTGAAACAGACAGGAAAAAGAAAATAGAATATTAAGATTGCGGACTAGTGTCCGCATCCACAGCCGCTTGAATGCTCGTGTTCAGCTGTTTCGGTATTTTGTTTCTTGTTCTTTTCATTTGTATTGTCTTGGTTTAATTCATTGTTTTCTGATTGACTCATTAATCTTATATGTACAATATATAATAAAACACATTCAGTTTAAGCGATATTCTCCTCCTTAAACAACAGCCTATCCACTTTAAGTCAATTTAGTATGCAGGAATGAAGGACCATGAGAGAAAAGCCAAAGTTCCTTGTAACAATCTTTTATCTAAAGGCATTTTCACAGGAGAGCTAGAACGTAACACCCTATAGTCGGCAGTGAATATGTAGCGTTTATGGTCGGTATATTCGCCACATTTTTTACTCTATGGAGTACCGTACCCCAGATTCGAAAATCGCTACGAACCAAGAAAACAGATGATGTTTCTAAATGGCTAATCATCTCTCTTATTATGGGGCTGTCGCTGTGGGTTGCCTATGGAATCCTGAAAGCAGACATTGTAATCATTGGGAGCCAACAGTATTGGAGTTTCTCTTAATATTTTTCTATTGTTACTAAAGTTTAGATATTCAAATACAAAGTAGGATATGTTATTATTATAGGTATTTCTACTCGTCCTCTACTCATTCTAATTCTTTGTAATATTTGAGTGGGGGGGGGACTATAACATCTGAGGAAAGATAATTGGCTAGGAGGACTGGTTTGGACAAGAGATGAAGACCAACATATGTATTTCCTCATAATGTAAGTCAACTACGTTGTCCTTATCCTAATAGTCATAACGATGTAAAATGACTTATGAAAGTTTGAATTTTATAATAATTTAATAACCATAAATTAACATCAAGTCAGGATAGATGCAATCTTAGAATAATTGAACTGTACAATACATAGACAATTGATGTAATCTTGGTAACCTTGTAATGGATATGGTCCTAAGTAGTCTAGTCTACATAGCGTTAGTAATAATTGTAATTATTATAATTATAGTTCTCCTAAAGTATCTATTCGCCGTCATCTTTATAATGCCCATAACATTAGAGCATCCGGCTGATATGGCCGTGTTTGCAAGGGGAATACTTTCGAATTAATAACCTAGATCCAAGATTATACTTGCCGACGAGCCAGAAACTTATGAAACCAACATATGAACCTGACCCGTCAGCAATAGATTAACATCGCAAAAATACTAAATGGTTTAACCTTCAAATATTTTCATGTGCATTATATTCTCATCAAGTCAGGATAGATGTCACAAACTTCGTCTGACTTGGTTGGTGGGTTAGGTTTTGCGATGGTTCCTAGCCCATCAATGTTGCCTGACAATGTAGGTGTTGATTAAATTAAATAATACCACTAATTCTAAAAAGTATGTTCTTTTTCTTCTTGCGCTATATAGGACTGCGGTGATGCATTCTCCAGACAGATAATAACAAGAGAAGGGTTGTAGCATTATACTAGACCAGAGATGTAAGGGAGCTTTTGCTTAGGAGCTTTCGCTTCTTTTTCAATTAAGGATGTGGCTGCAATTGCTGCATTATCTTACTTTGTCCTACTCTGTGGTACCTGGGTATACTTTTGTGTTGCTCACTTAGTAATTCTGTACCCTCACAAAGAGCTGTACTATACTAAGCCTAGAATCATCCTTTGCTTGTAGCGCTGCCAGTACTTGTAGCGCTGCCAGTACATCTCCAATTTCTAAACCAGGTGTATTAGCAAGCTCTCTAGTCTTGGTATAAGTTTCTCAATAGAAGCTCTTAACCTGAACTCAGTACATACTCCCTTCTTGACAAGGTCATACCATACCTGTTTATCTTGCTTATGAATAGCTTCTATAGCTGCGCAATGGTATCTTTAAAGGGTTCATTATCTCCTCAGAAGACTTTTCTTGTTGCATAACGTTAGAGATATCTTTCTGTATTCTTAGAATGTTATTCCTGGAGCTGTTCAATTTTTAACCAAAACACAATCTGGAAAGCGAACTGTCAACTAAGAATGAGATAGCAGGTACTTTCCGTTCCTGAGCATACCATGATCATTATTGAGATAAACCGCATTCCTTTGAGCCTTTTTTTTCCTAATTTTTGCAAGTATTTTATCTAATTCTTTATCTGAATACAAGTAGTTATACCACTCCGTGGAACCATGGAGTCGCAGATATAATGTTTTATTAATTGTTACTAGTTTTTTTGGGAGAGTCGGTGCGTCGACAGAACAAAAAGCTATACCTATCCTCTCAAGTTCTCTGATCGCTTTATTATGCCACCACGAAGAATCCCTGAATTCCATGACAGCTTTATTACCCAACTTGACATTTTTTTCGAAAAATTTTATTTTATTCATATTTTCTACAGTGTATACAAAACTAGAGGGCATTTGCATGAGCCAGTACCTAATACTTTCTTCCATAGACTTTAGAGGTTTCGCGAAACGTTCCCATAACCGGATGGATTTTTCGCCAAGTTTAGAATAATGCGTAATAGCCCGATGAACTTTGACAGAAAAAATAAAATCATTCGATGCCTCTGTACTCCACTTTGTTACCCAGCTGGAAGTAGGAAAGCGATAAAAACTACCGTTCACTTCTACAGAATTAAAACCTTGCTGGATGTACCACTTGAACTTATTCGATCCACCCTTATTCCATGAATATGTGTAACCAGAAGTTCCAATTGAAATATCTGTTTTCAAGCGATTATGGTTAGATAATAAAACTTATCAAAGTTAATCCGTCCTTGGCACTTAAATTCAAAGTTCTATTAGTGTGATCCCCAATTCCTTTGTAACGAAGAATTTAGAACTCAAATAAGCTATGGGAAGAAAGAGTTTCTTTGCAATTGTACTACATTTAAAGTCTTAGAGGGGTACGGGAATTTACGTATTAGTCATTATTGACTCACGGCCGTCAGTTGTCGTATCCATTTTTTGGTGGCTGTACTGAAACACAAAACAGCAATTAAAAAGCCCTCGTGACAGTTATTGATATATGGACAGTGAAAAGGAGATTGATAAAATGGCTGATAAATTAGCCAATGATAAAGGGTGGTCGAAAATTGAGGCTTTGTCCGTCCTGCAGAGCCGATATCATAGTGAAAGAAGATTAGAGGAAGCTGCAATTGTGCAGAAAATCATTGCAAGGGAAGAATCCAAATCGAAAGAGACCGATAAAGGGTTTTACGAGGAATCCTGATAATTGCAATGTAACTGGATGTACTAGCGGCATTTAAAGCATCTCTGAATCACCGACGGGTAGGAAATCTGTCGTTTAACGTGCAAATAATAGGGTGATTGTAGGACCTGGGGAATATCGTGAGTCTATGAACACAACTTGAAACCGTTATCAAACATGTTTTACAGATTGATAGATGATAGTAATTGGACGAAAAAGATGCTTACGAAATCCACTCTGAAAGACATTATTCTAAAACCGATACTGATTCACTGAATAAGGCTGTTGAGAAAGCAAGTAAAGACCGAAATTTTGTGACTAACACAGTAGACCAATTGAAAGGTTTGAAATTTCCTGCATACAAAAGGGATATGATAGAATTTATGAGACAAACATCTGGCGCCGAGAAAAATATGTCATTAGTCCGGAGCTTGACAGATGGAAAACTTTACCATAGTCTTTACCAGGTTAAAAGAGCACTAGAACAAGAAAATCCACTCGCAAAACAAGCCAACGAAATAACTGATGAAACTCGGAAAAACTTGGAAGTGGCAAACATTGACTCATCACACAGGCGTAAAGACTACACTGAAGTGCCTGCAACTGCGACAAAGAACTATGTATGTGAACTATGCGGTAAATCATTTCAGGCTAGGGATGACCTAATCCACCATCAAGAATTCGAGTTCAAAAAGAGCTAATGTATGCGGGCAAGGGACCAAAGAATGATATTTCTACGAACTGGAAGTTTAAGTGTCGCGAGCACGTAGAGTGTAAAACTTCAAAATGGAGTTGGTTAAGTGATTAGTCGGATTTCGACAGGTCTGGGAGTCTCGATAGCAACACAAGGCGGAACTAAGGATAATCCGGTATTCCATAACCACTGCACTCAACTAGATTTTCCCCCAATCCGTGCTGCGGACTGAACCCTGAAGTCATATTATCCACATTGCCTTTAGTTAGAGAACACTTCACATATCGTGTTTCTGTTTCTGATGCTCTCCTAACTGATCTAGACTTTTAAATTGCATTTTGCAGATATCGCATATTAATGGATTAAGATTTGGGTCATCATAATCCACACCTGGCTCGCCTTGGTCCATGGTGATCTGTATGCTTCATCTCTATTAAGAGTAGTACTGTTAACAGAAACTGGAAGCTAGTTTATCCACTAAAAGTACTTTGAAATTATTTCGTTTAAGGAATTTTTTACCTTCTCGTTCCTATTACTGTCGTGTGCGTTTGTGGCTATTGCATCATCCAAGTCGGCTAGGGCTATAGTCGCTTTTGATAATCTATTACTCAGCAGAAATACTGAAGAAAGAATGTAATTAATTTTGTCACTTTCTACTTCAACCTTATTTGAAGGCGGTAAAGTTGCATCAAGACATTCTCGTAATTGTTTGGCGGCGCTCTCCAAGCAATTTGCGTCACCCTTACAATTCACTGCTACTTTAGACCAGTTCGAAATACATTTTGGAACTTCTTCCGAAAATTTAATCATGTGTACAATTTAGACCGTTATCTTACTTAACGGTGTCACCGAGTTCAGGCTATGAGTAATGACCTTTCTTGTATGGAATTTTCCGCCTTCACCAGATGAATGGTCATTCATAGCTGTTACAAAAACGATTCACTGACAAGTTCTCAATCCCTCCTTGGCATTAAAGCAATTCTTTAGCTGCCATCATAACTTTCGACAGATCTTGCTTGTTCTCGAGCACCTCTCTCCAAGGATCCGTTTTAGATTTGAAAATCTCAGGGACAGTTCTTAGTGTAAAGTCCCGGGGGTTATACTCATCCAAATCTGCCCACATTATAGGGATTGATACCGTTGCATTGGGAGTCGGCCTTACAGAGTATACCGAAGCTATTGTCTTGCCTCGAGAGTTCTGATTATAGTCAAAGAATACTTTTCCCTTCCTTTTAGCAGTGCTCCATTCCATCGTTACTTTATTTGGAGATTTTGACATTAGTATTTTGCCTAAGATTTCTGCAAATGATCTTGTTTGATCGTAACTAAACTTTGGCAGCGTAGGTATGTAAACATGTAGTCCCGTTTTACCTGAAGATTTTATGTATGACATGATATGTAGCTCGTCAAGTACGTCTTTAAGGTCAAATGCAACTTCCGCTGCAGCTCTAAATCCTTTGAGGTTATATTCTGGCTCTGCTCCAGTTTTCTCTTTTCCAGAATAGATGTACGGGTCCAAGTCAAGGACTATAAAGTCAGGAAAGTTTAAACCACATTTTTCTTCGTACAGCATTTCAGAAGTTTTACATTTTTCAAAATCTTTAATCCTACTATACCAAGGATGCATTTCGATTGCTCCAAGGTTTGCTATCCAAAGAAGCGACTGGAGATTATTGCACACTAGATAATTTATGACGTCGTCTCTCTGTTCCGAATGTACCTTTACGGTTTTTACATATGGAGGTCTTGACTGATGCCAGTCCTTGTGATAGAAAGATTTCCCATAAATTCCATCAGGGTATCGGCTTAATGAAAGCGGCCTATCTCTTAGGTGCGGTAGGATAAGTTCACTTACTGCTTCGTAATAAGAAATCAAGTCGCCCTTAGTGATTGCCTTCTGATCGTCTGTCGCTGGCCAATAAATCTTTTGAAGATTCGAAAACATCTTGGCCGAGGGTGGCATGTCCGTAGCACTTTTTGATACTCCATTTGGAAAAGCAACCTGGATTTTGTTTTTTCGATGTTTCGAAAGTGAAGGTATAACAGTAGCTTTTTCGCTCTCAACCTCAGCGGTAGGATACAAGACGGATTCAGTCGACACAGGTTGATCTGCCTCAAGAGTGCATTCTTCAGGCCTTTTGTCACTTCGAAATCGCAAGAATATGGGTGCTCGCATGATACCTTCCTCTGTCCACTGAGCAAATTTTATTTCTGCGACAAGAACTGGTTTAACCCACGTGGTAGCCCTGTTCTTGTATGGAAGGAATTTAACTGGCATGGTACTGGTACGAATTTCTTGCAAGTCCGAAAATATCTCTTGTATAGTTTCATAATCAAATCCGCTGCCAGCATGCCCTACAAATTTATATGATCTATCAGAAGGATTGTACAACCCAAGTAGTAACGAACCAAAGGTGTTCTGCCTGTTTCCTTCCCCTTGAGTGTAGCCAACTATAACACAGTCCTGAGTCCTTATATTTTTTATCTTTAACCACTCCCTTGAGCGTCTACCCTCATAGTAACGGCTTAACTTGTGTTTTGCAATAATTCCTTCTAAATTAAATTTTATGGTATGCCTTAACATCTGGCTGCCCTTCCCTTCAACAAATTCAGATATTTTTAAAAAGTCGTCGGGACTAATGATTTTAGATAATATCTGCCGCCTCTCTAAATAGGACTTTGTTTTTACATCTTCCCCCTCATAATACAGTATATCAAATATGTAATACGTTGCTGGGATATCTTTGGACAAGCTCTCTATTTCCTCCTTATCATTTACATGCATGCGATGCTGATGGTCTTGAAAATCGGGAAGTCCCATATCGTTAAGAACTACTATTTCGCCATCAAATACTGCGGAATGAATGGTGGCTGGTAGGTTTTCCAATGCGTTAGTAATTTCTGGATATTTCTGAGTAATATCATTTCCATTTCTAGACCGAATCCGTACCGCTCTACTTCCTTCTTCCTTGTACGCTATCGCTCGCACACCGTCCCATTTTACTTCAAAGGCCCAGTCTTTATTATCAAATGCTTTATCGACAGGGTATGCAAGCATAGGTCTTACTTTGAATGGTAACTTCTTTTCCGAGGTCCGGTCAATTTTATAATGGCTCTGGCTTTGTATTTTCTTTTTGGCTTGAGATGGAGCTAGATTGGAACTTAACCCATTGTCTCTCACTCGTATAGTACTCCTAGCGGAAATAAGCTTACGGCGACTACCCTGCTCGAAGTCTTCGTTTGTTTTCTTGCTAAGAACTGAATACGGATTCGATAATGTCAAGTCATCACCTAAAGCAGCGTACCTATCGTTGGCTTTGATCAACAACCATTGGTTTTCATTTCTGGTCCTTATCAAAGTGAAACGTCCGCGCAACTTTTTGCCCTCCAATTCAAAGGAAATCTTACCTTCCTTAAACTGCTCCAAAATTTTTCTCTCTGACCTATATGTACCGTGGTCCCAAACTATGACGGTGCCAGCGCCGTAATTTCCCTCTGGTATAGTTCCTTCAAAAAGTAAATAGTCATAGGGATGATCTTCGACCAACACTGCTAGTCTTTTAACCTCTGGGTCAAGTGTAGGACCTTTTGGAACTGCCCAAGATTTGAGTGCTCCATTCTCATCTTCCAATCTAAGGTCATAGTGCAGGCGTGATGCGCGGTGTTTTTGCACTACGAACGCTTTAGCTTTTCCATTCCTTCCTTTGATATTTCTACCTACCGGCTCTGTAGTAGAAGAAAATTTCCTCTTTCTGTTGTACGCATTCAAACTCATGGCTAAGACCTTAGCAATGAGAGAAACAGCAGCTCCTCATAGCAGCTTAGCTATAGTCAACATACTACATATTCACTTTGTATGTGTTTACCCCACATGCCGCAAAGTCATTTTATACAAGGTAAAAAAGCCGCTAGTAAAAGGAAGAGAAGAAAAGTGAAAGACAGTATTCTTGTGTTGGATGTAGATGTGTCCCAAACTGCAGTTTTCAATTTAGAGGGTGCGGTTATAGTTGAAAGACATTGTGATCCATGCACTTCAAAAGCAGTGATTAGTCGAGTTTCAACAGATCTGGCAGTCTGATAGTATCATTATGAGTGTCGTTTGTATTTGTCAAATTACTTGACGAGATATTTTCCAAAGGCGTCAATAAGGGGGTGCCCGAAATGTTTGCACCATTCTCGACAAACAAGGTTGAAATATCAGGAGTTATCGTGGTATTTGTAGGGTCGACAGCAACCGAGGGAGTAATAGCGCCTATTGCAAGTGATATCGCAAAAATCGCTCCTAAAATTACAAACTTACTTTACATGAGGGTAAGACACATTATTCCTTATAATGCTTCAGTCAACGTTTCAAAAATATCGTTGGTACTATAATAGGGGGGAACTTGGTATATCTATCAGCCAACAGCTATTGCGCAATATTTTACTTCGGCAGGTTCGCCTCAGCCATCTTCTTTAGAGCTTGGTCTAATCCAGGAGAATACTCCTGTGGAGCTTCTGGTGCTTGTGGGATCTCAAACCCTTGGGGAAGTCCGTCAAGTGTTTCTACTTCGCCATCGCCAAACGGAGAGCTGCCGTTAAATATTTCGCCAAGTTGTGAGGGCTCGTTAGAAAAAGTCCACTGTTGGTTGTGCAAGTTTCGTTTTTCTAATTCTTTAACCTCCGGCATCTTAGAGCTGTCGGCTTTTGGTACAGGAAGCGTTTGGCCCCAATTAACACCCAGTGATTCCAGCGCTTTTGCAAAAACCTTCTCGTGTGCTAAATCTCTTACGATGAGATAAGAGACAGTTGCCCGGAAAGTTTTGTTATCGCTCATAGCATACAGTCTACATTTCTGCAGTCTACCAGTACACTCCAACATCAAATTGTAGAGTAGGTCCAATACCAGATTGCCGCTATTGTACACATAAGATCCAGACCAAGGATTTCCTACCGAGTCAACCGGCATAGCACTCTGGGCGCCCACTAAGAAGTGATGAATATTACCCGCATTCAATGCTGGTTTTAAAGGGAGCTCATTTGGCGGAGCGTTTTCTGTTGTACCTTCTAATAGCATATTGATAGTCGTAGAAATTAATTCTACGTGACCAATTTCTTCACTGGCTACACTTTTTATGAGATCTCGATAAGGGGTTGCTTTACCTCTAAAGTTAAAGTTCTGAAACAAATACTGCATCATGGTACGCATCTCTCCAAATTGTCCACCAAGACCTTCTTGAAGGGCATTGGCTGCCAAGTTATTTGGTTTGTCTTTTGGAAGCTCATTGGCAAGTTGATTTATTGATATGAACATGCAATATTATAGCACGACAAGCCATAAATCAATTAGTGCTCAGTGTGTTACTATTATTAGTTATAGTGCTCTATAATCAGTATGGCAGATCAAGAAATGATCCAAGAAAAAATTGGCGAAGCATTAGGTCTAGAAAAGGCTGCCCAAAAGGCAGTAGCAGAACTAAATTCTAGGGGCCTGTTGAAACCAGAACACATGAAAATATTAAGTAAAATGCGGGAGGAAGCTGGTAAACAGGAACAACGAATGGAAGAATTGGTTGAAGAGCTTTCTGATTCTGATGGATTAGATCCCTCGGAGATTGAGAGCACAGCGGAAGAAACAGCAGAGAAGGCCTCCAAGATAATGGAAACATATCTAGGTGAAGACCCTGACACACAGGAAGCTTTGGAGTTTCTGTGCTTGGCTGAGGGTGGAGAGGTAACACATTACGAAGTTCTAAATTCAATTGCGAAGGACGTTAAGAATAAGAAGTTTGGAACGACAGCTAGGGCAATACTCAAAGAGGAGCAGCGACACTTGGCGTTGTGCACAAAACTAGCCAAGAGTAACGCTGCGTCAGAGTGATCCTCCACTTTTTTATATCAAATTTATTTTATTTTTTCTTCATACAATGACTTGTTTGTATTTGGGTTCTGCACTGTTTGTTCTTCGGTTACGTTCCCCACATCGACCTTTTTACTTATGACTTTTCTTTTACGAATTGCAACGTCGGCTACTTTTACAACCGCTTCGATACTACAACCTCTTCCGCTTCTTTTGAACTAACAAAGAGTTAAAAAACTTCCACGAGTTTCAAGTTATATGGTGGTAACGCTATTGTACAGCCCTTAAATAAAATAGTGCCTAGGCTTAAATAATGAATAAAATATTCTATGTTCTATTCGCGGCGCAAGCACTATTGTTGTCTTCGTCAACAGCAATTGGATTGGTCGCAGCGCAGAATGAATCCGGAGACATCCCGACAACGCAGGCGGTAGGTAATCTGACGAACGCAACATCCAATCCTGAAGACATCAAACAGATGGAAGTAATAGGCGGAACCGTAAATGCTACTCTGAATGAATCCACCTCAGGTGGAACGAATCAGACAAGTAATATGACTGGTAGCTAAAAACAACTGGTCCTATTCACACCTCTTTTTTCATAGATATTTTTATATCCGTTTAGGGCATTCTTCTAAATCTTGGAATATTTTAGCATCTGTTAATCAATCAGTGCAAACATTTTTTCTACAATTGTTCCTACGACTTCTTAGTCATTTGGAGGAGATCAGGCTTTCTTTTACTGCTCCCATTTATTTTCGAGCTTGAAAGAAAAAGCCATGAGGTGGGACCCAGCGTCGCATTATTATCTATCACGGTTAGCCCTTTTTGTCCAGTTCCCACGCAAATACCGGATTAACCGCTAAAAGTTTTTGAATAAACAGGACTGAGACGAGGGAGACAAGACAACCGCTAATGACTTCTTAAATATAATACGGAACTAGTACAATTGTGTCACAAAGGGACAGCCAAGAAAAAGTAGAAACAGCTGAACCGTTAGGGAACAATGAACGCAAGAAGGCAAAACAAGATTTCGAAAAGTCTGAGCATGAACATTGGGGTAGCTGTGGTTGCGGGAGTTAGCTTCTTTTTTATTTTTTATATCGCGATAGTTTCATAAGACCCGTTAAAATTTCAAGATTTTCTTTACAGTGAGCTGCGATGCCAAAAATATTAGTTGGTTGCTGCGGATGGTCTTACGGGGATTTGGCAGATAAAGGTGGCTGGACTGGTGCATTTTATCCTGGCTCAAGTACGAAACGACTACCTTATTATTCTAGATTTTTTAGCAGTGTTGAAATGGATGCCTCATTCTACGAGAAATTTTACAAGTATATGACAGCAAGCACGTTCCGAGGAATGGCATCGGCTACGCCCGAGGGGTTCGAATTTTCAGTGAAAGTCCCCGAAACTATAACTCATGACAAGAGGCTAAATGTAAAGCAAGGCGCAATTGAGCTATTTGAGGAATTCCTCAATAAAATATCTCCATTAAAAACGGCTGACAAATTAGGCGCGATACTTATACAACTCCCTCCGAGTTTTACAGTCAAAGAATTTCAGAATACCGAACAATTCCTTGATAGGCTTCCATCCAACTACGACTACGCAATTGAGTTCAGACATCCGTCCTGGGAAACCGAAGGTCCATGGGATATGTTAAAACACTATAATATATCTACGGTAATGATTGATTCTCCACCCACAGACAAGCTACAATTTCTCTCTAATGTAACTATAACAGCGAAGCACTCTTTTATCAGATTCCATGGAAGAGATTCCAAGCACCGGTACAATTATCTGTATTCAAAAGAGGAACTTGAGCCATGGGTATCAAAAATTAAAA
>JBIOZE010000014.1:0-42027 GCA_044870745.1 Nitrososphaeraceae archaeon | reverse complement strand
TGTTTCTCTCTTAGTCGTTCAACTTCATCTTTCGACATAGAATCGATAATAGATGTCTCTCAATTAACCTTTCATGAATAATTGCCTGTATTTTCTTACTGTATGATATAACACTATACTGTCCATACCCACAGTCATAGCCGTTATGCCACTACAGTTGCTTCACTAGCTAGTATGATTTCCTTTCAAAAGATCTATCCGATGTAAAATGCAATGTCACATATTTAACAGAAGGGAAAATAGCTCATGATTGTTTCCATTCGAACATCTCAGAACTGTTGTCTCTAGGTTGAGTTACTGTCCACAAGTCATAACTTGAATCTAGCCTATCGCCGTTTTCGTTTAGCCTAATTTCGCCGGAAATCCCTTCGTGTAATTCTGCAGTAGAAGTTATAAGATCCCTTAAATACCTTGTATCTACATTTGACTGATTCATTATTTTTTCAGAGGTTAGGGCAGCGACCCAGAAAGCATCATATGCTAGTGCCGGATAAGTGGTTGATCCAGGTTCATGCAATCTACTTTTTAACTTTGATTCGAGCACTTCTAATTTCTTATTGTTTTCTGATTCGATCGAATATAATGGATTAGTAAAGTTGACGGTTTTTGCAAACTGTCCTGAATCATGATTTCTAATAACTTGCAAATTCTGTGCCGATGAGTCACTACCATACCAAGTTACCCGAGAAAGCCCCTCATCATATATGGCGTGAATCAAGATTGGAGTTACTTCATCGTACGATACCAAATATACAGCAACCCGTGTATTGCCATAGTTCTGAGTTGCATTGTACACAATGCTACTTAGTTCTTTGAGATATTTATTCCAGATAATGAAATTAACCCTATGCAGGCTAGAAGCAAAGTGTCCGACGTAAGGATGATATTTTACTTCGTCCAATACCACGCCTCCTAGTTTTTCAAAGCTCTCCTTTGTTTGATTTGTCAAGCCGGAACCGAATGTATCTTCACGCCACATCGGCACAATCGCCCTGATGCCGTCGTCCCACATTTTTCTTGCTATAAACACTCCCTGATTACTATCATCGGGAACGAATCTTAAGAGATTGTCATCAGGAATCGAGAGGGCTGGAGAAGTACTTGAAGGACTTATCAAGATCATATCATTCTTATCTGCAAAATCCTTTACAGCCATGACAGCCGGGCTTGTTGCAGGTCCAATCACAATTTTCACCCCTTTTTTTGCAAGCCTTTCTATTGCATGAATAGCTTCGTTCGGATCAGTTTTTGAGTCCTCTACTAGAAGATCAACCCTTAAAGTCGAATTTTTTTGTGCTAAATAAGTATTAACATCATTTTGTGCCATCTCGAGAGCAACTTCGATAGCCTTTCCTCCAGATGACCAGGCACCAGTCAATGATGTTATTGCTCCAATAGGAACTACCGTAATGTTCTGATTGATGACGTTGACTCCAAGGTATGAAGAACTTGAAGAAAATTTATCACTGGAGTTACTAGAGTACATCCAATAAATTGGAACTAAAAGCGAAAGCGATAGACCGACAATAAGAGGAACAACTACATTTTTTCCTTTTAAGGTAATAGGTTTTTTGTGGTCGGCTTTCGGATCCATAGTCTTATGTGATCTGGACTCAAATTTGAGATACCAAATTAATCCTCCTGCAATAATTAGATAATGCGCAGAAAGTAATAGTGCAGACATCCATAATTGGTCTAAGAACCCAGTCAATACTATTATGGAAAACCAACTGTCACCAATTACCACGGCCAAAAATCCGAAAAGTTCACAGACCCACCTAATGTGAAGCTGATTTTCTTTTCCCTCTTTAAATACGCTGACCAGAATCATGACAGCCGTCAAAAGCAAAATAGAATTAAAAATTGGATATGCTATAGTTACTGCAAGTAGGATCCATCCTCTTGGAGTAGATAGTACAGAAAGATCTATGGAAATATATATTATGTAAGCAAAGAATATTGAAACTAAAATCCCTGAGCATACTCGGAAATTTGTAGATGGTTTTTTCGCCAATGTCTTATATTCTATCAGGAAACGGGCAATCAAAATGAAGTATGCAGATAGAAGAAAAAAGTCGGCCCATGATGGCATGGGCGAGGCGACATCCAATACTATCTCATAATATGCCCAAATTATATTGGAGACAGTCCACAATGCAAGGCCTGCGAGAAGAAGAACGTTAACTTTGAGTCTTCCTGCAATTTCCCTATCTCTTATGGTTATGTATGTAGCGATACTTGCCGCTAAAAATGAATTGATTACTAGGACCCAATTCGAATAAAATGGCCTGTCCTCTGGAGAGGCAAAAATAATTAAGGAATCGCCGATAATAATGGCTAAAATGATTGAAATGAACAGGAATATAGGCGTCAAGTTTTATGAACTGTAAGTCATTTGAGCAAGTATTTATCGTTAATTCACTCAGCTTCTCGCTTGTGTAAATATGGGCATAGAAAAATTAGGTTAACAACCTTGAATTCATTAGCATCTTCTAATTGATTATTAACTGCGATCGTATAAACTATTTAAGAACCAATAATATTAGCGGACTTTCATCGATGACTATTACAAGACACAAAGCTAGCTACGTCAGCAAATCCTAGAACAGCATGTGAAAGGTGAGAGTCTCCATTGATTTGCTATGGATCCACAGGTTCTACTTTCAAGATCCGTTCTGCCTCTTTCAATATCTACTACTTGCCAATGAATTCCTCAATTTCAGATTAGGATTGCTATCATTTTACATAAACGATGGAAGCCTAATGATAGAAGTACAAGCTGACTTTTGTGGAGACGAGCCAAAAACACATCTTGAAATCCCTAAAACGAAGTGCCTCCATGAGGCATATCTATCAGGTCACAATAACATGAGTTGGTAAATGACTTCATATGAGTAAATATCTCAGTTCTTGGAATTTTATTAAAAATCAATTTGCAACGCGGACTAATTCCCAGTACCCTTTAGCAATAAATTTGCTGACAGGTTACTGAACAATAATACTCCAAACTCGACACTTTTTGCCTAGTAATCTCAAGATATTGTAACTCTTCTGAAACTCCTACTATTTCTGTTTATTTGATCATGGAAAAACCACCAATGTTCAATTTTGTGTGCACGGCCCCTAAGAGAGGAACATTGCTTCCAGAATTGATCAATGTTATGTCAGGAGTCAGTAACTTATTCTGAATTACCTTCACGTTTGTAATAACAAGAATTGGGAGTCTGCTTCCTCCGTCGGTAATAACAAGATTCACTGGTTTGCTCTACCTGTTTAGTAACTTCACCTGTTGTGTCCTCATCATTGGCATATGGATTGTACGCGTCATCTAGTTTTGGATTCTTGTCAATCGTTTCAAGTTCAAAGTCGGTTTCTTCATCCTCCTCAACTTCAGATTGTCTGACCCGTGGACAAGACTTCTCCCGACTACGATAGCCTTCAAAAATCTCTTCGCGAGGTCCGTTCTTTATGTAAGTAGTATGAGGGTTGTTCAAAATTGCTTCGTAAATTGGTAATTCGTCTTCAGTTTCCCGGTCTGGGTCTTCGATCACGATCTCTCTTGGCCCATACAGAGATTCATCTGTGCCCGTACTTTGACCTATAATATTCGCGACGGTTTCCTCATCAAGAATATTTGGGTCGAAATTGGTAGTTGGGATCCCCATTTCGAATTGTATTTTTGTAATGATTGAAGCATACTGTGTTGCCCGAATAGAGTCTGAATTACTGCAAGATATCTTGAATCCTAGCCAACTCTTCCGTAGAGCGGCCCATGACTCTGCGACCGTATAACCACAAGGGAGTCTAGTCTTCTTCCTTACTGTGTGATGCATGAGATCTTCATTTGGAATATATCTAGAAAAACCATCTCGATTAGGACAAGCAAATTTTGAATGAGTGGAGACTGCCCGGCGCCGCTGCTTAGACGACTTGTGCCACGAATTATACCAATTAACATATTTTTTTCATGTAGCAATTCACATTCAGTAAAAATTTTCAAAAGGACACAGCCTTCCTGACTAATCGTCATATTAATTTGTACATTATATAAATGTTCAAATGATCGGATTGTAACCAGATGATTTTGATCGATGCCAAGTTCCAACGGCTATGAAAACCATAGCGTTCTGTGTTAATGCAACCGATAATAGCAATACACTTGATCACAATGTTCTACTTTAGACGTGCTTACACCTAATTTCGGACATAGAGATTTTATTAATTCTTTCCCACGCAATATTATGACTAGGGTTAATAGGTCACTTGAAGTTACATACAGTGACTGTCAAATTGAGGCCCAACTATTTCTGTCCTAAGTGTAACCAAGAGTTTACTCGAAAGTGGAACATGAGAGAACATTGTAAAACTCAACACAGATTTGATCCTTTTCCACCATTGGCAAATTACAATAGCATTGGTAATCCACGAAACTTGGCAGTGCTATCAAAACCGCCAGAGCGAAATTCCAGAGCAAGATGACTGAGATGTTAAGGTTGCGGGAGTTGGAGCTTGGTCATGCCATTAATGAAAGTACGTGGGATAAAATGAAATCGGCTGAATCAGCCGTTAATTACTTGCTAAATAACTATGTCATTATACGAAAAAGACAGATTCAGGGAATATCTGGCTATATTTGCAATAACTGCTTGACATTTCATTTCCAGTACATTAAGGACATTGGTTACGATTTGACGGCAAAAGAAGAACATCATTGTTTGATTGATGCAGTGAACAAGGCAAATAGCCTCGAAAATAGGGATGCTAGAAGAAGAGAACTTAACTCCGAATCACTTCGTTGGCTTGTCGGGCTAAGCAAGTCTGTTTTCGGCGTCCATATGGAAGTAGTTATTCGATCAAACACTCCTGAAACCTTCGGATCAAGAGACTTACATGCGCCGCTGATCGAGCTAGACTCTATTGATTCAAGTCATTGGGCTTGGACGCCGATTAGTAAGGATCACATAAGTCTAGACAATGAAGGACTTCAAGAGATCATAAATAAACTATATGGAACATTTGGAGTTATTTCAATAAATGAAGGAGAGTTTCAGGGACGGCATTTGCTAAAAATTACAAGGGAAAAATCTTTGAAAAAGCCTCAATCGAAGTGAACTGTCTTAATAGGTCCACTAAAAAACAATATTTTAAAACCTTAACCAGGTGTCAATAAACGGTTATGTCTTCAAGGATTGAATAAGAGACTTGCGATTTTTCCTTTTACATTAGCGCTCGAAATTACATTCAAAATCTTATGCACTACACTTAGCAGGAACTTTTTGAGACTTTTTGAGAATTACGCTCTTTAGGTCTTCATTATCTATAATTGTATTAATTAATCTTGTTAACTCGTGTTCCGGCAAATTGTCTGGATTTTGCAAAGAATCAATCGCCTTTAATTTCCAGAAATTATCAATTGCTATACCCAGCAGTAATTGTAATTCGTAAAAGACTTTGCCTAAGGTTGTGAGATAATATTTTCCGTTTTTTCTCGTGACTAATCCCTGCTTTGAAAGTCTTTCCATTTTTGAATAATACTGTTTTCGCGACAAATTGAGGTTATCTGACAACCTAACGCTATTGCCTGGGCCGAGAGCAATTGTATTGAATATCATAAGTGCCTTATCATCTGATAACGCCTTGAATACTTCTGAAATTGCAGGACATCTATGGACCTTTGATTGTCTGCCAATCTCTAAGGTGTTTGACTGCATTACTTGTGTCGATTGCGTCATCTTTTGATGATTTACAAGGCAGAGATATAAGTTTTGTGGTATTGGGCTGACAGCGCAATACCCGCCATGATCAGGCATTAATTCGCAATACTTATAAAACAAGGTAGCTAATTCTAAGTCAAACTATGCCGTCCACTTCTATAAGTTCAATAACGCGAATGAATTCATCGATAAAAGACCTTTTTACCATATTGTATGACTTGTCGCCATTGGAGTTGGAATTATTGTTAAGTTTGATAGCAAGAAAGGAACCTGTGTCCGTAGAAATTCTCGCAAAAGAACTAGATAGAGATAAGACGACCGTTTTCAGATCTCTTCAAAAAATGGTTGGTCTTCGCATATGTGAAAAGGAAACTAAATCCCTAAAAGACGGAGGATGGTTTCATGCTTACAGAGCGATTGATGTTGCATCATTTAAACAAGAAACAGAGAAGAGAGTAAGAGAAATAAAAGAAAGTTTTGATAGATTGCTCAAGAAATTCGAACAGGAGCTTGACAGTACTATTTCGTCTGTTTATGGTTAGCCGGTGAAATTACCAGCCAAACTAACTCTTTCTGTCATTTATTCTAACTAAATTAACGGAAAAGGATATACAAGAGAAATTCGATGGTCTCACAGTGAGGGTAAGATCAAGACTATTTGCCATTATTTTTTCCCTTATCCTAGCTTGTCTGATTACAGCCTCAATAGCATCGCTCAATGCTTTCTCTACGGCACTTACACTTGAAATAACTAAACATTTGGAAGACAATGCTGTAAATTGGATGTACGATATTTCAGAAGATCAACAAGAAAAAACGGAAGGGCTGAGTTTTCTGTCACCGCAATTTAGTAACCTGTTAAACTCAAATATGACTCTTGATCAGAAAGAATCTTTTGTAACAGATTTCCAGCGTTACGCCAATTCTAATATCACTGTTTTCATTTATGGCCCCAACATGACTAAAATTTTTGGTGCTAGGATACCAACTTTGTCTGCTGGTACCTTTGAAAAGAAATTTCCCGGAGAGATCACGAACTCTACCGGGTATTTACCAATGCCAGACACAATTACTAAAAATGGAAAACTTTGGTTTACGCTTACCCATCCTATTATTGATAAAAGAGGAACATCCATTGGAGACATATTACTAACATATTCAGCTCAGAGTCTTTTAGAAGACTCACCACTTGCTTTGCAGTCAGACCTAAGCTTCCATTTGTTATCTAATAACGGGACTATTATCTATTCTAATATTGCCCGCAACAATACGGACAATAGTAGCACATTTGCTAATCACCCACTCTTCGAAAAAATTATCCAATCTGAGAAAGGAGTGGAAAGTGGAATCTATTCAAATCTAGATGATACTTCGGGAAATAATATCTTCGTAGCTGTTAAACAACCAATCCTATCCGGAGTTCCAAACACAGGTTGGATTCTGATTACGTCAATTCCAACAGATAAGGCATTCAGTGGAGTATTAGATTTGAGAATTGTGTTTATTGTAATAACCGTACTAATTTTAGCAATATCAATATTTGTTGTTTTTATAGTGTCTAGAAGTATCTCGAGACCCATTCTGGCATTAAGGGATGCTGCAGCAAAAATAAGACAAGGCGATTTAACTACGAAAATAGATGTGAAATCTACAGATGAGATTGGGGAATTATCTAATCAATTAGATGACATGAGGCAAAGTATCAAGACGAGAACAGAAGAGATCCTCAAAAAAGATAAAGAGCTACATGAGATTAATGAGTCACTCATAGCCACAGAAAAATCGAAAGATGAATTTATTTCGATGGTCAGCCATGAGCTAAAAACTCCAATTACTCCAATTAAATTGTATTCAGATATGTTATTGAAGTCGGGCTTTATGGGAACATTGAATAAGAAACAGAAAAAGGCCATTGAAACCATCGGAAAGAGTGTCGAGCGTCTTCAAATATTGATTAGTGATATGTTTGATGTGCACAAGCTAGAGATAGGTAAGTTCAATCTATCAAAAACAAATATTGAGGTTCGCGAGCTAATTAATGAATCTATATCAGCACTAATACCCTTAGCACAATCTAAGAATATCAAACTAGTAACGGAAGTTAAGGCGGAGGGTAACATTTATTGCGACCCAAGTCGCATTGAACAAGTAATCTCAAATTTGGTAAAGAATGCAATAGATTTTGTATCCTCTGATACGGGCAAGATTATAGTGAGAGTTGAAGATAGTAAACGAGATCATAATGATAGGCCCAACGACAGTGGCGTTAATGGAGGTGGGAATTTTATATTTACAGTAGAGGATAATGGCATAGGGGTTCCAAAAGGAAAAGCAACCGACCTTTTTAAAAAATTTTATCAAATAGATACGTCTGCTAGTAGGAAACATGGTGGGACGGGTCTAGGATTGGCAATTTGTAAAGGTATTATTGAAGCACATGGAGGCAGGATTTGGTTAGATATAGAATACGAAAAGGGAGCAAGATTCAATTTCACACTGCCAAAAGACAACAATTCAGGGAATTGACTATTACTAAGATAGTATCCTAAACATTCTTTTCGTAAGAATCTTGACTTCGATCTTAATAAGGGAAACTCTAAGGAAATGGCCTTAGATTTTATTAATTAGAACAGCTTGACAGGTAAATGAATAATGAATAGCTATTACTGGATTGATACGATATTGCAATACTGGATGAAATAAGAATAATAAGTAGAGATAACGTATATTCTACAGTCTAAATGAAGATTCTTATTGCCGAGGACAACGAGGAGACCCTCCAAGCTTACAAGGATGCATTAGAAGCACGTCAACATAGCGTTCTAGTTAGTTCTGACGGTGAAGATTGCTTAAGTAAGTACAAATCTATTTCTACTGGTGATCAAGAGAAGCAGTCTACGCCTATCTTTGATGTTGTTATTTTAGATTATAAGATGCCACGTAAAGACGGACTCGAAGTAGCTAAGGAGATTTTAAGAATACATCCAGAACAAAGGATCATAATCGCATCAGGGTTTGTGGACGAAACGGTAGAACAATCTATCATGCATCTAAGACGTGTGACTGAAGTCATGCGTAAGCCCTTTAGTTTGGACGCACTTATCAACACAGTTGAAGATGGCCAAGTATTCGAAGGCTTAAAAGCTCTTATGATGAACTTGAGGTTTTTGAAAAACGAATATCCTAGTGAGGAACAGATGAAAGAAATATTTGATGGACTAAGAAAGATCCAAAAAAATAGAACCTACTAAAATCTTGTACTCTTGTTATTATCAAATCAATCAATACTCGGGCGATTTTGATTTTATCCTCATAGGGCCTACTTTTTGGTAAGAAAACATTCTAACATCCTAAGCATTTCATACATTAATTCATATCTCTAAAGAGGAATGACTGTGAAATGTTCATATCAAGATTTACTGAAGGTGTAAAATCTTGAAACCACCATGAGATTGAAATTGGAGAAAGGCCCTTAGGATAAGGTAAATCTTCATGAATAGCAAAATTGTCAATTGTCAAAGACTTCACACCTACCACCTTGACACCTAAGAGTATTGCTGCATCACGAGCTTTAGTCCAAGCATCCCCCATTGCCTTCTCCATAACATTAATCCTCTCTTTATCCATATTTTCATCAGTCAAAGTGAACTGAATCTTATCAAGGCTATTCATACCTAGTTTACCTAATTCGGTAATCCAAGATGGCATACCGCTTATGTTCGATGTGCTGATCACTATGCTTCGAACAACTGTATATTTTGATAAATTTGCCTGTTTAATGGAAAGAGCATTTGTAGAAACTGAAGATGTGTTGACTGCAGATATGTTATTACTTTGAACTTTATTATTAATACCGTATTTCGTCAAGAAATCCATAACTGAATGGAATGTTGCTGAATTAGCTTCCAACGATGCCTCTTCGCTGTCTTTGGATGTGATAATGCCAAGCGAAATTGTAACTAGATCTGGTTTCACCGGTAGCACTCCACTACCTGTGACGGATATTATATGCTCGGTCATGTCTAACATATTTGTATTACTTCCATTTTGGGGTTGGATAGTACTCGATATCATATCTGTTTGCGCCGAACTATTTGAAATGTTGTTCAGTGCCTGACTTCCGGTATCAGTTGCTGTTTGCTGAGTACTGGGATCAAACGGAAGAAGATCATGAATTGTCACTCTGTCAGAACCTTTAGTTCCAGATACATCACCTAACAATATCATTATAGAAAAGATCCAAACCGTGAAAGATAGAATCAAACCTATCTGGGTCAATGTGAGATTGAATTTTAAGTAAGACATAACGAGTTTTTACGTATCTGTGCCTTTAATCTAGTTTTCCTTAGCCAGGCAAAAGTACTTCATAGCTCTAATTACGGTTAATTGTCAAATTTTAAGAAAGAAGGACAAACTTTTACCATATTCAATAATGCAACATTATTATGCAAGATTATTATGGTAAAACCTATAAGAAGCCTTCAAGTATTTGTGGGCAATTAGAACAATTATGACTGCAGTAAGGAAGTTTGATAATAGTATCACCTATTCTAGCAATTCATCACCATATACACCCGAGTATCAAAACATTGTCTCTACTCTTGTAGATGACACTATATCTTTATTCGACAATTACGAAGAAAGTCGTACTCATAATGAATTATTGCGAACAATCTCGAGAATTTTATCAGCATCTCGAATGGAAGACCATCCTGAGATAGCTTCTATTGCAGAAAATATTAAAAGTATTATTGAGTCAATGATTTCTGGCAAGATTATCAGCACTAAAGCCACCCTGGATACGATTAAGACCTGTTTGTTACAAGTTCGGTCGTCTTTACAAAATAATGTCATTATTACAGATCCAACCTTAGTTGAGAAATTAAAGGCAATTCTTAGAGGTGCCAAGAGCGATGACAGGGATTATTTGTTTGTAAAGAAATTACGTGTTTTGCTGATTGATGACGATGAATTTGCACAATTTAAGATCCTAAGAAACATAGGAAGTTCAATAAATTTGGATATTTGTTCTAACGTTAGTGATGCTTCAACTAAAATAACGAAAGATCATTATGATGCGATACTTTGTCATTACGACCCCTCGGACAAGAAAATTGTTGAATTTTTCAATCAATATTCGCGAAACATCCCAATTGTTGCAATGTCCATTTCTGAGGATCCAAAATTAGTCCAGCTAGTTGGGAAAGCAGGAGCTCGCGATTTTATTGTAAAAAATGATTCAGGTATCAAGTGGTTACCCCGCTCACTTCATAAAGTTACCAATGATTGGGATCGTAAAACTACAATAACTGATTATCAAAGATTATTATCAGCGCCATCTGTGAGAAAAATTCTAAAAGAACTTATGAGTGGTACCCGTTTAAGTCAAAAAGTACAATCGAAGATCGAATTCGATTCAAAACTCATAAATTCATTAAAGGACCACTCGAGGGCATTGCAGAATCTTATAAATGCCAGTTACCTCGTTAAACAGCCAACTCAGCTAAAACTTGCTTGCCAAGCTTGCAAGTCCATAAATCTTGTTACTAACTATCTCTGTCAGAATTGTAGAGCAAGTAATTTTTCTCGTGGTAATGTGCTAGAGCACAACAAATGTGGGCATGCAGATTTAGAAAGTAATTTTCAACAAGATAACAAGCTCATCTGCTCAAAGTGCAATAAGGAATTGAAACTCATAGGAGTTGATTATTTTCGAATCATATCAGCGTTAAAGTGCAGAGAATGCCAGAATATCTTTACAATACCTGAAATTTCCTATGATTGTAACGGCTGTGGTAATTCAGGTTTCAGTCTCTCAGATGGTAGCTGGACTCAAATTTATAATTACGAAATAAACCCAGAGAAACTAGAGGAGATAAAACAGAACATTATATCGTTATCTCCGATTGAAGAATTTCTGCTAGGAAAGGGCTTTGAGGTAAAGTTGGATGAATCAATTTCTGTTAATTCACAACCTGTTGGCCCATTCGACCTAATTGCTGAGAAAAAAACCGAATTAATAGTAGCATCGGTAATTGGATCTGAAATAGAAAATGCGATTACTAAACTGCTTGATTTAGACGATGTAGGTAAATTTGATCAGCGCAGGATTACGAAGTACGGGATTTTATTTTCCGAGCCTACTGAAGTCGCACGCAATTTGATTGACAAGTTTGGTATAATATCAGTATTGATGGAAAATGAGAAGGAGATGCTTATCAAATTTACGGAAAATTTTAAAGAATGAATGAATTAATACTAGTCCTAACTGTGAAAAGAATTCGTAAATAAGATTTACTAATGTGGAGCTATTAACTGATTCTAATTGCAATTATCATTTGTAGTTGAGCTTGCACAGACTATTGACATAGGGTCTTTTGTCCAAGGATACATTACGTGGTTGCATGAACTTACGTTTTGGCAGTTTATGGGGATTATTTCATTTGTACTTGTTGATCTATTGAGGAATGTTGGCAAGCCAATTGTACTATCGATACATCATATATTCCGAAAAGTTCGTCCATTACTATTCCAAAACATAGAAAATGCGCAGATTAAGATTAGCGTATTGGTTCCTGCGTACAATGAAGGTAGCGCCATTAAGAAAACGATTGATTCAATTCTAGATAACACATATCCTAACAAGGAGATTATAGTAATTGATGATCATTCTACTGATGACACATTTCAAAAGGCCTATCCATACTACAAGAATGGGTTAATTAAATTAGTTAAGCGAACCGAAGGTTCACGTGGCTCAAAGTCTGCGGCCGCGAATTTTGGAGTCGTTTTCGCTACCGGTGAAGTGCTGCTTGTAATGGACGGCGATACACTTCTTGAGAGAAACGCTCTGGATGAAGTTGCCAAGTATATGACAGTACCCGACATTTTAGCTGTCGCCGGAAACGTTAGAATCTTGAGTGGAGATGACGACAAAAAAAACCTACTAACCAAGTGTCAATCTTACGAGTACCTTATCGCATTTGAGCTTGGAAGGCGAATTAGACTGCTAATGAAAATATTGGTCATAATTCCGGGGGCATTTGGCGCCTTCCGTAAAGGCACAATTAGCAAGGTCGGCTTTTACGACAAAGATACGATAACAGAAGATTTCGACCTTGGAGTAAAAATATTCAAGACAAAGGGAAGAGTCGAATTCCTGCCTAATGCGGTTGCCCAGACCTATTGCCCAAATAATTGGAAAGAGTGGATTCAACAGAGAATTAGATGGTCTCATGGACAGTTCACGACTTTATTAAAACATAAAGATGTTGTGACTGGTTCGAGTGTGTACCCGGCCATTTTTATTTTAGGTATTATCGACATGATGTTTATGGATATAATTCTATTATTTGTCAGAATGCTTTCACTAATTTACATACTTTTTGTATTCCAGGAATCACTATTGTATCCATTTCTATTCATTGGAACGATATATTTCATAAATGAAATCATTGTAATAATTACCGCAGCTCTCTTCTCAGCTAACAAGAGTGATTTAAGATATGTTTACCTTGCACCAGTAATGATACTCTTTTATAGGCCTCTTTATGCCTTTATAAGGTTCTATGCCTATTCTATCTCTGTATTTAAGAAAGAAATAAAATGGTAATTTAGGGGAGAACCACCTCTAAAAATTCTACGTATCGCTTGCATCAATTAGTCTTCAAATGGGACTGATGTAAACTAGTGTTTAAACTGCTGTATCACACTAGACAGCTCATCTACGGATATTGGCTTTTTTAGAACGGCCTTTATTCCATCCTGAATGAAACGTTCTGTATCTTCCTTCTCGATGGGAGAAGCAGTGAGTATTATTATGTTCTTTTTTTCGAGCAGATTGTCTTTCTTTAAAGATTCTATTACATCCAAGCCGCTAAATTCTGCCATTGCCAGATCAAGTATAATCAGATTAAATTCATCTGATTTTATCATGTCAAGCCCTTCTTTACCGCCATTGACTACCTTGCACTCTATGTAGCCTAAGCTCTCCAAATAAAACAATAGCATCTCGGTAATCTCTTTATTGTCATCTATAACTAAAACTTTCATATAGTGTCCTTAGGCCCCCATCCCTAGACTCCCTTTAATGTTTCTTTTTTATAGACTTTACTTATAAGGCCCTTTAGAGTTTTGAGAATTTTATTATCCCGACTGTATTTAATGATTCATTGTGACCCTCAGCTTTGTAAATGAATAGTTTGTCCTTGATTTGAGACCTAACAGATACGCCATCGGCAATAGATATCCATAATCTTAATCGACCTTGGGAAAATATCTGATGACTTATTTTTACTTGATGTCCTTAATCAACATAATTCTGACGCGGTCATGCAGCATTGTCTTCAGCTGGTCGATACTTGTCCAATAACTCCTCCAATTCCTGTAGAGATGAGGGCTTCTTGAGTATGCCCTTTACACCTGAATTTTTCAGCCTTTCAAAAAGATTTTTATCAGATGAGGCAGTAAAAATTATGATATTCTTAGATTCTAACAGTCCCTCATTAGTTAGAGAATCTATTACGTCTAGTCCTGTGAAATCTGGCATCGCAACATCTAACAATATTAAATCAAATTGTTTATTGCGTATCATATCCAACCCCGTTGAGCCGTCAGTAATTACTTCTACTGTCACTCCTTCATTTTCTAGCCAGAATTTCAAAGCTTCTGCTATCTCTTGACTGTCATCAATTACTAGAATTTTCATTTCCCAAGCAGGCCCATTTTTCAATGACAGAAGGCAAATACGCCAGAAATAGTCCGGGTGTTACATAAATTACTTGCGATAAATCCCATCAAAGCCGGCAAATCAAACGTCGAATTCGAAGAATACAGGTGTATTGCGCGAATAACAACTACTGGTACATAATCATGTTCGCAAAACAAAATAATTAATACGCTAGGGCGATCATTTGATTATCCTTTACCATCAAGATTTTTTCATCTCTTCTTGTCAACATTGTTATTAGGCAGTGTAAATTTGACTATCGTGCCATGACTTGATGATTTGTCGATCCATATTCCTCCGCCGTGCGTTTCAACAATTCCCTTGCAAATTGTCAATCCTAACCCTGTTCCACCATGTTTTCTAGCTAAACTCGTATCGATTTGATAGAATTTTTTGAAAACATTTGCTACTCGATCATCTCGTATTCCAATTCCATTATCTTCTACACTAAATAGAATCGTGTAGCCAGAAGAAAATCCAGAATTCTCATAAACATTGTGATTATTATTTGAATGGTCATGGATCTCAGTTTTTACTACAATTCTCCCACTTTGTTTAGGGACAAAATCTAGAGAATTCTTTATCAAATTTGAAAGAACCTGTCCAATTCTTTGAGGATCGCAGAACACGTTATCTGTATATTCGAATTTTGTTACTATCCTGACACCTTTCTCATCACTAAAAGATTGTAAATCAGATATGGTTTGATTTACAAGTTCTATCACATTTACGGAGCTCTTAGACATATTCATTTTTCCAATATCCAATTTGTATACGTCCAGAATATCACTTACTAGTAATTCTAATTTTTCAACATTTCTAGTAATAGCATGTAATGCTCTTCCTTGTTTTTCATTTACATTCCCCATGATACCTACCTTGAGTAACATATCTGAATAAAACCTGATAACAGATATCGGTGTCTTCAATTCATGACTCACCATAGACATAAACTCTTCTTTTGATTTATCTTCCTCGAGCAGCTTGAAAATAAGTGTCTGGAGCTCTTTATCTTTTAGAAGAATTTCTTCTGATTTTTCTTCGAGATGTTCATTCGCCAAGATTATTTGCTCATATAACTCCGATTGATGCCACAGGTTTTCAAAAATTGAAGCATAAGAACTCACGGTAGCTTTGCTGTTAGAGTAAATTGATGTTCCAATAGCTTCCATGAAGTCCTCTTCAGAATCATCTTTCAATTCCATAATCAAGGAGAACTTGCGATCTACAATCAGTATTGTTGATCTTTGTTCCTGTCCAATTGTTTGTGCAATTAATCTGGTCTGAAAATTGGTATTTCTCCGCGTATTAGTCTTGTCACTTACCTCCTTATTTACTCCTCTATGACTACCGTCATCATGAAAAGATATGACTTTTGCAGGAGAAAGAATCCTTACCTTAATTCCATGATTAGCTGATCTATTTCTGAGCATTTGGATTACACCACTATTCTTGTCTCTCTCTAATGCATTGTCAGTTGGGATCATTAACATTATTTCCGTCGCAGCATGATTCAATAGTCCTGTATACAGATCCCTTATCTTGGCCACGTCGTGTATAATTTCAATTATATTTGGCGAGCTAGATTGCCGTGCCATATCTCATTTTCACCTAATCAATTACCTGCTCCCGAGTGTAGTGTACTGATATACGTTTAAGGTATTATAATGCCAAATTATAGTAACGGAAGGGAATTTAATATTTTCCATAGCGCTGAAACTGGTTATTCGAAAGGTAATTTTAGCACAAGTATTACATATTATTCCGTAGCGCAATTAGGATTATCTTATGTATTGCAACGCGACTGTTGTAAATTAGTTTTTCCCATACGATCGAACGAATATTTCATCTTATTCTGGATATAGGTTGTGACACATTGAGTTGATATTATGGGAGAAATTGAATATAAGAATTTATGAGATGTAGATTCTGTGTATTCATCGCAATTTTTCCGGACTTTAGTTGCTACTTGGGAATTAGAGTATATCACTAGTCATGATGTGAAGGAACCAACAAATTGGCCAATTATTGAAGCCCCACATAGGAGAACAATTAGTCAAACATCTTTCGATCATTCCTAATCAACAAAGATCTAAAATGGCCTCCATTTTAGGCTGCTTCTATGCAACTATTGCCAGAAAGTATATTTGATCCCAGGTTAATGGCTAACCTAAGCATTTGGTAAACACATTCTAATAATTTACTACCATCAATAACGTTAGCGAATAAATAGACTTATAGTATCAGGAATTACGACAACATCATATGTCTGCAAAAATGACACCTGAAGAAGTACTTTATTCGGTGGTAGACGGTATCAATGCCGGAGATCTGGATTCCTTGATGACATTATATGAGCCTCTCGCATGCTTTGCTCTCCAACCAGGACAACTTGCTAAAAGTCCAGATGGTATACGCCAAAGCCTGCGCAGTTTCATTGATATGAACGGCAAGTTGGACCTCAAGGTGAAGAGAGTACTTAGGGCAAGCGATCTTGCTCTTGTAACTACCGAATGGTCATTCAGTGGAACTGGGTCTAATGGCAAACATGTTGACATAACTGCTAACTCTGCAGACGTTCTACGTCAACAGCCCGACGGAACTTGGCGATTTGTTATCGATAATCCTTGGGGAACAGACTAATCAATTTGTCTACTTGGTTCGCTTTGGCGCTCCATTGAGATGACATGCTTTAGCATTTAGAGTTTTCCCGTTACTGATATAGTCTACTGCCAGTATGGTATATCGGTATAATTAGACCTTAGATGTGCATCATTTTTACCATAGGTTTGAACCCAGAGAAGATTTTCATTATCTAGCTGTTGAAGTTCAAACGAAGGTGATGAGACGATAGCCTTGTGAAGAGGATTTAGGTATAGTATTATTATTGTCAATAATGAAAGAACGGTGATAATAATTAGATTGTTGAACACTTCTATTTTTGAACTTAAGTATGTAACAAAGCGTTTACCTCTCATCCTTAAGTGACATGTGAGGTTAGGACTCCTCACCAATGTCCTGGTTTGGGTTTAGTACATGTCGGTGCTAATCGGAGTATTGCCAGCAAATATGAAATAAGTTGATTATAAACAATTGCTTAACTTGGTTAAAGCATACTAAAATATTATTTTAGAAAAGACCGAACGTATTGATCGACTTTTCTTGGTTCGTAATCATGTATGCTCTTGGGGTCGTGGGTGGCTGCGGAATTTTGACAGTAATACTGTTTTTGGAGTCATGATTCTGCACCTGAAAGCCAAATCCTTTCGCACCTTATTACGATTAAAGCTGCGGAGATTTAGTGAGACCCGTGTTTGGCTTCCCCACTCAAGAAACTCGGTGGATGAAGCCGAAAACCGAACTATTCTATAATTCTATTTTCACTTGGTCACTATTTACAGCTTGTAATTATTGCTGCTTAGGGATAATAATACTACTTTACCACATTCTAAGTATTACTTCTTCCCAATATTCCTATGAAAAAGATATTTCGCTCGATTCGGTCTAATGTCTACATTCATATCTACTTCGGCGACAGCGATAGTATTATTGTATAGCGCTCGCCATGTCAGCACCGGACTATTAGAGTACAAATAGAACCATTATCAACTAATACAATCAAACGAAAAAATACAGATGAGCATAACAATTGTTTAACTCGGTTAATACATACTAATTGAATTAAGAAATTCTTTTAGGAACTCCGGATAATAGAGCTAAGATGGGTTCAATTGCTCAATATCGTTGTGATAGATGCGGTATGGATTTTCCTAGCCTTGCTGAATTGGAAGATCATAATCGGACTAGTCATCCTGATTGAAAGAAGAATTTTCAGATATTCTATGTAAATATCTATATCCTCCAACAAGTTTTACGGTTATAGGGCCTAAATATATCAGCAAATAATCAATTATTCCCTCTATACTTATATCAAATAAGGTTCATGTATAGCCATGACTCACGTAGCAAAAATCATAGAGATCGTGGGAGGTTCAGATAAAGGTTGGAGTGAAGCAGCTCAGGCAGCACTCGATGAAGCAAAAAAGACCATTCATGGAATCACAGGGCTAGAGGTAAATGATATAACCGCCAAGGTTGATCCTGGAACTGGCAAGATAATAGAATACAGAGTTGCCGTAAAGATAGCATTTCGGATCGAACATACTTAAACAATTTATAATTTGCTGAATTGTGAACGAACAGTAGTTCGCCATGTAGTAGCTCATGGAACTGGGCCTCTAAAAAGTATTGATCATTAAATGGGCTGTATTGATGGGCTAAAATTCATAAACAATATTGGTTACGAATTATTGGGGAAATGACTTATAATGATCGGAAATCTGGGATAGAAGAGCTGCGGAAATTTGTCGAGTTTTTGAATCACGAATGTAAGGTAGAATCTTTGGTGGTAGTTGAAGGAATTAAGGATCAGAAGGCATTGCGCTTAATTGGCTTCGAGGGCGATATAGTAGTGCTCAATAATTTTAGAGGTATAACAAAATTTGTGGACAATATGACCATCAGGAATAGGAAGATAATATTGCTATTGGATATGGATCAAAAGGGAAAGAGCCTTACTTCGAAAATACTATCTCATATGAATTCTACATGTCGACATGACCATTTGCATGCCAAACAAAGATTAGCTAGAATAACTGGGGGTCGCCTGAGGCACATCGAAGATTTGAGTACCTTTGCAATGGCATTTTCCTAGAAATACTGCATTTACTTCGTGATTTCAGCAATCTGGATGCCAAGAAAATAAGAAATGATCATATCAATCTCAATAGAAAGTATAGCACCTTAGATTAGATTCTGCAACAAAACGGGTTTAATGGATATGAACTATTAGTTGAACTATAAATGCCAGTAACTTTTGTCGGGATTTCACAACTTGATCTTATTTTGCATTCATCTTGATTTCGCGTCTACGGGTTCACCAGAGATATTATTGAATATAGATGGTATCACTTCAAACAGCTACTTCCTTAAGGAAGTACATGCAATTTCATACTTTAATAGTGATGATAAAATCCTCAAGGATGCTTAATTCCCCATTGTATCGTGTATTAGATGTCTTAGATTTCATACATTGGATTTGATTCTTATTTATCACATCCGCACGTCAATTTAATAGTATTAGAACTATTTCTTTACTGGCGAAGGATAGCCAATGTAATAGTCATGCATGTGTATGATAACTACGCCGAGAAATCCGAATAGACTTCCTAAACCAGCCAAGAGCACATTTACAGGCAAGTTGCCCTCCATTATCCCAAATTCCTTTAGCGCTATTTGACAGGCCAAAGTTATTAGTATGCTTGATGCCCCTATAGTTCCTGTTAGGGCAGGTCCAATCTTGCTAATACCAACAGTGTACGATAGCGCTCCCAAGAAAGGTAAAATAGAGAATAATGTTAGTATTACAAAGGCATTCAAAACATCAGGAAACAAAAATCCAGGAATAAATGGAATTCCGTATGCTGAGAATATTACCAGTAGTATGCCAATCAGAAATAGGCCAGAAACAAATAATGATGTCCCCGCAACTTCCACCGGTGGATGTTTTGAAAGAAGTTTGGTCAAGAAGAGAACTCCAACTGCAAAACCTAATGCCGAAATAATAGCTTCGATATCTCCAAAGGTAACTATTGGCGTAGAGTCTGATGCAAGAATTGCATTAATACTCCCTGCATTACTCAGGATAGCGATGAAAAAACCGGTGATCGCCACAATTATACCTGTAATGTGAATTTTATCCAGTCGCTCTTTCAAAAATACATGTGCCAAAATCACGATGAGTGTTACTTCGAGTGGACCGGCTAGAAGGACTTCTTTTGAGGCGCCTATCCTGCTAATAGAATCGTACCAAGTAAAGACTCCTACTGAAAGCGCAAGAGACGCGTAAAGTAAGGTCTTACTCGACCGGGAAAAGATGGGTATTCCTTTTGTTTCAATTGATATTCGCCCATTTTTTCTATCAAGAACCAAAACCTTTACTAGAAGCAATAGGATGCCACCTAGAGTAATGCTCAAAGCCGCTATTAGAATTGGAGGTATGTGAAGTGTGGTAACTAGGAATTCAATAAGAATCGATTCAACAGAAATAGTCGTTGCATAAACAAATACAACCCATGATTTTTTTATAAGCAGCAATTAGCATCCGTTGAGAATTAATTAACATATATGATTCTATTCTTATTATCCAATTACCTACTCACTGAATAGTTTAACAGCGGCTTATGGAAGCACATCAGCGAATATCAATTATCTAGTCATTATATCTGACTCAATTCATCAGCAGAACAATTGAATAAATCACAAAATTGAAACTCAACATCATGGACTGTCTACATATGAAAGAGGCTAATTTCAGCTACCTGGCAAGATTATAAATAAATACTTAGAATTAACAAAGACTTGAATAAGATGTGTCGAACTTGGGATAGGCATGTTAGCGCACAGTTTATGAGCCTAGCCAAAGGTTTTTTTAGTACAGGTCAGTGATGCTTCTTTTGCCCACTTTCTGAACAGTCACGGTTTTATGACAAATTAGGAGATAAGATGGGAGTTTCAACTTGCTTCGAGTTAGAATCCGAGTCACGCTCAAGCCAAGTACTCTTGAAAATTTTCTGGTTTTTCATGCAGCATTTCCACATTCCTTTGAGAATCGACTATTCAATTGGTTAGTTAGTGGGTTAGGGGATAGTTGGTTAGTTAATTATTTAGGGCTGAACTTTCGTGGCATTGAATATATTCATCTTACCGAATCACAATACAATGTGAATCTGATATTACATCCTAATATTCCATATACGATAGATGAGATAAATATTATGCATACATTATGTGTTATTGCTAAACTATACTGTGAGTATGGTTGTAAACATCTACTTGAGTTTGGAGAGTAGTTCCTTTGCGGTCAACGTGTTTAAGATATCTGATTTCCTGGCCCATCCCCTTCTGGCTTGCCCTATACCAAATATTAGAAAGGCATAGTGAGAAGGATGGTGGGCATCAGAGTCAATTACGAGCTTAACATCGCTTTCGATTGCCATTCTTATGTAATCATCTTTCAAATCTAGACGGTTATAGTGGGCATCAATTTCAAGAATAGTATTATAGTCCCTTGCGACTTCAATTAGTTTTGATAAGTTTACAGGATAGCCTTCTCTTCGATTAATAATTCTGCCTGTGGGGTGGAAAATAATATCAACACTAGGATTCTTCGCTGCCTCAATTAGCCTGTCAGTCTGTTCCTCTATTGGTAAAGAAAAATTAGAGTGGATTGTTGCACCTACTATGTCAAGTTTATCCAGTACATTATTCGGAATATCCAAAGATCCATCTTTTAGAATATTTACTTCCGCAGCTGAGAATATGAGAAACTCCTCATTATTCCTTTTGTTACTGTTAGATAGAATCTTATCGTTTAGCTCGGTAATAGCGTTTGCCTGATTCATTAATTCACCTTCATCAAGCCCATTGGCTAATCTCAAACTTTTGGTATGATCTGAAATAGCAATATAATTTAGCCCAAATCTCTCTTTAGCGTATAATGCCATTTGTTCTATAGACATTGTTCCGTCTGTGTTTTTACTATGAACATGCAAGTCTCCTTTCAAATCACCGTATCCGACTAGTTGGGAGAACATGGTTGCTTTGCCTTTATACTTTCTTGCCTTTTTTGCGAGTTGTATTTCTCCCCTATTTTCCCTCATTTCGGGAGGAATCCACTCTAGGCCTAATACATTATATACAGCCTCTTCACTCGAGCCAGCCATTCCTTTTCCACTTCTATCAAAAACTCCCCACTCATTGAGACGAAGTTTTTTTGATATAGCTAATTTTCTCAATGCTACTCCGTGCTCCTTGGAGCCAGTAAAGTACTGCAGCGCTGAGCCAAAGCTTTCCTCAGGTACGACCAATAAATCTGCATCAATCCCAATGTTTAATTTGACAAATGCCTTTGAAGATCCACTACCAGTTACTTGTTTAACTTCAGGCATGCTTGTAAAATAATTAATTATTGCTTTTCGATCTCTTTCCGATCTTACCGATACCACAAAGTCTATATCTCCAACAGTTTCTTTCATGCGCCTAAATGACCCTACTGCTAACGCATGATTTACTCCGTAAAATTTCGACAGTCGCTCCTCTATTTGCTTTACCAAAGGATAGACTTGACCAATTAGAAGTCTACTTCCACCTTTTTTAAAAAATTCAATCTTTTTCAGGATCAGTTCTTCCTTCTTCTGTGAAAATCCAGGTATTCGCCTGATTTTTCCTTCCAACGCTGCCGTTTGCAAATCAGTTATACCTTTGATTCCAAGGTTATCGTAAAGAGTCTTGATTGTTTTTGGGCCTATGCCCTCTAAACGCAAAAATTCACTGACATCAATTGGAAGCTTCTTTTTTAGTTCTTCATAATAATGCATTTTCCCAGATGTAATGTACTCTTCAAGTTTTGTAGCAATGGCATTTCCGATGGATGGTATTTTTAATAATCCCTTTAGTTTGTCTCTTTCGTATATGTCGCCAATGTCAGATGACAAATTTTCAAGTTCGTCAGCAGCTCTATTGTAAGATCTAATTTTGAAGATTGCATTTGGTTCTGGCGCTTCCAACGTTTGCAAGATAAATGCTATTTCACGTAGGATTTTAGCAGCTTCAGAATTCTTGCTCATATAATGTACTTCTCCTTCATGTACCAATACCAATCTTAAACCAAGTTATTTGGCATTTCTCTTTTCAGAAGTAATCCAATAGGATTTTGATTGGTTTGTTTATGAATTCACTTAAATAAAATGAAGTTCTTTAAATTGCATGAAAAGAACTAGAACGTATCCAATTATCTTGATTGTCGAGGTAATGATAATAGGTTTGCTGACTTCGCAATTTTCGCCTTATACTTCCTATGTTCGTACGAATGATGTGGGATTTGGCGAGGCAAAGTATTCTGACAATATTTTTGGATTAGTATCCGTATTTGCAACTACTGACGACCGAGTCCGATGCTCCGACGGAAAGCTCGTAGGATCTCCAGGTGAATGTCCTGCAACGGATCAATGTCCCCCTCCACAAAATAATACCATCTCTAATTGTGTCCCAGGTGAAACATTGAACGGAGAACATGCTGAGTTTGTGGATCAAAATTTGACTAACAACATGACAACTAGCGATACTGGATCAGAATCAGAAAATACAACAAATCGTTGCTACGAAGACCGATCAACTCCACATACTCCAAGGTGTGAAGACTAACATTGTCGTCTTATGGTATTAATACCATACAAATCTTCATTCAAGAGATTTCGCAACTCCATAATATTAAGTTCAGTTCATTGAGCAAGCATGTGCCGGAACTGTGTCTTTTGGAGTCCCGTTACTATGCTATGGCATTAGTTAGAGGACTAGTGCTATCTCTTTTCATATCACGTGCTAACTCTTAGATCCATAAGACGTAACTTTTCACTTATGCTCTATCCTGGATTGAGAGTGTTTATCTATAACATTCAGATTACTTATCAGGTTTAATAAGAATTTGTTCAAAAATGATTATGCGATTTAAGATGTAAATGTCGTTGTAAAATTAAGTGAATTCATTTCAATCAGGCGTTAATTAACATCGGTCACTTTTTTCTACCATCTAAGGATATCAAGTATCGATAAATTTAATTATTATTGGAAAAAATGACTTATTATGGTTTAAGCCATCCTTTTTTCTTGAACCAGAAGATCATCACACCGGCGGGAATTAATGCTGCTATTACCAAAATTATAAACGATGTAAATTGTCCCAAAAATGTAGATGGTCCAGTTTGGGTACCCCCTGGCAAGTTAATATTCATGCCATAAAATGCCGCTATTACCGAAGCTGGAATGGAAAATGTAAATAATATCGTAAGAACCGCAAGTATTTTGTTGGATTTTTCTGTACTAAGCATAAAGTCAGTATCTTTGAAAATTTCTACCGTCTCTTTTGCTTCATCTAGGATTTCGATCAATTTGTCGACGTGATCTCTAACATCGTCAAAGTAAAGTGTAAGGTCTTCCTCTGAAAATCTTTGTGTCTCTTTACTAAGTTCAAGTATTGTTCGCTTCAAAGGAAATACTAATCTTCTAAGTGTGGTTATCTCCCTCCTCAATAATGATATTTCTCGTGCCACGGCCGTCTTCTCATCGAAAACAACATCTTCTATATCGTCTAGATTACCTTCAATCTTTATTAATATATGGAGAAGGTCATCGACCATTAGGTCTATTATGCTGTGTAAAAGATATCCTGAGGAGTTTCCCATAAATGATTCCCGGTACTTCTCATTTTCCTTACAGAGCTGATACGCTTCACTAAGAGCCTTTAGGCTTGTTTCTTGCACAGTTACCAGGAAGTTGTTGCCAGCAAATATCGCCAGCTGAGTGGGACGTGGCAAACCTCGCTCTCTGTCTATCGCAAGGAAGTTCAAAATTACGAATATGTGATCCGCATATCTATCTAATTTCGGAGTTTGAATTTTTGATAATGAGTCTTCGATATTTAGTTCATGAAAGTGATATTTAGTGAGCTTCATCAATTTTTCACGACTTGGCTCGTGAATATCTATCCAAGTCATGTTCTTGTTTGTAATTGACTCTAACTCGGTTTTTTTTTCTTGAGAATTTTCCATAGGATTTCACTCCAAGTCTGCGGTTCCTATAACGCTAATTGAATTGTATATTAACATTCCTACATTTTCTAAGCCTGATCAATTGTGTTTATTTAGAAAACACAAAATGGCATTGATCGTAGATTAACCATGGCTATTACAGACTTGGGAGTTGAGAAATAACCTTAAGGTAATTTAGATATGCTAGGTTAATATTTTTGTTTAAAGTGGCATTGGTAAAGTTGCTACCCTACTTAAATGAAAGGTATTGTAATTGACATGGATACACAATGAACTGATCGCCAATGCATCGTCATGTTAAGTCATGATCGCTTTAACTTTTTATAACTTCGTTAAAGATAAGTTCGAAATTCCCTTGGCTAGCCCAAAATGCAAAAATAGACAATACTGAAGTACATTTTTTTACTTATAGGCATTCAAAAAGCTGGTTTCACCACTTAAAAAGCATACTTGCTGTTTGCGATTATTTCGATGACGTGGTTTACTAATAACTAAGGCTTTGGCAATACTGGATCATTCATGGGTTGAACTGGCTTCAGTTTTTTCATTAGAAAAATTGCTAATACTACAGGTAGAAGAGAAGTCAGTGCGATAGTCAGAAATATGAGATCATAGGACTGGGGCGCAGGAAATGAATTTGGAACATTTGGCAAAACAACTTGATTAGCTTGCATGATGATCCCAGCAATCGCAGGTCCTATTGATCCTCCAATCAAATTAAACAATACAGTCATTCCAAGTGATATACCGCTGAATTGTCTAGGAGTTTGCTGAAGTACTATATCAAACCCACCAACCTGCATTAAAGCTAGTCCGCCAGCTATTATAGCAAGATTTATTGACACAAAAAATCCTGTTGTGTGAAACGCAAACAGACTGAAAAATCCTATAGTACTAACTATGCTTCCAATCAGAGTAGGCTTAACGTTACCCAACTTAGATACTATATAACCAGAAGATGGAGCAAATAACAAAAATACTATCATAAATGGAAGCTGGATACTTGCAGACATTATTGCGTCACCTCCAAAACCCAACGGTATAGGGCTTCTTACTAATACAGGTATTGTTTGGAATACTGTAAACATGCAAAGAAAAGCAATAATAAGAATAACATTTGCGGAAAGAATGATTCTATGTGTCAGTATTTGCAAGTTGACTAAGGGGGATTCTGACCTCCTTTCTATGAATATAAATCCTATTAGTGAGATAGTTCCTACAATTAAGAATAATATTAGAGAAGTTCTAGTGACATCCATATCCTGCGAATACGATAGCACCAATAGAAAGGAGATTATCGTTACGGCGAGGCTAATGGTACCCTTTAAGTCTATGGCTTTCAAATTTGCCTTTGGCGAGCTCTTTATTTTGGGATCATTTGTTCTATCAAGTGGCAGTTTTTCATTTGACTTTGTCGGAAATGCCATAATATTCTCATGATGACCATCAGTAACAAAACGTTTAATTACAAACAACAAGCCAATGGCAACAAAAACTATTGAGAAGAACGTGGCACGCCATCCAAAATTGTCAATAATGCTTGCTCCGAGCGCCAAACCTACCACTGAACCAGCTGCAAACATAGAGCTAAATATGCCTACACCTATGGAGAGCTTACGTTCCGGAAGCTGGTCCCTTATAATGCCAAAAGCTACGGGAAACATTGAAATACCAATTCCTTGAATTATTCTTGCAATTATCAGAAAACTGATGTTAGGTGAAAAACCTCCTAAACTGATACCGATTATATAAATTATCATTATTATTGTTACCATTTTTTTCCTCCCGTAGATGTCTGAGAGCCGTCCTACAATTGGAGTAGCAACAGCGCCTGCGATTAGATATGATGAAAGAATCCATGATGAAGTATCATAAGGGATATTGAACTCTTCTATAATATCAGGGATCGCAGGGAGCAGCATAGTTTCGCCGTACATAGTAATTAGTAATGTAGAACCCAGGATGCCTAGAGTAACCCAAGCTATCTTTGATATCTTTTGAGGAGGTGTTGGCGGTATGCTCATGTGATCGTTACTGTTTTGTGTTTAGTGGTTATGAGAAACTACGAAAGGTACAACCGAGATATGGAAGCAAACATTGAGATCTATTTGAGTAAATCATTATTAGATTCTCTATGAATGAAATACTGATATATTATTGTTCTTTCGAAATCCACAGGCGAATTTGTTTCAATTCCCAATATGCTATTTAAGGTTCAGCTGTAGAGAGCTTGGTGAGATACCAATCGAATTATTTGTTAGCCTTATTTGGAAATTTTGAAAGTGTCTCCAATAGATCCGTCTTCATTCAAATAGAATATCCCGGTTAGGCTTTGTCCATTGTTGTCGAAGAATATTTTCAGGAATCCATGGCCCATATACTGATTTACAGTAAAGGTTGCCTTTTCAATTAGGCTATGAAGCTCTGCACCGCCAGCACCGACTGTGATATATATTTGACCTTCGGGATTCTGATAGACATTGCTATTTGAGTCCGTAATTGTCGGATCTCGTGAGGGTAATGTGCTAGGAATTATTGGATAAGTTCTCTGGTAATTATGATTGTGTGCTTGCAATGTTATATCTACACCATATTTTTCGAATAGGGGATGAAAGGTATTCCTTAGATCTTGATTTCCCGGATGTTCGGTAGACGAACTGTATTGCGGTCTATACGAATACACAACAATCCATTTAATACTAGGATTCTTGGAAGCCGCTTCCAAATCATTCTTTATAATTTGTACTGTGGGGAATTATTGTCATAAGGTATTTCGGTAGCCAATGCAATAAAATGTACATATTTATAGTCAAAGGAATAGTAATCTTTACTTAAATTAAAGTGAGTTTTGTATTGTCCTAATACAGAATCAGATCTGTAATCTTGATCCCCTAAGGCTATCTTCATTATTCTATCCACTGGAGCTACAATATCAAACCAACAATCAGCACTTTCCCTCTGGTAGGAAAGGTCTCCTAATGCGAGAACTAGTTCTATACTTTGATTAACAATTTGATTGACGGTTCTATTTGTTTCAGAAGTGCAGCCTAAATCACCTACAGCTGCAATACTAAATCCATCTTCATTCTGTCTTACTTTAGAGGAGATTGTGTCATCATTTACGGATGCGAGTACGACTCCGCCTTGAACATAACCCCATGCGAAAACTATCACTATCTGGCAAGACAAAAGTTTATAGTTCAAATGCGTCGCCCAAGTTTTCGGTAATATTCTAACACCGCATAATCAAATTAAAAAGACCTTCCAACTAGTCCAGCTATGTTAATTTTTAGATCACCTTAAGCTAGCGGGACAGAATGTCTGTGATCATTAGGACCAATAGCCTTATGTTCAAAAGCGCCTTCGTCCTTGGCGTTCTGGTTTCTTTTGCCCAGGTGGTCGTCTCTTTTCGAACCTTTTGATGTAGTTGTCCTTATTTCGAATTTTTGAAATTGGGCTTGACCTTGGTTTTCCCACAATTTTTGGAGTTTGACCTCTAACTTTTCCTGCCTTAGTTAACGATCCGTGCGTCGGCATGAAAATAAATTATTCTCAATATTATATATCTATTACGCAATTATTCGGGATATTCCTTATAAGATTCATATATTTGGCATTGGTCTGGAATTCAACATTTAATGTCTCATGGTATGTACTTCAGGATATTTTTAGTCTCTTTCTTGCATTAGTACTATGACAGTTCGGGTTAATCTTGATCACACCGCTTCAATATTTGAGTTTGGTTGCAGTTAACAAGGCGCTACCTTTTACCACTGGGAGCTATTGAGATTTATAAGGTCATAATTTGAATTATATCTTATTGTGCAAATCTAAGACTTTTTGTTTTTTGAGCAAAGCTTTTGCACTAGAGCAAGCCATAACCGACTTATTAATGGGGCTGCAATACATGGTACCATGAAGTACCGTAGCCGTACAGAACTTATTGCAACAATCCTAAGATGCGCCGAAGGATTAGACGGCGCACTCCTGACTCACATCATGTACAACTCTTTCCTTTCCCATGCTCAGCTAAAGAGAATTTTTCCCTCACTAATTGAGGGTGGCTTAATAGTTTTTGAGGAGAAGAATAAAGTATACAAGACAACTCGAAAAGGTTCTCAATATTTGAAGTTGTATAGTCAGATTGAGGAATTAGTCAAAATAAAAAATTCAGTATAGAGGTTACTAATTACTGGCAAATTCTAGATCGGGTTGGTTTAAGTTATTAACTGCTGTGCAGACATTTTGCTATCCCTGTTCGATCAGAGTTGATTGGCATGTACTTGCGATACACATGCAGTTGACTCAAATTGCTAATACTTTTGATAGGATAAAAGGAGTTTATTTATTAAAAAGGACAATCTAGTAATATCGCATTGAAGGAGATTAAGAATTTAGCAGTTAAGCCTCATGCATCACTTAAACTTGTCGAGATTGATCCCGATAATACACTGGGAAGGAATAAGAATGATGTAGAGAATGAGCTGGTTGACCTACATTCAACCCTCTCACAACTGCAGTATAGACTTTACATTGAGAACAAGAAAGCACTTCTCATCATACTCCAAGGCATGGACGCCTCTGGAAAGGATGGAACCATAAAACATGTTATGGGGGCTTTCCATCCTCTAGGCTGCAGGGTCGAATCATTCAAAGTCCCTACAACTGAAGAATTAGCATATGATTTCTTATGGAGAATTCATAAAGTGGTACCTCGCAAGGGATTTGTTGGCGTATTCAATCGTTCTCACTATGAGGACGTGATAGAAGTACGTGTCCAGAACTTGGCACCCAGATCAGTGTGGTCTCAAAGGTATGATCATATAAATCAGTTTGAAAAAATTCTTACTTTAAGTGATACAAAAATAATAAAGTTCTTCTTGCACATTAGTAAGGAAGAACAAAAGGAAAGACTCCTTGAAAGATTGTCTGATCCAGACAAACGGTGGAAAGTCGACGAGGGTGACTTTACTAAGAGAAAAAAATGGGGCCAATACATGAAGGCTTATAGCGACGTACTTAATCGTTGTTCAGTAGCTAATGCGCCATGGTTCGTGATTCCTGCAAACAAAAAATGGTTTAGGAATTGGGTAATATCAAAGATAATTGTGGAAACACTCCAAGAATTAAATATCAAATATCCGGCCCATAATTATCGGAAGAATAAGCTAATTATGTTACCACCTTGAATATTTGCGTTGAATGTAGAAGTTGACCTCAGCCATAGAGTAACAACCCTATATTGGCTTGGTCCAAGAGCATTATTTTATCTGCCTACTATGAGTGCCTTCACGGAGTGCTCATTGCACAGTAGATGCAGCAATTTTGGATACCGGGTCATACCCATCGGCGTCAGCAGTGATAACTATAGCAAGATCACCCTCCTGGAAGCTCTCTGGTATTTCTATAGATTCTACAAGTCGGCCGTTGCTGTCAGTTTCTCCAGAGAATTCTTCTCCGTCTATCTCATCTATATCTAAGTCTTGTAAAGCAGCAGTATTATTGGAAATAGCGACAAGGGCCTTAGCGTCTTCTCCATCAACTATGATTCCATCCACATCTGAACCAGCAACTCCAATATTTGAGGATGAATCAAGTACATCAATGTAAATAGTTTGGTCTTGACCCCTAATACTAATATCACTGCCTGTTGAAATCGTGACCTTCAAGGCGGGCTCTTCGCTTACGGTTTCTTCTATAATATTGGTAGGTGATGGCGTTGACTCTTCTGCAATCCTTGATTCATTCGTATTAGAACCATTGTCTTTCATGGCGGTAGTCATGTTACTGCCTGTTAAATTGGATGGCAATTTAGTATTATTAGTAGTCGTGTTATTATCCATGGCAACAGTTGGAATAATTTGGAAAGAACCATTCATTTCTTCCAAAGCAGAAAGGTAACTTGGAAATTTATATTCTGCTGAGCTAAATTGAAGAATGTATGCAGTATTATTCAATATTGTTCCAATTTCACGAAGTTGGTTCTTTACGGATACTTCATCAATGTAGGTACCTTCTATATCATAAGCGGGGTAACCTGAAAGTGTTGTGTTAGTTCCGAATTGTGATTGTGTAAACTCATCAAGACCATCCATGTATCTATTGACAGTATCATTTGCATAACTATCAAGAGAAATGTTTCCTGTCAAATGTCTGATTGCAATAGTGAACGGCGAATTATTATCTTTATCAGGATAGAATTTGGCTGCTATGCGCAAAGTAGGATCCGCAATTCTACCTTGCTGCAAACGCCAGTCAGATAGATAATTTATCCTTATCCCATCTGAAGTGTTTTCATAAGTTTTTACAGAATCATGAATTGTGCTGTAATTAACACCAATGGTATCAGACACATTATTAGAAGCCCGCGCTGATTCAGACGCTGGACTTTGTTGGAATGCAGGTTGTTTCACATCCCTTTCTTGGCCTGACGACAATGAGAAATTTGTAGATCTTAAAGCGGCTTTCGAAGTCAAATTATTTTCAGAAACAACTGAATCCTCACTATCCGGTATTCCTTCAGATCCACTGCTCAGTGAGGATGTAGCATTTTGGGTGATTACTGGTAAGTTTAAGGTGGGATTGAGCAAAGTTGCATTTGAAGAGGCAGATATATTTCTTTGAGATGTGTTTTCGCCACAAGCGATCAAAGCTCCAGTAGTGGGTCCTGGAAGGTCAGAACATGGCAAAAATGAGCTTACAATTCCCAAGATGGGCTGGCCAAGGAAGTGATCATTGGTCTTGTTGTCATCAATTGATATGACCACTGCTTTGTGACCTTTAATACTGATTGAAATAGGGACGTCATTCCACCAGATCTGATTATTAGCACCAATATCGGTAACACCATTTAGGATAATATCTTCACCTGGTTCTCGTTGCCATGGTGGTACTTTTCCATACTCTCGGAGGCCTTGGAGCTCATGAGCATGTACTGAAGTACCGTTACTATTGTACCAGGTTGTGTTTGCTTTGAAGACTGTGATGTTACCATCACTATCTTCAGTCAGGCGCCAGTCGCCGGTAGCAATCCATTTGCTATCAGGCACTACAGTAACAGAGTTTATTGTACCTTTCGTTACAAAACCAACTGACGCGTTTTCTTGCCCTTCAGGAGAATTCTGAGTCGATCTTGATGCAAATGAGCTGGAATTCGTGTTGGTATTATTATCAGTAATAAGATTATTGTTGGTGTCCGTTTTATTAGGAAGTTGACCATACGCCATAGTGTAATGATAACCAAATGGAATTATCAGTAAAACTAACGAATTCAACAAGAATAACCTAAAGAAAATTGACATGCTAATTTTACTCTGTTCAAGAATCATTTTTTTCGCATCATCTATCGCTCTTCGTGACGAATATGGTTGCCTTTATTTTAAAGGTTTGTCCATTGCAATATGAAACAAAGACAGCATTGTCTCATTCAAAAGATGATTAACCTATTCTGGTTGAGAGCTTCCAATGTTTTTGCAATTCTCATGCTATTATGGAGAGAGGACAAAGTTAGCATTCCCTTTTTTTTAACTAGTAAAAGTTTGTTCTCCAATCGGTGCAACGCCACTAAACTAGTTCAAAATATAATTTTAACTGCAGGTTACTTACCTCTGAACAGGCATTCCTGTAATGTATACATCATCTCAGTAGGTCTTGTCAGAACAAGAATGGGATGATGGACACCATGCTAGAAATATGCCAAATTAAACTGATCGATATAAAACTCCCTGTCCGTTGACTTTGGACAAGATGAGGAACTAAATTGATTGTCATAGGATTATCCTAACTACTTAATTCCACATTCAAATTTTTAGAATCAACTGAATGTTTTGTATCTGGCAAATCCAACACAGAGGGAAAAAGTTCGATTAGATTGCTGTATTTGTTCAAATATACAAGACCTTTTTGAGAAGTTCTATACATCCTTGTTATGTCTGATTCATCAACTAAACCATTTTTTATGGCCTTTGATAGGAATCTAGTTATCTGAGAATGTGAAACTCCTGCATCTTGCATGATAGTTGTTTGATACTGCCAATTGGCAACAGCACTTTTGAGTATGGCTGCCATTATTTCAACCTCGGAGCGATTTTTCACTCCTCATATTTAATTAATTCTCCTAAAAACATAGATTGAAAATTAAAGCTTTTAATGCAGCAGAAAATAATTGACAAGGGCAGTTTATTCTCCATGTTCTGATGACAAGCCATAAGTTCACTATATTGATTCACAAATAAATTTCAGTTTACGATATATGAGGTTAGAAATGATTAATCCAATCGCATCTATACCCTTGTGCTCAAATAAGAATTAGTATTGATCAGGTCACAAAATGAGATAAGGAAACACTAAAAATAATTCACTTTAAAGGTTAAAATACGACCAAGGATTATTCCATTGTCTTAAATCTAGTTAAGTCTAATTTGCAATAGATTATAGTGAGATGCCAATCAATTACCTATAATTATTGTATCTCTATTGTTAATCTCGACCGAACGACGGTGTAATTAATTTTCTGTAATTTTCAAGATTTTCCGACAATTTTTCGGCCCAAGATTCTTCGGTAATGCCATGTGTTCTTGTAACATGATACTGAAGATTCCTGAGAAGTGCTTCTTCAGTTGCGCCATATGTTACATTTGAACAATCAAGATAACCAATATCACTACACTTAAGAGAAAGAAATGAACTCACTACTCCTCGCCTTGGGGCGTCGCTTTCACCTGACATAAGATACTTTAGTACTGATTGATCAATTCATAAACTTTGTTTTGGCTGCAAAGAGATCATTAAATTTGTCAAAAATATTATTTTTTGGAATAGAGATATTATCGATAGTTGTCACATTCACTTCCGCAATCAGACGGATTGGTAGAAAACATGAAATATGACTAACAAAGTAGTACCAAAGTTTGAAATAGAAACTTGGAAATAATTTGCAATTAGTCAGTTTTGCATAGAAATATGGAAAGGTTTGATTAGAAAAGCTGTGCTCAACGTATCTGCGGGGTTGGATAATTTTTTGATGAAATTCGAAGCACTTAACCTTGAATGACAGCGCATAGACATTAATTGGAAATTATTGTTCTCTCGCAGGTACTTGAAAGTGAAAGCTTCCATAGCGAGCCAGCAAGATCTACTTCTACAGGTGTCATTTTACGAATTTCCTCATCTGTCTTTGAACGAACTGAATGTCTGATGAGAATTCCTCATTAACTGAGTAAGTGAACTCTTTGCAATCTTTGTCAATTTTTATCAGCTTGTTCTATAATTCTGAATATTGCGCTCTCAATTCCCCGCCTATGTCGAAGATTCCATCTATGCTACTTGCTTTCTCCGATAATGAGTTTAGGTCACCTATTACTAGGATATATTTTCTTTGCAATCTCGATACAGTTATTCTTGTGTCTGCTGTTCCAATTTATAGTAATGGTAAGTCCCCACAGCTCAAGCCGCAACGACGGTAGCTATTATTCCCAGTATTAGCGTCCCAAACACGCTCAAGCTTTTTACATGTGCTATTACATCCAAGTTATTTTGATTGACTTTGAAATGCCCAGAGCTGCTTAAGGTAGTGGGTTATGAGGTAATTTTGTAGTTTCATAAATACTTGATTTGTTCATACTTTACACTTGAATTAAATTGGCCATCTGCTCTGTATATGCCCAAGAATCTTGAAAATATTGATGTGCATGCTTGCGATGATAGGCTTTTGGACATTTGCCTTCCAGTCGCTGGTGGCAGAAAGCTCAGCACTACAATACGTTAATTATACATCCTACAAATACAAAATCCAATTTCAATATCCTACAAATTGGGTCCAAGGTGAAAGGATAGGTCCAAATGAGGTAGGCCCTGAGATTAGCGTTACTGCACAAGGTTACGCTGAACCCGGTATGCTTTTGATTGTTCATGGGGATAGGATTGGATTAGAATCTGATTTAATCGCTGAAATAGGGAAAGTAGAAAACGTACTCGGGGACTTTTTCCCATATGAACTTGCGTTACCTGTTTCTCACATTACAATAGGAGGTCAAAAAGCGGCAACTTTCATATATTCTGTACCTGACAAGCGATATGATAGAGAACTAGAACCTATTCACCAAATCTGGATGATCTACGTGGGAGACATGGATTATTACCTGATCCTCTTCACAGCACCCAGATATTCCTTTAGTAGTCCCGAGAATACGGAAATTCGAAATCAGTTCATAAAATCTATGAAATTCATTGGTTAAAATTTATAGCCGAAATGACCTCATTAGCATGTTGCTAATCAGTAATCCGGCTAATTATTGGAATCATTGGGAACTCAAATCACGGGCTGAAAGTAGACAATCCCCGGCCTAACATACTAAATGGCAACAACAATGATTTGTACGTTAATTATTCACGACGGTCAAATCAAAAAATCATTATTTGTACTGTTTATTTTTTTATGGATTCCTAACAATGTGTGATAGAATTATTTGCACAAAAAGTTATTGATCAAACGCAATTAGCTTGCCAAAATCAACCATGACTTAATGAAACATCAATATGAAAAAATTAAGGGGAGTAATTCGCTCTAACTAGTTGCAATTTATTTCCTCTTGTATCGATCTCACTCAACGGAAGTTGCGTTAGAATTGCCATCGTTTCCGCCATCCGACAATGCTTGAGGACTAACATCGTTTCCGCCATCCGACAATGCTTGGAATACATCATTCAAGTTTTGAGCATCATTGATACAATCGAGTTCATTTAGGTTATCATTACTCTTGCTGTGGTCTTTGTTTTTGTTTTCTACCTCACATTCATTTTTTGCCTTTATCTTTTGAGTTTTGTGCTTATCATTGCAATTATTGTCGCCATTCTTTTTGCATTTCTTTTCCCCATCGTGATCGTGGTCGTGTCCTCCTGCGAATGCAGGTGCTGCTAGATTCATCAAAGTGGTTCCTGAAATTGCTGCCGCTATTGAAATGGACAGAATTACGAATATTCCTATCTTGTTTGTATTCAAGATTTATTTTCAGCATGTGATACCAACAAAAGTATAAGTAAAGTGCTACAGACGTGAAGATAAGAAAAAAAAGAGATTTTTCAACATAGATTTTATTCCTAACTGAAAACAAGAAGATTGTCTCCAAATATTATTATTAACCTTACTTTATAATGATATATCAATAAGGCGATTTAACAAATTGACTTACTGTATTTATTTCAAAATATTGGTCTCTTCAAGAGGTTTGCAGACATATGAATAATAGTTCAGTAACTACATATCATGGAGTTTTTCGTTCTCAGCTGAATAATCTATCACACTCATGCTTTCCTTCTTTGTTAAGCACTATGTATTTGCCTACAATCTGATAGAATCCCGTGTTTTCTCTGAATTGCCTTATAATTGTATCAAGTACATTCTTATCATCATAAGTAGAGAATTGCTCTTTTATATCAGAAATTAAGACCGCCGTCGTACCTGTTCTGCTTAAATTTTTCTGCCTCCTTTCACATATTTTGGACATTAATTCAGACGTTATTGATTGATACTCCCTTTGAGAAAGAGATGGCATGGTGTACAATAATAATATTATTCCCTTATATTGCTATGTTATCTAATTCATTTCAAGAATGGTTGGTATTCAAAAAGAAGCGATTACTTAGTACGACCAGAAGGTACGAAGAAAAAAGTATTGAAGACCCTGAGAATATAAGTTGAGACTTGGTAACTGTACATGGTACAAAATATATTGGAAAGTAACATTATTGCAGCCGTCAAATTAATCAACTGCCTTGTGATAAAGCTAAGATTGTTATTGACAGTAAATCCATACTAAATACTCATGATTGATTTTGTCCATAAGGAAGAACCCCAAGTATCAATATAACAAGTATCAATTCCATATCATAAATTAATAAACTCTACGTTTCTGTCATAGGTATCAAAGATAGCAGCCGTAGCATAAAGTCCAAACATCCACCCCTTAGCTGTGCCTGGGTTAATAACTAGCGTTCTTCCGTAGTTTTTGATTATTTTTCTATGAGTATGTCCATAAATAACGACATCAAACTTGTTAGATTTGATAAGAGATTCCCGCAATACATAATTAGTACCGTGATAAAGTGCAAATCTTAATCCGTCGTAGGTGGTCTCAAGAGTCTCACCAACGAGTTCGCCGTTTATTTTTTTGAAGGCCAATGTTAGTCCTGGAATGTCATTATCATTATTTCCCAGAACTCCTACGAGCTTGACACCTGCGAAAGATTCTACAGCAATTGGACTAGAAAAATCACCTGCATGTAGTACAAGGTCAACATTTTTTTCATTAAATTCCCTGATAGCTTTCCGTATATTTTCAATATTATCATGTGTATCAGATATTAAACCAATTTTCATGACTTAAGGTCATCAATGATAAGTAATATATTCATATAAAGTAACAATAATTCACACAAGTTACTCTCTAGGTAAATTGATAGCAATCCAGAATCGGTGTTATTGCATTCTCAAAAATTTTGCGATGAGTTGCAGCCGAGGAGTGACAAATACTCTTGTGCGTAACCCAAGGATCAGTTTAACAGGTTCAATTATGGAGCCTGGGTGAAAAGGTATAGACTTACTGGCAATTACAAGCCCATTGATAGGCATGCTTTGATTAGTTTTTTGCATCTGAGGCAACCATTGCCCTAAAAATTCCAAGTTTGCCCGGTTTAAAGTCAATTAGCTTTACTATCTAATAAGCGATAAGTAATTTTGATCATTCCTGGAAAAACCTTAAATCATCATATTTCGGGGTAAGTACGTGAATAGATACTCGCGAAGTATCTTAATTTCATTCGTCTCAGGGCTTGCCGCTGGAGCTCTGGCGGTAGCAGTGTCGCTGATATTAAAGGAAACTAGTGGAGGATTGTTCCTTCCGGAGCTAGCATCTCAAACTTTGTTTTCAATTACTCCGGGTGAATTCGAATCGCAGGCAGTTGAAAATTTTGGACCGCTTGCCAAGTATTCAGCCTTCATTGGAGCTGTCATTACCAACATCATAATTTTCGGAGTTCTAGGTATTTTGATTAATAAGATATATCAGAGAACGACTTCAGTACTATATCTACGTAAGGTGTTAATATCTTTCGTCTTATCCTATTCAGTATTTTTAATAATAGCACTGATCCTTATAACAGTGATTCAGTCAAGGAGTGGAATTCAAATCCTTCCAATACCACTCTTAGCCATATCTCTTATTCCATCGCAACTCACATTTGCACTTGTCTTTTCTTCATTCAAGACAACTAAGGAGATTAGCCAAGACAAATTTCAACCTAAAACTGGCAAATCAGGTGAAAGCAAAGATATTGATTTCAGTAGAAGAGATTTCCTTCGATTAGTAGTCTCATCTTCAATAGCGTTGCCAATAATTTTCTTTGGACTGAACAAGTTATTTTCAGGACAGAAAGAAGGACAAGAAGAGCCCTCTTCTCTACCAAATTTGTTACCACAATCAGGTCCTATTACTAAGGAATTTGAAGATCCGAATCTAAAACTACTTCTTGCTTCCGAGGTTACTCCGACGTATTTGTTTTATAGGATTGATATAAATCCAATAGTGCCTCAAGTTGATGCCAAATCTTGGAAACTTATGATAAAGGGGAATATAGACAACCCTCTTACAATTGATTATGACCAAATAAGATCTATGGCTTCCATAGAAGAATATGTAACTTTGGAATGCATAAGTAACAAAATAGGTGGTGATTTAATCGGCAATGCACTTTGGAAAGGTGTGCCTTTAAAGGATCTGCTTGAAAAAGCTGGAGTTAGACCTGAAGCTAAATACGTGGTGTTCAGATGTTCTGATGGTTATGACGTTGGAATTCCTCTTGAGAGATCCCTTATGGAGGGAAGTATATTAGCTTACAATATGAATTCTGCTCCACTCACGGCAAAGCATGGATTTCCTGTTAGAGCAATAATACCTGGCTTATATGGAATGATGAATCCTAAATGGTTAACAGAAATAGAATTGGTTGATAGTGTCTATGAGGGTTATTGGCAACGACTTGGTTGGTCTAATATAGCTGAAGATAACACAGGTTCATCTATAGTAATACCAGGGGAAGCACCATTGAGGCAAAGATTTAGAAAATTGGATGAAACTAACCCCGCATCGTATGGTAACAAGATTCCCGTTGCAGGAATTGCATTCGCAGGGAATCGAGGTATAACTAAGGTGGAAGTAAGTACGGACGGCGGTTCGACGTGGAAGTCAGCCATAATAAAGGATCCTCTTTCAAAATACACATGGGTCCTCTGGACTGCCGGCTATTTGCCTCCTGATAATCAGAATTATAAAATAGTAGTTAGGGCAACTGACAAGAACGGTAAAGTTCAGACTTCTGAAATGAGACCTCCGTTCCCAGATGGTGCTACTGGGTTGCACCAAATTGATTTTGCCCGGGTCTAGGGATTTTAGATGAATGCCAGGTAGAGACCTAGGAGGATACTGCAAGACCAAAAAACGAGCATTTAAATTTCAAACTGTACTACACAAATTCCTACAAATTAGGTAAAGTGTACAATAATGGTTCGTATCTTTATTAGCTATAACTATTTATCCTAATTCTTAGTTCCAGTCTTCATGAGTAGCAAGAGTGTTATGTTGTTCAGTGCTATGGCAGTCCTTAGCAGTCTGATGTTAGTATCTGCGACTTCTAGTGGTCTTTCAAATACATTTCAAGTATACGCGGCAGATAATTGTGATACCACGTCTACTTGCACAAATACTCCTGGTTCCGATACCCAACGTAATAATTGTAACCGAACTTCTACTTGTTCAAATGTTGCTTCGGGTAACTCAAATAATCAAAATAATAATTGTGAAAGAACCCTCTGTCTTACTCAGGCTATTGGCAATTTGAATTCTCAAAATCTAAATTGTAGAAGCTCATTTTGTAGCAATGCTGCCATCAATGATTTGAACACTCAAAATCTAAATTGTAGAGCAGCCGACTCATGTCTGAATGGAGGAGTTTTTAATGCTGGTGAAAACAATCAAGATCTCGCGTGTACAAATACAGTTGAGTGTGTTAATCTCCACCCCAGTAATCCTAATAATCAAAACACGGCATGTCAATCTACGGACAGATGTCTGAACGAAGGAATAAACACTAATGTCTATTCAAATTCAGCAACTACTTGTACCAGTGGTGGTCCTGATACAACTACCCTTTGCCAGAATGGTCGTACGCCAATAGTAGTTCCCAATCACTAGTAATTGTGATTAAATGATCTAGGAATCGAGCTTCCTGCGTTCTCAAATTATATACAATTTCACATATGCACTCTGCCACAGGATTAGATACTAAAACCTTACTAGGTTAGTTAAGTGCCAAATTCTCTGCCACAGTTAGATTTAGATATACTATAAATATTGACTTCTGATACTTGTGCAATGCTAAATCCAGACCCATTTCCACTATCAGTTATAGTTGTTTTGACGTATTTCGCGTCAGTTAAGTCGAACCAGTATTTCTCGAATGATGGGTTTGCGTGTCAAATTTGCATCTGACAAACTCGGATCAAGATATTCAGTAGGATTTATCGGATTGATGGATTCTGAACCTACATGATTATCTGAGATGTCTATGTAAATCGCATCGTAACCTTCACCAACTATTGCCATTGATTTGATTATTTGACAAGTGTCTTGGAATAATGATACGATACTTTATTAAGAACTTGCGTACTATCAATAGAACTCTTCGCAGTCAGGACCTTTGTCATCTTTCTGTGTTAGGCTAAAGTAAATCTTGATTAGCACATAAATTTATATCACATATTAATTCAGAGAAGCAAAGTGGCCTCAAGGAGGATATCTGAATTTGTTGCAATTGCTGCCTTGATAATCTTGCTTACTTACATAGCAGACGCCGCTATAGGTCAAGGAAAATCTGGGTTTCTTCCGATGAGCGCAGCTCAAAGAGGAATGATATTTGGTACGAGTTCTATAGTATTATTCTTCGTGGCTATTGGAATTGGGTTTAAAGAGAAATCACGTGTGACTGGAGCACTAGTGACCGCTGGTGGCGCAATAATGGGAACATCCGTCCTGTTAGCTTCTGCAATGGGAGAGGGCTTAGGCTCAATTCGTGGCTCGTTTCTTGGAATTATTGTAATAGGTTACATCATTATGGGGTTAGGTATTCTATTGTTAGTGCGCACGAAAAAAGTAGTAGTATAGAATTTATGAGATATTTTTTCGAGATTCACTTAGTTCCATTATAAGAGGGCTTTCAATTTTAGCTATAAACTGATTTAAACATTTTGTCATAATTTCTAAATGATTGGTTCCATTTAGGGTTACAATGACGACTTAAAAATGGTCTGAATATGAATGGGTAAAAAAGAAGAGAAATTAGATTAGGTATCCTTGAACGGATCTATTACTTCAATGATGTTAGACGGTTTTTTAAGAATAGATTTTTTTGGGAATTTTTTTTCCTCGGCATCAGACTTCTTATCCTTCTTTTTAGTATCATCACCTTTCTTGTCCTTATAGTCCTTTAGATCTATATCCTTGATTGTTTTGAGATCAGAGTAAGTATCTTTGATAGTGCTAGGTTGTATGGAATCTTCAACGTCACTATAGAACCCAGATATTGTTCCATGCTGATAATTACTTTCAGCTGTAGATTTATCATTTCCCTCAAGTTGCTGGTTTGAAACTAAATGTGGTTCTTCGTCCAGGTCACTTTCTTTATCTGGATTACTGATATGTATAGAACTCAAGTCACTTAGTCCTAGATCGTCTTTCAGTATTTCAATCTCAGTACTATCTTCTTGCTCAGCATCTTCTACTGGAGTATCAACTATCTCAGTACTATCTTCTTGCTCAGCATCTTCTACTGGAGTATCAACTATCTCAGTACTATCTTCTTGCTCAGC
>JBIOZE010000013.1:0-3513 GCA_044870745.1 Nitrososphaeraceae archaeon | reverse complement strand
GAGCAGATGCACAATTGCCAACTCCGGCTATCGCTACCCTTACCTTATTACGCATAGAAGATCGTAATTACCACCATCTTCGGTTTAATTAACATATATATCGTAAATAACTAGAAAGCATGTATTGAACTGCTACAAGTAGATTAATCAATAATGATAAATTCAAATGAATGCATCATAATTTCCTCTTTAATTGTTATCTATTTCGTTTTTGTTGCTGCAAACAATAGAGAATTACTCGTGGTTTCTGTTGCTCTGAAAAATCTTCATCGATTGACTCTGTTGGGAAATATACCTTGTAGTCGCTATCACTCTCGCATTCTCTAAATCCCAAATCATGAACTATGGAAGAAAAATGCTTAAATGCCGCTGCATCGGTAGGCAAATCCGTCAATATCTGTAAAGTTCCATTTGAGCGTAGTTTTGCAGGCAATGTTTCTAGTAAATACTTAAGTGACATTTTCTCTTGTGAACTCGTGAGCGGATAATTTTTCATTGGTAAACGTAACAAGAAATTGTCAATTGACCCATTGGAGATATTTGGAATTAATTTTCTTGGCTCTCCCCAGAACGCTGAAGCATTCTGAGGTTCCAGATCTACAAAAGCTGATTTCGCCTTCGTCACTTCCTCCTGATTTTTGCCTATTGCAACAAAATATTCAGCCCAATTGTGTGCTGCAACGTAATGAATGGACTTTCCTCTAATCATTCCAATTTCCATGTTCACTTTAAGAAACATCCTATGAGCTTTCTCCACTGTCCTGTTAAGGGATGTTGATGGATTGCCTTCATGGAAGAATTGATAAACGAGATTCCATCGATGTTTGAAAATATCTGGAAAACCTTTGTTGCCAATCAATTCCTGAAAAATCCTTGTATCAGCAAAATCTGAGAAGAAAGTATCAGTTCTAGAAACAGCTTCGAGCTTGGGCAGATAAAGCTCATCATACAGATTTGTTACCCGGTTCCACGCTCTGACAGGATCAGATCCCATATAGGTAACTGAAAGATCTGCGAGCCACAATATTTCTCCTAACAACCCAATCCTGTTTGTATCTTGTCCCCTCGTTTTCAATTCGGCAAGCAGTTTTGCAAACATCACCTGGCAGTTTTTCTGTCTAAAATATGGAAAGTCTGTTCTCCAAATTATCGCCTCCACCACCAGACTTTCATATGGTCGTTCTATGGGCGCTGGAAATTCAAGTAGAGACATTGAACTCGAGAAATTCGCGAGGGGACCGGCTGGAAAAAATCTTTCAAACTCTAATGCATTCAAAATAAAATATGCATCATGAATTCTAGTCCGATGAAGTTCCATTATCGTCCGGGATACCTTAGGAGCTGATGGTTCGTTCGTACTCTCTGAATTGTCTGTAGGTCTTAATTGGGTTGGATCATAGTCATGTAACAAACCAGCGACTATCAGCATTTCTATTTCATGCGGGGAAAATTTATAGCCATGAAATTCAAGGGGAAGCATTTGAAGAGCTAAGTATATTACCTCAAGACTATGATGGAAATTGTGATATTTTGTGGAACCTTCCCCTAAACCCTGAATCGAATACGAATAACTTAAGAATTTTATCAATGCCTTAATACTATCAATTCTATCCGGACTAATCCTTCTTTTTGAAGCACGTTGATAAATCGCCATAATCAATCTTTCCTCTTTAATATCAGCAAGTGTTTCATTTGCTTCCTCTATTATTGATTTACCAAATTTAGGTAGCTTGGATTTTAATCGCTTGTAAATTATCCTTAAAGGTAGGCTTTTGTTTAGATATACTCCAAGACCCGTGAACATCCAAGGGTATTTTATTCTAGGTCTTTCTCTATCGACGATCTCATCTGCTACAGCCACGATTTGGCGATTCAATTCAGCAATCACCGCTTGTATTTCAGTTTTAGATACACCTTCTCCATATACTTGCAGTCCATTTGTATTCATTACTGCCCACTGAGGGATCTTTACTCTATAGCGGAACCTTTTACGATTAGAAATGGATGAATCTCGTGATAGACTTTCTCTCCTAGTTACAGCGACGTTTTTTCGGCCATGGTCTAATGGCAGATCACTGTCACGAGAAACCTGAACTACAATTTCCTTATCAGGAATCTGAAGACCAAGCAAAATATGCCAATACTTCCCTTTGTCAAGCCAAGCAGGAGCATATGTCTCCTTATCCCAGAAATCAATGGGTCCGAGTGGAATATAACCTTCTTCAAATTCGCGTGTCTCCGGATTGTAAGACCTGTAATCGTAATTACCAATACCAGGGTCGATCTTCCTAGCAAGATCTCGAGTACGCATTACTCTTTGAGCAGATATAGTGAATTCCCTGAAAGCCATGAGACCCCAAATGCATCCTAATATGGATAGTACTGAAAAAGTAATGTAAAGAAGGTTCACCACATGAGTTGAAAAGTATGAGGCAAAGAATCCCGTACCAAAATAAATGGCGGATAAACCACATATACCCGCCAAAGCAATAAAAAATTTTCTTGCTATTTCATTGAAATATAGACTAAATGACTTTTCAGCACCAAGCCAAAAGGATCGCTTAGATTGATCAAGAGTTGCGATACCTGGTGCAAGACCCTTGTGGCATCTTATAATCACCGATTGTAAACCGTACTTCAGGTTCATTGTATCCCTATAAGGGCTCGTCCAGCGTACATAGGTCGCCCAGTCCCACTTATTACACTGAAATTCCGCGTAGATTGATGATTGTCACAAAATACACAAGTATGGCAGCAACCACGTCTTCGCATAATGTTAATCACAAATTTCATTACGGTCATATTCTGCTGTCATCCTATTGGTCACCACAATTCTGGAACTGATATTGTTCTACTATAAAAACATGTACAGAATGACAAGAGCCAGCGTACCAGCAGAAAGACTCTATATTATTCATCCCAAACAATAAAGATCGAGGACTAATAGTTAAAACCCATAATTCCTTACCTATGAATTTTATCATGAATAAAAGAAAATACAGTAATTCCACCAGCTAGAATGAATCCGAAGTACGAGAAATATGGCTCGTAAGGAAAAATCAAATAAGAACCGATTATCAGAGAAGAAGCCAGAATACTAAAAGGAATAAAAATTTTGGTCGTTTTGTTTGTACTTTCTAGGCGTTGCTGTTGAAGAATTTCCTTTATCATTGGGCCAATCTCACTTGATAGTTGAAGATTTTTGGCAAATTTAGTTATTGACTTTTTCAATTCTTCGACATAGGCTTCTTTTAGTAGTCCCTCTTCTTCAAGTAAATTAGCAAGCACTCTTACAAATTGAAATTTTACATCATGATGCTTATAAATTCCTTCAAGGATTGATGCCATCCTCATATACAAAGCCAAATTCTTAGGAAGCCGAAAAGGAAAATGGCTCATAGTCTTGTTAGCAAGCTCCTGTAGCGCTTTGACTTCCATTCTGTCTACACTCTTACCATACAGAGATTGAATACTTAGCTCAAGTCCTCTTTCAACGACATATCTATTTACAGA
>JBIOZE010000012.1:0-15883 GCA_044870745.1 Nitrososphaeraceae archaeon | reverse complement strand
CCATGGCACAACCAATGTCGAATCTTTCGAACGCAACGACCGCAATTATGAACACTACTAATGCCACCATGAGTGCATTGAACACTACAATGACAGGTGCTGCCTCAAGCGCGGCAAATGCTACGATGGGTGAAGTTAACAGTGCAGTATCTTCTGCTGCAAATACTTCTATGGGTGAAGTAGCTGACACAATGTCTAGCGCAGCTTCAAACGCAACCAACGCGACTATTGGCGGAGTCACTGACACAATGTCTAGTGCAGCTTCTAATGCAACCAATGAGTCAGTTAATGCGGTTACTGAAGCAGTCCCAGTACCTCCAGCGATGAGCACGGAACCATCTGTAAACATGACAACTACTGAACCAGCAGCAACTGAACCAACAGCAACTGCACCATCTGTAAACATGACAACTACTGAACCAGCAGCAACTGAACCAGAACCAACAACCATGGAACCCACTTCAAATGCAACAGTTAGTGCGCCAACTGTCAGCGAACCAACAACCAATATGACAACGACAGAACCACCAGCTACAGAAGCACCGGTTGCAGAACCACCAGTTGCAGAACAGGCAGCTAACGAAACAGGTGCAGCCGCAAACCAAACAAACGCTACAAGTAGCAACCCAATATTAGATGCACTTTCAAAATTGTTTGGCGGCATGGGTGGTAACCAATAGTAATCTTATACTCTTGTCACCTCTAGGCGGCAAGAGCACTTTTTTCTGACAAATTTGTTTATCTTGAATTTACGTTGTAGAATTTATTGAATTGAATTAGCCTGGCGAGCAAGTAATCCTGTCACTCTAGAGCGTATTGAGGACGGTCATCTGATCCGATCTGATCCGATCCCTTATGACCTGATTAGAACCAGATCAGATTTGAGTCACACTAACTCCTTGTCCGAAAATTTTGTTATCTCATACGCTTAAATGATAATCATTTCTATCAAGTTTTTCCTGATGCAAGTATTAATTTAGCAGATAATAATACTTCAGAGCATGCGCTTGGTGATGAAATTTGGCGGAAGAGCTGTAGATACAGGAAAAAAAATACTTCAAGTTGCCGATTTGATAAATGACTATAGAAAGAGAGGCAACGAGATAGTTGGAGTCTTCTCGGCAATAGATGGCATGACTGATCAAATACTGGATGTTTCTGAATCAGTAAGAAAAGGTGACAGAAGAGCCATCAAGGAATTTTTAGACAAGACTAAAGAAGCCCACATAAAAATTGTTGAATACAGCATAAAGGATAGTAGCTTAAAATCCAAGGCACTTTCTGCGATTGAAGACCTAGTTTCAGAAATGAGAGATGTGTTTAATGGGATAGTAATCCTTCATGAGGTAACACCAAAAATTCTGGATCATCTGCTTTCATTTGGTGAGAGGCTTCTTTGCCCCATAATTTCGTTTGTACTGCAAGAAAGAAAAATAGATTCAGTTGCCCTGGCAGGCAAGGAGGCTGGCATTCTAACTGATTCCAATTTTGGAGAAGCCAGGCCGCTTATGGATACAACTAAACTCAGATTAAAGCACAATATTGAACCTCTCCTGAAGGAGAACAAAATACCGGTAATAACTGGGTTCATAGGAGCAGATCAGAACGGGAATACCACTACGTTGGGCAGAGGAGGCTCAGACTATACAGCGACAATACTAGCTGCAAGCTTGGATGCCGACGAAGTTTTTCTGTGGGGTGATGTCGATGGGCTTATGACTGCGGATCCAAAGATAATATCTAATGCTCGAGTCCTAAAGGAAGTATCGTTTGCAGAGGCTACAGAGCTTTCGCTATTCGGGGCAAAATACATGCATCCACGAGCACTTGACCCAGTTTTGGACTCTAACATACCTGTTCACATCAGAAATACTTCCAAATTAACACATAAGGGTACCATAATTTCAAAAAATACTAGCAAGTCAGCTAAAAAAATAGTCAAATCGATCATAGCTATTCGACATACTGCTTTGATAGATGTCAGTGGGGGAGGTATGGTCGGCACTCCAGGCACAGCAGCGAGGATTTTTGAGTCTCTGGCTAAGAAAAAAGTGAACATAATGATGATATCTCAAAGTCCATCTGAATCGAGCATTACGATGGTAGTAAGAAAGGATGATCTAGATACAGCGACAACCACACTAGACTTGACGCTGCTGGGAAAAGTAATTAGAAATTTGAAGGTAAACGATGATGTGGCAGTAATTGCGGTAGTAGGTTCTGGAATGCGGGGAATTAAAGGAGTGGCCGCTAGAGTCTTTAGCTCAGTTGCGAAGGACAACGTCAATGTCATAATGATAGCACAGGGGTCATCTGAGCTCAATCTTGCTTTCGTGGTAAATGATAGTGATTGTGAAAAGGCAGTCAAGTCACTTCACAGTGCTTTTGAGTTGGAAAAATTAGACTAGCTAATCTACAGATAACTATCTGTATGCTTAATTAACTCCCACCTCTTGAGAACATGCAGCAGTAGGGGGATTTGGGAGGGCGAGTAGAGGAAGAAAATGATAAGGAAATTTGCGCATATTACCGACTGTCATATAGGAGCCTGGAGAAATCCCAAACTTAGAGATCTAAACCTGAAGGCTTTTGAAGATGCCATGATGGCCTGTGTTGATGCAAAGGTAGACTTTATCGTCATATCAGGCGACTTTTTTGATGCGAATATTCCCCAGCTAGGTCCTGTAAAGAAGGCCGTACAGCTTATCAGCCTCGCAAAATCCCATGGAATTCAAACCTACATGATCTACGGCTCGCACGATTTTGCAATGACCAATGTATCTATGATTGACATCTTACACTCTACTGATCTTTTCATAAAACCAACAGGGTACGATAAGGATGGCGAGCTCATAAAACTCCAGCTGTTCACTGACGCTCGCACAAAGGCAAAGATTACTGGGATTTCAGGACGAAAAATGGGCCTTGATAGGGAAATTTATGAAAATTTAGACAAGACTGTACTTGAATCAGAAGACGGATTTAAGATCCTTCTTCTTCACAAAGGTATCAGTGAGCTTACCACCGATAAGGCATTGGTTAAAGATTGCATCCCACTGAGCTATCTTCCAAAAGGGTTCGACTACTATGGCGGCGGACACATACACAAGAGAATGGAAGGAAATATGGGTGAAAATAAAATAGTTTATCCTGGTCCTCTTTTTGGTTCCACTTTTGAAGATTTAGAACAAACTGCCAAAGGCGAAAGACGAGGCTTTTACATAGTCAGCTTTGACGACAAACTAATTGATTGTCAATTCATAGAAGTGAAGGTAGCTGAGATAGTTTCCCAGGAGGTTGTAGTTGATGGCATGTCTGCCTCAGAGCTTGAATGTAAGCTCGAAGATGTAATTTCTTCGTTTGACGCCAAGGATAAGATAATTCTGGTCAAAGTTGTAGGTGCTTTCAACGGTAGGCTCTCTGATATTGACTTTGGTAAATTCGGAGCAAACTTGCTTTCAAGAGGTGCACTGGTGCCAATTTTGAACACGAATAATTTGACTACATCCTCAGCATGTGACACTGGCGCGCTAGACGTAAGGGGAACGAGCAAGTCTGAAATTGAAACTTCGATATTTAGAGAAAATGTACAAAAGTTCAAAATTGATTCCAGTTTACCACAATTGGTAAAGGAAAAGGTGGCACTTATGTGCAAGGACGAAGAGATGGCTTTGAAACTGTTAGATGTATTTAGAACAGAAAAGATCGAAAATGAAACAGTGGGAATATACGACGACCGAATAAGTTCATTGGCAAAGTCAGTGCTATCTTTGAGTGAATGAGTGAGTGGAAGAATAATTGAATCAAAGAAATAGAGGACCAAAAGGGCGAATGATGAATGGCGAGTTCTTTAATAATAATAATAATAATAATAATAATATCGATATCAATGGCAATTGGACGCGGAGCTCACGGTAAATGATACTAAAGAGTATTGAATTAGAAAATATTCGTAGTTACAAGGATAAAACAGTCATAGACTTTCCTTATGGAAGAACCTTATTTCAGGGAGACATAGGTTCCGGTAAATCAACTATACTATCTGCAGTTGAATTCGCATTATTTGGTTTAGGCGATATTGATGCTGAACACCTTCTGCGGGTGGGCACGGCAAGGGGTTCTGTATTTTTAGAATTTGAAAGCAACAAGCAAATTTACAAGGTATACAGATCGCTTTCGAGAAAGCGCGACAAGATTGTTCAAAATGAAGGATACCTGTATGAAAATGGGACGCGGTCTACTTATTCAGTGAGTGAACTAAAGACAAAGATCCTTGATATCATAAAAATTAATGAGAGAACCGAGACAAAGACAACCTCCGTAGTCTACAGATATGCTGTTTACACCCCGCAAGAGATGATGAAACAGATTCTTTCTTCAAACAATGAAAGAAGGCTGGATATTCTGAGGCGGGCATTTGGGATTGAAGAATATAGTACGGCAAAAAGGAACGCTGAAAAGTTTCTTTCTGGAATGAGGGTACTATTGAAAAGTAGGAAGGAGCTGGTTGCAGATTTGGAAGAATATAGATCTAATCTAACTAATAAACAAGAATTAGTTACTAATTCGAAGAAAGATATAGAGATAATTAGTTCACTTATAAAGGAACGAGAAGAAATGATAAATGTTTTAGATGGAGAGCTTGCTCGGCTTGCAAAAACTAAAGAAGAATTGCTTGAACTAGACCTTTCACTCAAGTCTTGTAAAACCAACTTGAGTAGATATGAAAAGGATAAGGCAAGCAAGTTGGAAGAGTTGAATAGACTTGCACGAGACCTCACAAGAGCAGAAGAGTCATTAAAAATAATATCTGAACTGGATTCGCCGTACAAGGATCTCATGGCAAAGAGGTCAGAATTAATCACACTAGCAGATTCTGCAATGACGTACGACAGATTAGTTTCAGAGAAGGCAAGGCTTGAAGCGCAGATCAAAACTGAAGGCGATAAACTTGACACTGAGTGCTCAAGACTCAAGAGCGAAATAGTAGCGATGAACGTGGAGATAGAATATGCGCACGATGCAACTTCAAACCTTGACAGCCTCACCCAGAGGGAAAAATATCTCAGTCAGAATGTAATGGCGCTTGCCCAATTAAGAAAGGATTTCCAGAATGTCTCTGACGGTCTTTCACAAACATCAGTTAGAATGAACGCTGTTGAAAGTGAGATTTCTAATGAGCAGGAACAGATTGACAATATATTAAAGCTTAGTCAGCAGGCTGTATGCCCCTGCTGTGGGCAAAAGTTAACTCCACAGCATGTTTCGCAAATGGTTGAAAAATTTAAGCAAAAGCAAACAGTCCTTGAAAGAGACTGTTCGGCCCTAAACGATGCATGCAAGGTGTTTGAAAACAGAAAGAATGAAATTGGCTCTAAAATTGAGGAGACTGAAAAACTGGAGATGGAGTTGAATTCTATACGAGTTGAAATTTCTGGACTGAATGCCAAAAGGTTGGCTGGCGACAATGCGTCAGAAAAAATGAAGGAGACAGTTGAGATGTTGGATCTCTTTGTGAAAAGACTTGAAAGTAACGATTTTGCGGCGCAAGAAAAAACACAATTGATATCTGTAAATTCGAGCCTTGAATCACTCTCAAATGCTAATGAAATGTACGCGAACTGCCAGAGTGTGCTCACCTTGTACCAAAATGATAACGTGGAGAAAAGGTATCTTGATAATCAGTCTATTGCACAGTCAAAAGCAAAGACAGTCGAGCAAACTGAGTTTGTTCAAAAATCAATACTGGAACTAGACAATGATATTAAAGAGACTGCTGAAGAAATTCCAAAACTAGAATCTTCATACAAATTAAAGAACGGTGATTTAGAAGTATTACCAAAGCTGGAATCAGAAAGATCAAACCTTGCAAACGAAGTTTCTGAGCACAAACAGCAGCTGGCCGTCAAATCTGCTATTGTGAAAGAAGCGCAGGAGAATATAGCTGAAATATACAAAAAAGTTGACTTCTTGCGCAAAAAGTACGAAGAACTGCAATACATGGATATCATGGCAAGGTGGCTCGACGAATGTTTCATTCCTTCTTTGGATACCATCGAGACATATGTTATGAAAACAATCAATGAAGGGTTTGCACATCAATTCCAAAAATGGTTCAACTTGCTTGTGGACTCGCCAGATATAATGGTCGAGCTTGACGAGTGTTTTGCCCCACTAATCCATCAGAATGGGCATAGAATGGAAGTTGACACACTAAGTGGGGGCGAGAAGACGGCAGTTGCTATGGCATACAGGCTTGCGCTAAACGAAGTTATCAAGAGACTTGCTGATATGGATGATAATTTGCTGATACTGGATGAGCCCACAGATGGGTTCAGCAAAGAGCAGATGTATCAGTTGAAGCATGTCTTTGATGGACTGAGCGCTTCACAGGTGATAATCGTATCGCATGAAAAGGAACTTGAGGGCTTTGTTGAATTTACTTGCAAGGTAATCAAGGAAGGAGATTGCTCTATGGTCGAAAGGATGACCTAGGCTTTATGAATGAAATTTTTAATCTCACCTATTTCAAATAAGTAGATTGCTTTCCCCAGATGATATGATTTGGATCTTCAAGCCAGGTCTAGTTTCAGAGATTCAAGGAAAAAAAGATGGGCAGTTCCGCAGGTTCACTTTGAATAACCGTATTAAACCGAAATTGGAACCAAGATCTGGCTCTAATTTCCAGACTGACCGATCAAACAGCAGCTAAATCCTTGATCAAATTGGGATCAAATAGGGTCTAAAATTTTGACTAAATCACGGTTAAATCACTGATCGAATAGATGATCAAATAGAGCTATTAGATCTAGTCAACTATTATAGACCCTCAAGTTAACCAAAATTAACAAATAGGGGTTATGACAAGTCAAAGTAATGGGAGTCAAAACACCCACGAGAATAGTAGAAAAAGTCCTGAAATTATGGCTTTCGGGGCTCACAAGGGACGAAATCAGTCAAAAAGTTGGAACAAGCGTAGGGAATATTTTGCATATAATCAAAGAAGTCAAAGCGAACATACCGGACATAGTTTTATTGCGTGAAGCTGCAGTATGGATAAGGAAAAATGGCTGGAAACAAGACCATTTTTCCACTGCGATTAGACACAGAAATTTTCTGTACGGCAGAGGGTTGACTGACGAACAAATCGACGATGTTATTGAACTCCTTGATGAGCACTGTTTTAAGCGAGGGATTAAGATGGACTCTTTTATCGGGATGTTAGAGAATGTTTCTCTCATCTCGAAAAGATATGGCTGTAACATTGAGGAACTTGACGACGTCATCGAAGAAAAAGAGTCATTAGCAAAAGAATGGGAAGCCAAGATCACAACACTTGAAAATGATTATTATGAAGCCTTGAAAAGGTATGGTTTGTCTGAGTCTGAGCTGATACAGTATAGACAAGACCTACCGCTCCGGGAGACGATAAATAATTTGAAGAAAAAAATCGACCAAGAGCAACTAGCAACAGCGGAAGTGCAACTTAGGTGCGCATTTGATATGAAGGAACTTACTGCCGTGAATGCGCCTGAAGGAATGGAGCCGCATGAGGTAAATAAAGCGGTGCAGTTATTAGTCGATAGTCCAGAGCATTTTGAAAAAGAGATAAAATCAATACTAAATACGGTCCTGCCTATTTGAAGCCAAGATTCATTCAAGTATGTGAAATGAATCTCCAGAGGGTAAGCTAAGAAGACAAGTGAGCCAGTAATAATGGATGTTTTTTAGATGATTCAATTGGTAGTCTTTTCGCTGTATTTCTAATATTATTTAGATGAGTTTTAACATGATAAAATTACAAGAGGTTCACGCCATCTATACATTACATGATAAAGTAAAGTAAATGATTTCGACGACAAGTAAATGATTTCAAACGTCAAGTAGGACTAACTAATGGCGTCCCGTCAGCGAATGGGAATATTCAGCGTGATTTATATGTAGACCTAAGTAAAGCACCCAAGTAAAACCCGTACACAACATATTAAAAGCCATGAAAGCGCCGAGTTCTAATGTAGATGCACGGGCCGGTGGTCCAGCCTGGTTAAGACACCGCCTTGACATGGCGGGAATCGAGGGTTCAAATCCCTTCCGGCCCACTTGTAAATACATGTATTTATTATGTATTATCTTTCTGTCAATCCTATAAACTTACCTAGTCAGAAGTATTGACTTAGTTATAATAACCCTCTGACTTCTCAAGAATACCGTTGACTCAAACATTATCCTATCAGTACTATAATAAAATAAATAATGTTTGTATCTATTTTTTCTTACAGTTGATTAGAAATGAATCACTCGAGTCGGGGGGAAAATTTCTCAGCAGCTGGAAATATTGCTTCTTCTCGATATAGTCTGTATCAATCTTCTAACTGCTGAGAAATCAGATATTAAGAATAAAGTCCAGATCATATCATGAGTACACCAGAATAACCAAGGCTCTAACCAAGCTGAAGAAGAAAGCTGCCCAAAGTGCGGATATAGAGGACCGCCCGATTCCATGGCCCAACACAAATGTGAAGGTGCTAATACTGAAGTAACCTAACCAATATCCCCCGTTAGCATGTAAAGAATGGTAGATTGGAAATACCTGAAGTAGAGCCTTCTTAGAGCTATTTAGATAAAGGCAAGGTATATGGAAAATGAGAATTCAATAGTTGGCTGCGACTAAAATGATCAGTTCTTTACAAATTCCTGATTTATAGCTTATGAATAACCATGGCTTTTTGTAGTCTTTGTTCGTAGGCAATATTCCATGATCTTTAGAACTGGAACTTATCAATTGCTCATTGACGAGGGTCTTTTTTCAATGTCTGTTTTTCAAATTGGGCTTAATCTGTCTCTCAAATAAAAAGTAAATAGTCACCATTACCAATTAGAGGATTTATATAATGACATGACTATTTATCAAGCATTTTTATTGACAATGTCGTTGTAGATCTTCTACTATCGATAACAAAACCAAAATTCATTATGTCCACACGTCACGTCACGCCATGTTGAACTGGTGGTTTGCTTATATTCCATGTCTTGAAAGTGCTAAGAGTATCGGATGGCCGGACAGATGGACGACAAATGAAGGATCTAGTCTAGTAAGGGATTTTCCGGCCCCTCACGGGTTTGTTTTGTAATGCAATGGTCGTTATAGCGTCAGACTTATCGAGTGGATAGATCTATCTGGACGGGGAGAGACATACTATAACTACAATACTTCATTACGCGGGCACATAAAATATTTGAAAGATTAATCACTAATCGTAGGTGTTGGAGTCTGACAAGGACGCAAAATTGTTGCGGCAGGTAAAGCAGATACAAGAATTGATTGAAAAGATGGGACCAGAGGACGGACGGAGTGTATTCGTCTATGATAACATAGGGCTTTCAAGTGCGATAGAGAACTTGAAACGGATATCGACCAGAGGCAAGAGAGTCAAGTATATCTACATTCAATTGAGTAACGTAGTGGAGAAATCACCCTAGATAAATGAAACGCGGTCCAAGTGTAGAGGGAGAGAGCGCGCTACAACTATAATAGTCCGTTATGTTTCCATTCTTCAATTTCTTTCAAAGTCAAATTCAATTCAGTTCTTTCACAAAAGTGACAGACTAGTTTCCGCGGATCCTGAGTTGGTTTTAGATAATAGGATTTACATTTTGGACATAATTCTAATTCCATAATTCTAGTTTGTCTGTTATTATAATAATGCGGCTATCACTATTCAGAGAGGGAGCCTAACTAGCGCAGTACAGTCTAATTGAAGGAACGGAGTACTAGAGCGTCCTCACTGGGAAAAATATCGCTATTCATACCCCAGATTACTTAAATCTAAATACAAATTACGCAAATGTAATATGGGATTCAGATCTTGCTTGACAATTTTGATTTCTGCTTTGATGATTTATGGCGTAAGTGCGACAGGATATTTACACGCACAAGTCAGTGACACACCAGTAGTCCCCCATGCGATTCTTCGGGTCCCGAGTCACTTTCTGGTCTTGACACCTCATTAGCAAATGAATCAGTCTGGGACGAAACCACTGGTCAGTGGAAATTAATCTGTGGACCTGCAACATCACCGAGTCCCTCAGGCGGTATCAACTGGCTTCAATTATGCAAGAACCCGCTAATTGATGCAACAGTTGCGGAACCATGCGAAACTCTAACAACGCCCGATGGATATTCCATGACACCAGTTGGTCAACGAGTTGTTGCGTGTTTTATCGGTGGTGGCTTGCTTATGGCAGTTGACAATACGGGGGCAGCACTAGCCAGCGCACAACAAATGGCAAAAACGGCTGGTATATGTGGCTGACTATTCAGATGAATATTCTAACTAAAATTAAAGCCAGAGGCCGGACGTATGGGAAGTGTGACGTCTCAACCCCTGGCCTGGTGAGTTATTTGATGCGCATCCAATCCCAGACTTGGAAGTATAATAGACAAAATCATTTATGAAGGTTTGAACCAGTTACCAGAACAACACGCTAGACCGATATTGTAATAGATAGGAACAACTAAAGCCAGAGGTCGGCGTTAGATCTCAACCTCTGGCCTGATGTTTTGTTCCTAATAGTACTGATGCGCCACGAACTAAGTTTGCCCAAAATAGTGTCTTGACTCACCAGCAAATACTTCATAGTCAGAAAAATATTAAACGGTTTAACCCTCAAATAATCTGATGTCTATAATTTAACATCAAGTCAGCGATTCCACCAAGTTGGTTGACTTGGTAGGTGGGTTAGGTCTTAGTTTTTCATCCTAGCCCACCAATATGCGACTGACTTATTCGGTTGTCCAATGTGTTGAGTGGAGTTTGGTGAATTAAAGTGACTTGGGTGGATTCTTTATTATTTTCTTTATTTTTGCATTCGGTAGTACATTTCTAAGATACTCTAGTAACATTTTTTCATTTTTCATATATTCAAAGATCTTATCTCTCTGTACTGGATTGAGGTCACAGTCAATCAAATTCACTCCCATAACAAAACTACCGTCTCTGGGCATTTCGTATTCTACGATCATGCTTAAAGGATAAGCGGCTCCTTAATTTAGGTAAATTGTCCTGAAAGCGGTTGACAAAGAGTCAGTACGAAAGCCAATGAGTAGCAAAATTGACAGGTTTAAGCACAAAAAAGTAGGAAATTTCTCAAAATCCTAAAAGCAATATCTCAAAGGCATGGTCAATAATCTATCCTTGCAAAGATTAGCGATTAAGACTAAGACTGAGGCAACCTTGCTTTTGTAATAGTCAGTTCCAAGTTGGCCAATGAATGCACTACTTTGGGAATGCTCCGGACAGTCGTTACTGAAATGTAATTGGTACTTTTTGTTGTAGAATTTCTGGCTGCTTATATAGTACCATGCTATACAGGGAATATGAAATCCCTAGAAGGTACCTTATTAATTCTCATGCTCATAGCATCATCATTATATAGCTTTGATGGATATAACCAGACTAAATCTGAAAGTCGGGACTTATTTCATCATGACGCATTGTAAGCGATAATTCCGTACCATCATAATCTCCTACTTTATCTTTAGGAATCAAGTATTCCTTTGATATTATGCTTCCTTCGATTACAAGCAGATTGTCTTTATATTCACCTGCCACATACCCACAACTCGCACTGTCCTTAGTTTTTACAGGAGTTCTTTTAGTTAAAATTTCGTTCCAGTTTATTATATCAGGTCACATTGTACTGGTAAAGATGATTAATAAAAGCTCAAGTTAGTCGCAAATCTATAAATATTTTATCTCATAATCATAACTCGACTGGCTGTGACTGTGAGGCGTAGTCGGAACGACGTAATGAACATGCGTATAGCCGATGGAATAAAGGAAATTTTATCGAAATATCGCTTTACAGGTAATAAAATACTCACCTATTCTGCCAGCGAATTAGCGTCTGTCCTAAACGTTGACGAATATATTGCTATTTTAATATTGAATGCAGCAAGAGCGGACTACGCTACTAATGAAGCTCAAGTAGTATGAAATTTTGTTAGAGCTTCCCACTTTTTTGATCAAAGATGAAAGATACACAATCAATCTTCTACAATGCTAAAATACAATTACGCCGATAATTAAATAAGTCGACACAAAACTAATGATTTGTCTGGTTTAGGCGATTCAAATCATCAGGAGTAGTGTTCGACATAATTCTAAAATTTTTAAGTTCTTGCAACAATCAAGATTTACAATAGATTAGCGATTAAATTGCTATAAACTATAATGCCTGACAGAGCTTAAAATTAGGCGGATCGAATGACGCTATCTTATGCCAATAAGTAGCTTAATTACCTTAAAATGACATTTATAATATCGATAACCCCCTTCGGGTAAACCGCGTACGGTGCAGTCTGTTTGAGCTCCCCACCCTCTCCTTATGGAGCTCTCTTGATTAATAGAGTGAGAAAGTATTTTACCTGTTGTCAAAAAAGTTATGTCAGAAGCTATCACAGATCTTCACCTAGAAGACCTGCCTGGAATAAAACAAAGCCAGATAATGAAGCTAAAACGAATTGGCATAGATTCCGTATTAGAACTAGCTGTGAGCATTCCTAAAGAGTTAGCAGACGAATCTGGTGATGACGCAGAAATTATGTCAATCCTTGTATTAGAAGCAAAAAGAGCTCTGACCAATATAGGATTATTGAGTAAGGAATTCTGTTCAGCATCTGATATTTTAAACAGACGCAAGGAAATTCTCCGCTGTAGAACAGGATCAAAATCCCTCGACAGCCTATTAGGCGGCGGTGTAGAAACACAGGCACTAACAGAGCTTGCTGGTGAGTTTGGGTCTGGAAAGAGCCAATTATGTCATACACTTTCTGTTATAGCCAATCTATCTAAAGAAAAAGGAGGATTAGGTGGTAACGTTATATTCATTGATACTGAGAACACCTTCAGACCCGAGCGAGTACATCAAATTTCAGAAAGATATGGTTACATAAATCCTGAGAAAATATTATCCAACATATTTGTGTGCAAGATTTATAACAGTAGCCATCTTGAATTTGTCGTTAAAAATCTAGCAAAATATCTGGAAGAGCTTAGAGCAAGGCTTGTTATTATTGACTCTATAATATCATTGCACAGAGCAGAGTATTCTGGTAGAGAAACATTATGGGATCGGCAACAACGGCTTAATTCGATTTTGCATAGATTGCTTAGATTAGCGGAAGTATACAATATTGCATTTGTCTTAACGAATCAAGTTCAATCCAATCCTGACATGAGTTACGGTGCTGATCCAACGAAAATATCGGGAGGTAATATCATGGCACATGCAACAACATATCGAATATTTTTTAGAAAAGCAGGTCATAACAGAGTTGCGGTTATGCAAGATTCTCCCTGTCATGAATACGGTTCAGTGCGATTTACTATAACAGAAAAGGGAATTGAGGATGTGGAAGAGGCTGATAGGAAGACAAGGAGCAGTGATTCTGGTTGGTAGCCGAGATTAGAATAAAATGGGTGATTGACTAATGGTATATACTACAACGTCAATGGCTGAAGATCAATTCAAAAAATATCAACTTAAGGATTATCCAGATCCACGCTTACTGCCTCGTCCAGCGTCAACCGATGAGCCAAGACCACATTTAACATTAGCAGATTTAACTCCTGAAAAATATGTGGATACGACAGCGAGAGTTTTATTTTTAAAAGTAACTGAGCGTCAAGATGAGTTAGGTTCAAAACAAGTTTTTACTGGAATGATTGAAGATGCAACAACTAGGATACCTTTTGTTAGTCATAAGATCAACTATGGTTTACTTCGCGATACTGTTTATAAATTCAAGAATGCCTATGTCCATGAATTTGAGGACAAAGGTTTACTTCTTGTAATTACTGAACACAGTAGCATAATTTTGAGGGAGATAACAGACTGGAATGAACACAAACAGTTTGTTTACGAGCCCAAAATTGGTTTGATAAAGAGACCCATACAAAACATAACGCTCAGTGGTATAATTACTACAATTCACAATAATTCTGGACTCGTTCAGAGGTGCAATAAATGCAGGTCTTTACTATATGAAGACCATTGCCCGAATGGCTGTAGCGATGGTTGGGGTTATGACTTGAGGATCTCATCAAAACTCTATGATGGCTCAGGATCTATTAAGATGGTTTTAACTAAAGATATTGCTTCCAGAATTTTGCAACGTAACCTGAGTGAATTAATACTTCTTGCAACACAGACCAAACTGACTGAACCAACGAATTCCTTCAAAAGTCAATCTCTGTCATCATCTATTTATTCTCTACATGTGCCAGATAATATTGAAGTCATAGAAGCAGTAACAGATAACCCCTCAACTTCATATAGGAAGAGCGATAGGCTGATAGTAACTGATGGAAGGAATCTTTTATTCATGCCTACAAACGAAGAACATCATTTCACTGAATCAACTAAACGGAACTTGAAGAATTCTGATCCAGAAGATAGAAAAATAATTCGAAGATTGATTGAAAAAGCAATTGATCTGAACATTAGAAAAATAACGGGTAAGGGAATGTTGCAAGGCATTTATTTGTTGGAGGAGCCACTAATCCTGTATGGGTGCGAGAAAGCAAAACTCTATCTTGGATTTTCCCTGAGAATAACAATTAAAGACAAACGAAATGATGACGGTAATGCTAGTGGAGTTGATGCTCATGTTGAAGCCGTTCCGCAAGCATACGTGCGAGAGAGCATTCTTGATTACATTAGAATGAGACGTGTAAACGGTGCAACTGCTGAATCGGTTATTAGACATCTGACAGGCTCAAGAAATAAAGTTATCGTTGCGCCATCTGGAAATTATGGCACTATAGTTGACATAATATCAAAAAGAGCATCCGAACAAACTATATCTGAAACCGACAGGAGGAACCTTGTGTCATTTTGGAGGGATGTTTATGACATTGAAATCAAGCCTGATGAAATGCCATTGTTAAAAGTTAAAATGATAAACAGTGAAAGCATATTCACTTATCCACCAAGTATGGTTTTTTATGGCACAGAGACGTTTGTGATTAATGCAAGCTTACAAAAATTAATTGAGGATAAGAAGTCAACTCTAAGATCGAGGATAGATAAAGTAATGCAGCAAGTATTGCAAGAAATAAGAATAGGTGAAGTCAAAATCCCATTTGAAGGAAATATAGCTCGATCAAATAATATTCAAAATATTCTGTTGCAAGAGATAAAAGAAAAGTTATATGGCAAAGGAGTAAAGACGCGCGGTTCAATAATGCTTGTACACGATGAGCCTTGGTATTTCCCTAATCAAATTCAATTTACCTTTAACGCATAGTGAAAACCGAATCTCGATGTCAATACTTGATACCAATAGTGATTTGCTACAGACTAGACTTGTCATGCGATCAGCTTTCGAACAATATACCGATCAGAGCAATTCACTCAAAATGACTACGGGATCAGGAGAGTTAGATTCATTAATAGACGGCATTGAAGAAGGACTCTTCTATCTACTATATGGTGACGAACTGCCATTAGATGCACTATCTTATAGACTACTTGTTAATTGTATATTACCAATTAAATTAAGACACGGCTTTGAATCAATGGCTGTTTGCATTAATAACACTGACTATTATGGACGTGGTAAAATGGTCCTAAACCCAGAAAAGATTGCCAATACTGCCAAAGCAGCGGGAATAGATCCTAAGATTATTTCGAAGAATTTGTTTGTGCAAACTGCATATAATTCACATCACCAGATGGAGATCGCAAATCAAGTTTCACAAACAAATTCTTCGAAATAATCTCAGGATCTATTCCCGCTGCTTTGGCAGTATTGGCAATCTTTTCTGGGTTTAGGACCATTTTACCACGTCCATAATAGTCAGTGTTATTAATGCAAACA
>JBIOZE010000011.1:0-32703 GCA_044870745.1 Nitrososphaeraceae archaeon | reverse complement strand
TTCCAGCTTCTCGCAGCTTCTTAGTTGTGGAGGGACCTATACCTTCAATGTCTTGAATTTCTAGATCTAAAAGTTCTACATCGGAAGGCTGGGTAAATAATATCTTTGATCCTGCCCCTTCATTAAGATCGATTGTATCCTCTGAGGTAGCTACTTCTTCACCCTCATGGTCTAATATAGCAGTATCGTTAGTATTGATATTCTCCGGAGTATTTTCCATTTCTACTTCATTATGATTTGCGGGATAATCTGCTTGCTTCTTATTGCCCATCTTAAATCTAATCTAAATTTTAATGCATTTAAGGCTTAAGGCCTGTGAAAGGGGGTGGGGGGAGGATATGGCCGATCTTTCCACATACACCGGTCTGCTCATTCAGTCACCAAATTTTTTATTCTGTTCATACAGCAAAAATACTGCATCTCTATAGATAGTTTAGATTTGAAAGTAATATAGAATAATAGCAACAAAGGGTCTGACAATTGAGACGAGCGGAACTTGATGGATTAATGGGCTAATTTTCTCATTCTTAACTTTGAGATTGTATACTTTATCCCAATATAGCATAGTGATGATGCAATTAAACTCGGAATTGTGGCCCCGATTTGAGGTATACCTGGCATGTAAATAGGTGAGAGGGATGATAGTACAAAATATACTATAACACCTATTAGCCAGGCAACAATCGCTGCATATCCAATCCTGTTTGTCTTGGGGTCATAATAAAAATCGTCCTTATATCGCATTCGCTTCAAAATGTAGTAGTCTGACAAAACTACTCCAAATAAGGGCACAAATACTGCTCCAATAAGTAGCAAGAAGGTCTGGTACTGTGAAATCGGTATCAAGTTAGCCATTAGGATGCTGAATGCCGTGAATCCAGCTATTAAGTATCTTTGATCAAATTTGGGAACTATACTTTGAGTAGATACCGAAGCAGAATATACATCTGCAAATGTATTATCTGTTTCGTCTACTATTAGCACAAGCATTAAGAATCCAAAAAAAATGGACTGGATTGCACTAATTATTGTAACAATATCGCTTGCCCCTAAGAGAACACCTGCAAAATAAAATAGGACATTTGTCACCGCAAAACCGGCCACTGTTCCTTTAAATGCACTGTTACTATTCTTAGCAAATCTATTGTAGTCGGCAGCAAGTGGCATCCAAGAGACAGGCATAGCTATGACTATATCAAGTGCACTAAAAAAAGACATTCCATTGCCTTGAGACGATATCAATATCAAGATTTTGTCGGACAACAACAGTACGAAAATAATCATGACAGATGATGCGTAGACAGCCCAGATGGCAAATCTACCCAACCAATCTCGGATAACTGCCAATGGACCCACTAAGGCCATCAATGTTACAATCGAACCAAAAATTAAAGTCCAAACATAGAATGGAATTATTTTGCCCACCAAAATATTGGCTGCAGTTGACATTATCATTATTTCAAATATGGTCCAACCAATAAGCTGCATTACGTTCAGTACTGCTGGTACGTAGGAACCGCGAACCCCAAATGATGGTCTCGTACTAACTAAAGACGGGACCGCATTGTCACTACCGATCTTTCCTGCTAGGGCTAGCAACACAGAACCCCCGATGGATCCAATCAAGATTGCTAAAATTGCATCAGCAAAGCTTGCATCCGTGAGGAATGAACCCGCTGATAGCACTAGCAAGCCCACACCGAGGCTAGACCAGAGTACAAAGAAGTCCTTTCCTTTCAACAATCGCTTATCTTTTGGTACCGGCAGGATACTCCAATGCATAGAATTCCTACGAAAATTCATAGTATTTTATTTTCTAAGTTAACTGAGGTAAATTAAATGATATCTAAATGTATCCTTACGATAAAGCAGTATGCGGCGAGAATTTTCTTGCAAAATTGTTTCGTTAATTTTGGATATGTTCTGGCTGGCGGGCTGACTGAAGATTTAACTAATTAGGTAGCTAATGTGTAATAAATTCTAAAACAGATCGATCACTCACTCACTGAATCATAATAAAATCTTAAAGTCTTCAACTGACAAAAAACACAATCGTTGTTTCCACTATTGAATATAAAAGATATTACCGTTTCTTAAACTCAATATCAGACAAATCTGAGGAAACAGGTAATGAATGTGCGTTTTAGAAGAGAACTTTTGATTGTTCGGAAACTCCCTTAGTGGAATGAGTCAGTTAATCATCAATCATTTACCTTAAACCACTAATTGGGTTTTGATGCATTCCAGGCTTCCTTCTTGATGTCATATTCTTTCCTTGTATATTTCACGGTCGCCGGGTGCCCTATCACAACGGTTTCTGGTGGAACATCCTTGGTAACTATTGAACCCATACCAACCACGCTATTTCGACCAACCCGTACACCAGGCCTAAACACTGCTCTTCCTCCTATTATTGCTCCATCTTCGACAATAACACCTATCATCTTTGGACTCATTGGATATGGATCATTAGTGAATGCTGCTCCCGGACCTATGAATACATTATTTCCTATTACTGTGAGTGGTGGAATATACACGGATCCTTCAATTCTGCAATTGTCACCAATTCTAACATTGTAATCGATATGCACAAGAGAACCTATTGAAACGTTGTTACCAATTTGCGTATTGTCACCTATATAACTGAAATGCCAAATCTTTACGTTGTTACCAATTTTTGCAGTTTTTGAAACATAATTTATTACTTTGTTTTCTGATGACCCTTGGTAATTCATTTTCCTATCTATCCTTGCCCATCTCTACAAATGCCATGGATGGCCAGAATTCATGATTTTTTCTGGAATTTGCTTCTGCCATGTCTTAAGAAATTCTATATCTTTCTCCTTCTCTCGAAGATCGTCAGGAAGCATTATTGGAATTTCATCCATTATCGGGTAAAACCTAGAGCACTTCGAACAGTACAAGATGCCTTCTTTTATTATGGGTTCATTTACGCTTGGATCGTTAATTGTATTAATTTCGTATAATTCTAAGGGATAGTACTTGTCAATCGGACAAGCAAGGATATCAAGTAATGATTTTCTCATTTTATTTCAGTTCCATATATATTGGAGATCCGGTGTTACTACTTAGGAGTGCGGCCTCGGCCACCTTAGTAACATTAGTTGCATCCTCAGCAGTCACCAGAGGTTTGGTCAGTTTTCCTTGAATGACTTGAATAAAATTCGTGAGTTCAAGAGTTAGTGGCTCTTGAAATTTTGGGTGCCTTGGTATTATTGTGGATTCTGCTTGCTCAATCTTTATGTCTTGAGTAAGGAAGTCTCCACGTACAATCCCTTCGGTGCATACCGCAGAGAATGTACGAACTTTCTGCGGGGTAATCCAGTTTGATGCGATTATTGCAACTTTCTGCTCGTCGAAGCCAATCATAATCGTCGCGAAGTCTTCATACGAATGAAATTTCTTCCCAGCTCGGGCAAATACCATTTTAGGTCTTTTGTCAAATAGAAACATTGCAGTATCTATGTCATGGACAGAAGTATCGTATATGATACCCACATCCTTGATGTGCAAGGGCATTCTGTTTTCTCTATGGAATTCCATCATTATAAGATCTCCGTAAGATTTCTCTTGAATTATCTTTTTCACATCCTGTACTGCGGGATTGAATCTTTCGACATATCCACATGTCAATATAATTTTATTCCTTTTCGCCTCTTCGACCATTTCTTCGCATTCAACAGAGGAAAATGAGAGCGGTTTCTCAACAAAAACGTGGCAGCCATTATTGATCACCCTCTTGGCGACATCTAAATGTGTCTTAGTCGGTGTACAAACTAGACACGCGTCGAGATCTCTTTCATTAGTAAAAAGATCGCTTAAGGATAGGTAGTAGTTTGACTCATACGTACGTGCTACTTCCTTGGCCCTGGCGTCCGAAACATCACAAACCGCAGCCAAAGCTCCCAAATCATGAAGAACTCTTGCGTGATTCTTTCCCCATCCACCAACACCGATAACAGCTATTCTAACATGCCCATTCTTGCTCGCAGTTTTTACCATACTTGCGTTAACCATTCCTTGTACTTTGCTATTTTACCAAACACTACTTTTTCGTACTTTTGTCTGATGCCTCTTGTCACTAATCCCTCTTTTCCATCTCCTACGGTATGTCCATCAATTTTTATAATCGCTATTATTTCAGCAGCGGTTCCTGTTAGGAACAGTTCCTCTGCAAGATACAGTTCTGACCTAGCGATTGGTCTTTCTACAATTTCATAGCCCATTTCTCTAGCAATAGATATTGTCGTGTGCCGTGTTATTCCTTCAAGTATAGAATCTGAAACTTGTGGTGTATAGATTATGCCGTTTCTTACTAGAAAGATATTTTCGCCAGATGCCTCACTCACGTTTCCGATTCTATCAAGCAGTATGGATTCTTCAAATCCTAGCCGCTTGCTTTCCTGTGTTGCAAGGATAGAATTAAGATAGTTACCTGCAGCTTTTGCCATTGGGGGCATAGATTCGTCATCAATTCGTCTCCAAGAAGACACGCATGCAGAAATTCCTTCACCCTTAAAATATTTGGCAAAGGGAAAAATGATAATGGTGGTATGAGTTGGAGAATCCTTAGTCACATTCAAGTCTATACCATGGAGGCCTACAAATGTGAGAGGCCGTATATAACACGATTCTTTTATAGCTGCCTTCTTTATCAATTCCACGGTGGCACTGCAAAGCTCCTCTACAGAATATTTAACTGAAATTGAATAAAGGCTAGCGGACCGATGAAGCCTTTCCATGTGGTCCTTCAATCTGAAGACAAAGAGATCGTTACCTGTCGAATATGCTCGGATACCTTCGAAAACAGAAGTTCCATAATGTAATGCATGTGTCATAACGGGCACCTTTGCTTCTCCCCATTTCACATATTCACCATCAAACCAGACAAGCTCTGCACCCTTGGCCCTCATGAATGGCAAATCTATAATTGGCTTATAAAAGTCTTCAAGAGTGAAGTATACCTTCAGCAGGAAATTTCATTCCCATTATTTTCACCGTACGATCTTTCATTCTAGCGAATTTTTCTACGATACTCCAGTTATGAATAATAATATTTGCCACATGGTCAGAAACTAGATCTTTCCATACTGACATGTCGTCGGTTGGAGTCTGTTTGCTGTTGTTTCTGCTGCTATTCTTAGGTAGCGCTTCGTCATACATCAATTCTTTAACCTTCGACGCAGAAATCTCGAGTCTCCTTGACTGTTTGGGGTGCAGATTATACAGGTTCAATGCTAGTCTCTCCGCAAAATCACCCGTGTAAGAGAAGAATTCTTCTTCTTTTACATTTCTAAGTATTTGTTTGCGCAGGGTCCACGAGTACGGAGAGATAAAAGGAGGCAGATATTTCACATACGGGGATTCGAAAAAATAATCTGGCAGAATATTGACATTATTTAGTCGCGTAGTTAGTCCTTCTAGCATGACTTTCCGTATCTCATAAGGAAATGGAAATGTCCGCGTATTGATCTCTATTTTATTTTTAAGAAATATTACAGGATATACATAGACACTGTACTCCTTGGAAAGATTTGCTATAATGGTCTCATGAGCCCTGGTGACAGGATTAAGATGAGCTAAATAGAGAGCTGCAATTTTTTCCAAATATCAATTATAAAATGACTATGTATTAAGACAATCACAAAAAGTATAGAAGAGACTTAAGCCTTTTTGACTTCAATTTCGATCGTCGAGACGTTTCGCGTCCGTCCATCTTCGGCTTGGACTGTTTCTGAACCGATACGGACCTCACCTACTGTGTATCCTGCATTTTCCATGCGTTTCAGAATTATTTGTGAGACATCTACCGCTCTTCCAATGCTAAGACCTCTTGCCTTGATTGTAACCGAAGGCTGATTTGCTAGTTGTATTAGAGTCGATGTGACATATGCCATCAGTGGTTTTTTTCCAATGTAAATGGAATCCCTTGGTCCATCCCTTTGCCGTACTTGCGCATTCTGTGGTGCTTCTGCTTCAGACATAACAGGTCATAATCCAAAGGATAATTTAAATCTAGAAGCCTTTGTGGCTATACATAATGACTCGTTCACAAATTGTCTCGCCGTCTTACCTAGTCGAAATATAGACTATCTTCTAGCATAACCAGATAAGTAAATAAACAGATTTTTCAGGCCGTAACTATTTTAGCTCAGATTCGCTTCCGTTCTACGTTTTTTGAACGATGCCCAGGTTTGGTTCTAACTTTCTGGTTACAATATTTGCAACGCAGTACTTTCTTTGGATACTTCAGGGCGCAAGTCGAGCAGTAATTAAACAAATTATAATCTACTCGACTAGGTACGGGTTTTATGATCTCGGCGGTCTTAAACGAACCAATCAATCTCGTGGACAACTAGCACTTATCCTCCAGTAGGTTAGATTAGGCCTAAATCGGACTAGCTTAGCCTAGTCTACTTTTACTTCTTTGCGTTTCGGCTTGGCTTCCTCACTAAGTTTGAAGTTTAGCTCCAAAATTCCGTTCACGTATGTTGCTTTCACAGAATTTTCGTCTAGTCGATGTTCTACTGGAAGCTCAGTATGATATTTCTTCTCTCCCTTTTCTGCATGTATTGATACCAATCCTTCTTGCACTTGCACCTTGATGTCTTGCTTATTCAAACCTGGCATCTCTGCAGTAATTCTCAGTGTGTTGCGTTTCTTGTCTACTGATGTATCAATCAAAGGTTCCTTGGAACCACTCGGGCCTGGACGTTGAGTTAATGGTTTCACATTCCCGAATTCTTTTACGTGCGGTATTCCGTCGCGACCTACGTTTAATTGATAGCCGTAATAGTAGTATGGCAAAGTCGGTTTCTTGTCGTCTCCCGATTCTTGGAGTGTTGCGAACGTATTGTCTAGTAGACTCTCTGCATCTGCAAATTCCCTGTTCAGATATTCAAAGATATTTCTAATTCCCAAATGTTCTTTCCACATATCTATTTCTAACATATTGTAATGCCTATTACATTATATATAGTTTTCTTACTTAATCCAAATTTCGGGGGGGAAGCTGAGATTCACCGAAACACCCTGCAAATACTAGATTACCATAGCTTTGAATCTGGCCTAAAATACTATTCTCAAAACAATGATACCTCCAAGTAATTTCATGTTAACTACCGCTTTCTCACATGACTGTTAACACGAGGCAACTGAAGAAACGGATACGATTTCAGGCTTATCTCACACGAATGTCATTACACTGAACAATTCTCGTTGCCTTTTCAGTCTTGTAGAAAATCTAGGGTCATATAGGAAGCAGGATTTAGTTCAAGCTTAGATATATTTGCACTTTCTGCGGGAATTACATTTCTTAGGAAAAAAAGCTGGAGCACTAAGATATGTAGAGAATATTGTTAAGAATCTTCCAAATAGCTGAAAGCCCTATTGATCTTCGCTCCAAGTGATTATTGCAATCAAGTTTATAGTAGTCAATCTGTCTCTTGTATGATTCAATATGATTAGAAAGTTTATTCTTTCTGGTATCTTTGTGGCATGTATTTCCATTATTGTAATCGATCTTTATGTGCTTGAAAATAATTTACCGACACTTACGTATGCTCAAAGCATTATTCCTAGTACCAGTACTGAGGATATATTTGCTGGTGACGCTAGTGACGCCCAATCAACGGATCAAGTAAATGTCCCACATTTGGGGGTAAATATGCGAGGATATTACTCGAGCATACCACAAATGAGAGAAGGCTTAAAAAATCCATTTCCTGGTAATTACTATGAAAGTAGTTTCAAAACTCTAAAGGAAGCAAATATTATTGATCACGTTCGTTACAGATTCTATTGGGAGTCCTACGAAAGAGATCCCATTGCTTTTATTGAGGAACTAGAAGTTGTTGCGAATACCGCAGATAAATATGGGATAAAGGTCATATACGACAACCACCAATTTCAAACCTCGTCATGGCTGGGTACCGGCACCGGTTTTCCCGCATATCTTTTCAATGATCCATCCTTATACAAGCAAGGTAGTGGTGGTGCAACAAAGTATTCATCAGCACAAATGTGGTGGACAAAATGGTGGGACCGGGGCATTAAAAGTACAGATGGCGTTGATGGATGGACCCTTCAGGCGGAATTTCTCAGAAAAATAGTAGAGACCCTGGATGACCATTCCAGCACATTGGGCTATGAGATTTTAAGCGAACCCCAAATTCACAACAAAGATCAATGGGCCAAGATAGGAAAATACAATAATTTCATTACAAAAGAACTACGAAAAATTACCGATAAAATCATTGTCTATAGCATCAATGTTCCTCTAGATGCAAAAAGTCTGATAGAGGTTAACGATCAGAATATGGCAAAGATGGTTCCTGAAGATAAGAAAAACATAGTACTGAAGATGAGCCTGTATGGACTTCCTTCCTTCAAATACCAAAGTGAGAAGCTCGAACTTTATTTAAACGCAAGCAAGATTACGGGCATTCCATTGTATATTGGAGAATGGAACAACGTAAAGCGAACCGCCATGGTAAATGAAGAAGGTAACAAAATCTGGAAGATAGATGCCAACCGGAGTGACATAAATCAGGAGGAGGCAAATGCAATAGTGGATAAATTCAAGGATGTTGGGATATGGGGAATGGCTTATTGGGAATGGAGCTTTGTCCCCAATGACACGTCAAATCTGAATCTTGTGAACACCATAAACGATGACACGACAGGAGAGGCCAGACTGGAACCTACAAAATATTTTCAACTCGTGAAAAATGCGTATCGCAATTCTTATGGTAATTAAAGATATAAGTCGTTAAGGAGGATTTTCCGCTTTTGCAACAAACCCTAGATAATATTTCACATTAGAGACCACCGGTCAAGTATCTTCTGATATTGCTTGATTGTTTTTTGGAAAATGAGATTAATTGATTTTACGAAACTTAGAACTTGTGTAATAGTTGTAATTATGGAGGTTCAAATTGATTGTCGATTTGTGTATATGGTTTAGATTAGGCAACCTGCATCATCGATCGAGCACTACAGTTAAACTCACATCTTTGTATATCCCACTAATGTTGAGGTCGTTCTAATTCCGTTGAGATGTCTAATTCTTGAATATACCTGCTCTAGGTCTTTTGGTGTTGCTGCAGACATCTTTACAATAATATCGTAAACACCGTTAAGCACATGGGCTTCTTGTACTAGATTAATTTTTCGTAACTCTGTAGCAATTTCTTCAGTGTAACGAAGGTCACAAACTATTAGAACATACATGTCTACCATTAGAGCTAATATATTATCAGCAAACCCTGAAATACTTTTTCTATCAGAGTACTGTACTGTACCTCGTTCCAGCAGGAATTAGTTTTCCATACATACTTGCATGCATACATAAACGCAGCATAGCCCTGCTACAACAACATACATATAATTCAGTATGAGATGAATAACGTAAGGCAGTTATGAAGGAATATAAGAAGACCTGGCTTCATAACATGGAAGGAAATTGGAGGGATGTCGAGTGTCCGTGTGGGAGTTCTTTTCATTTTGATGGTTCGATAGAGACATTATTCTCGTGGGAGAGAACACACATTAGACATATGTGGTTTGATTCAGCTAATCACGACATGCTCTCTTTCTATCCGAAAGATATGGTTATTTTTTACCATTCTAAAAGTGGATATGTGGTAGAAAAAAGAAAGCATAAGCTGGATGAAATTAGAAATTTGAAAGATGCCTGCGTCTACGGAACGATCAAATTGGCCGGCGTATGATTATATGATTATTCTCAACTATAATCATGCTTAATATCTAATCTGCGGATCCGGTTTCACCACAATCAAAATTTATGGATTAGTATAGTAGATTTTCTAATACTCAGTTTAGAACCTGATCTAAAATGGATAAAGCTGCGTGCGAATTCATATTACCTTAAATGATATAACATGCTATATGAAAACTAAGGCCACTCTGCCCAAAGGGTGGAAAATCGACTCTTCAAAGCACGTACACTCCAACAATTTCATTCAAGTTTATGAAGATGTTATCAACATCGGGGGAACGGAAAAGATTTACACAAGAATAAAAAGGAAAAACTATTCTACAGTAGTTCCTTTTATTTCAAAGGATCAGATTATGGTCATAAAAAGTTACAGGCATTTGATTAATTCTATTCAGATTGAGGTGCCTTCTGGCTATATTGAGCCTGGGGAAGAGCCAAAAGAAGCAGCTGTAAGAGAGCTAAGAGAAGAGACTGGATACAAAGCAAAAAAAATAATCGATATTGGCTCATATACTTTGGACTATACAATGTTTGATCAGAAGGGATACCTCTTTGTTGCATACGACCTAGAGTACGAAGGACTCCAACAGTTAGGGACAATGGAGTTAATTGAACCGACGTTTATGACTGTAAAGGAAGTTTTGAAGTTACTCTCTGAAGGAAAGATACTTAATGCATCTTCAATTGTGGCTTTTTACAAGGCAATAAATTATCATTCTGAAAACAGGGCAAATGTCATTTGAATAGAACTTGATATTCATATACATAATCGCCATTTTAACAATTATTCAATTCGATAGGAAATAAATATTTGATTTATCACTTCGATGTCGCAGTTATTGGCGGAGGAATTTTGGGCAGCTCAATTGCTTATTTTTTGGCCACCTCCACAAAATCTAAAGTGATCGTTCTTGAGCAAGAGAGCAATTTTGGAATGCATGCAAGTAGAAGAAATACCGGAAGAGTTCATGCTCCATTTCTGTATCATCCGACCGAAAGAAAATTGACAGCGAAGGCAGCCTTAAAAGGATTTGAAATGTTAAAGGAATACTGCCATCTAAATAAGCTACCCTTCAAAGAGGATGGAGTCATTGAAGTGGCTACGTCTGAGGAGGAAGAGAACGTATTAGATAAATATCTGAAATGGGGATTTAGCAATGGACTTTCTGAAGCTGAATTAAAATTATTTACACGCGATGAAATGCGTGGAATAGAACCAAATGTCAAATGTCATTCAGCAATAATATGTTTCAGGGATGCTGCCACAGATTACGGATTGATTACGAAACAGATTATAGAAGATGCACAGAAGTTTGGATGCAGTATATTACCTAATCATAAATTCTCAAGATTTTCCGATAATAATCATCTTTTAGTTACTATAGGTAAGGAATCAAAAAAAGAAATATCCGCAGATTATGTAATAAATGCTGCAGGTGGGAGTTCCCTAGATATTGCTCATTCAATGAGTCTGGCTGAGCAGTACGAGAATCTTTATTTCAGAGGAGAATATTGGCAAGCTCCTCAACTATACTTTGATCTAACCTATAGGAGCATATATTCAGTTCCTAAACATGCAGAGTATCCATTTCTTGATCCACATTGGATCTTAAGAGCGGATGGTCGAAGAGAAATAGGCCCAAATGCAGTTCCTGTATTCAGTCCTTATTCATATTCTTGGAGAAATGATTTTGGAAGATCATTAATCGAAATTTCTAAATTATTTAGCAAAGGGCCTGTATTGAAACTGATAGTGAAACCAGAGTTCATACACCTGATATCCAAGGAATTCTGGAGCTCTTTATCGAAAAAAGCTATGATAGGCAGGGTTAGAGAATTTCTTCCTGCCCTAAAACCTTCCTCCTTTACCAAACGAGGATCAGCTGGGATTAGATCCTCATTAATTGATAAAAATGGGGATTTTGTACCAGAGATGTTGATTGTTGAAAGTAAAGATTCTCTACATGTTCTAAACTATAATTCTCCAGGGGCAACTGGCTCATTGCCCATTGCAGCAAATATAGTCTGGCACCTAATTATGGATGGTCATGTGCAAAGATCTGAGAGCAAGACCGCACAATTGTGGAAAATAGATGAAATCTCAGGTTCCTTATGAATTACGGATAAACCATCCTTGTTTGTGGATTCACTGGTTGGCTTCTGATAAGAAAAATATATTATAATAGCGCGATATTAGTTGCTCTTTGTGTTGGGGCTGTTGTCTAGCTTGGTTAGGATGCCAGCCTCGGGCGCTGGAGGTCGCCGGTTCAAATCCGGCCAGCCCCATAGCAACTATGACGCTTTATCCTTGTCAATGTTGGACCGAACTAGAGCTACAGATTTATCGAGATTGAAGAAATCGAATTTGAATACTATTTTAGCATTCTCAGGTTAGGATTACTTTGCTATTGAATAAAGTAAAGTGGTGAACCTTATCGTTACTTTTCTATTTCTTTTTCAATCAGTGTAATAGGAGGAATGTGAAATGCACAGTAATTTGCGCTACAATCATATTCCTTGTTACACTTGGGGCATGCTTTAATTCTGGTTATGTATTTTCCTTCCCAGTCGATTTTACTGCCACACCTAATACAAACTTGCGGTCTAGATTCATTCTTATGGTATATAATTAGTGCCCCACATTTTGGATTACCACAAAGGTATGTATGTTTGCCCAACGCATTAACGATGGCGTCTAACATCTTAATCAGAGAGTTCTCCGATTCAGGGGACGACTTCTTGGTTGGTTTAAAACCTGACAGTCCTGAGTCCTTAATTGCATCATCGCTGGCTTTTAAATTATTATCATTCATTCGTTATCTCTTATAACATCTTAGTTAAATATATGATTAGGTATCGCATTCGTTCTTTTACCATCCATATATCCGTTAAGGGGTATTCATAGTTTCTAAGTATCGACCAAGGAATACAGGAATTTGTATTAAAGGTGAGCAAAGAGTATTCAGATAAGATGGTCGAACAAGCAGGAGTTGGGCCATCTGTAACTCACGAAGAATTGGAATAATAGATAAGTGAAGTAATAGATGAAATTAAATCCGGTGGAAATAGAAACTAAAGTTGAATTTGTCTTGATTCCATTTCAGAATTTTTGATAGGAAAGTCGCTGAATATCATAATACTTTCCAACCAATAATACATTCTAGTGTCTAAATATCAAAGAGCTTATCCTATTTTATCAATTTCAACGAGTTTCTTGGTAGAAGTCAATCCTGTAATAATATGCACTTTATTCATAGATACTTCGAAATAGCTAGCTAGTCTTTCTACTAGTTCTCTGTTAGCTTTGCCTCTTTCGGGCTTGGACCTCAACCAGATGGTAATTTCGTTACCGCTTACTTCGACTCTTTCAGTTGGATTAAATTTGACATAGACGGAATAGCGCATATCCTGTTACCAGGGAATGGGTTTTCTAAATCTGAAGAAGCCTCCACTAGGTCCCCCTTCCTCAAGCATAGCAAAATATACAATATCCTTTGCAGCAGTTTCGGGACTTACTGGAGCCATGCTTCCACCCATTTCGGTATTTACCCAGCTTGGACATACCGCGTTTACCTTAATGTTGTTATCTCTTAACTCATGAGCAATGATTAAACTAAGAGCATTAAGTGCCGCTTTGGAGATTCTATAAGCAGCGACTTGTCCACCCATCTCGCTCATTGCTCCATAACCAGAAGAGACATTTACTATTCTACCATATCCATTTTTCCTCATCACAGGAACAAAAGCCCTACACAAATGAAAAGCACCATAAAAGTTAACTTCTAGTGAATCTCTCATAGTCTTCTCTCCAACATCAAACACGCTTACTCCTTCGTCAAGATAAACCCCAGCATTATTTATCAGGATATCAAGTCTTCCGTAAGTATCAACAATCCAATCGCGAAGAGCTTCAATCTCTTCAATATCAGTTATGTCAAGTTTACGAAATACAATTTTATCCCCAGAATCTAATTTAGCTACTGCACGCCGTCCATCTTCCTCATTTCGGGATGTAAGAATAACATGGCATCCTACATGAGCTAACTCCTTACAAATTTCATATCCAATTCCACGATTTCCTCCTGTCACAAGTGCGATACGTCTCTCCATAGGCTTCACTTTACCGTAACTTCGAATTGGATATCATTTTTGCATCCGATGATGAAATACTATGGCTCATTCGATTTAGATAGTCTCTTGCATGCTCTATTACACTTTCCTGCTCTGTGGACAACGCTTCACCCAACATCTCCCTAAATTCTAATGTACTTATTACTGCTTTAGTGCCATAATGGTTATTGAAGTAGCCTCTTACAAGTGTTAAATAATTTGCTATGATGATTTAATCATGAATGATTGTAACACGTTGAAACTATCCGGAAGGAAAAGAAAATGGTCAGTGTAGGTCTGTTAGTTAGAATGCAGGCAAAACCTGGGAAGGAGACTGACGTGGAGAACTTCCTTCGGGGGGGATTGCCATTGGTTCAAGAAGAGCCAGCTACAGTAGCTTGGTTTGGAATACGTTTGGGCCCATCAACTTTTGGTATTTTTGATGTATTCCCTGACGAGGCTGGAAGACAGGCCCATCTTACTGGTAAAGTAGCTGCAGCCCTGATGGAAAAAGCTCCCGAGCTTTTCGAACAATCTCCAACCATTGAAAAAATCGACATTGTGGCCGACAAGCTTCCCCGCTGAGGAACAACATACTTGGGGCACGCCAACATATTCCCTTGACAACTATTGAAAATCTAAAAATCGTGTCAAATATGATTCACAAACGACCAAACTCGGCATTCGGGTCTTTTTTTAGGGTGAATTCTGATTGGGTGGTACCTGCAGAAGCTTTACTGCTACCAGGACTGAACCTGTTCGCTTATACTCTTCAGAGTTATAAAACTTGTAAACAGGTCGCATATTTCAAGAAATAGTGAAAATAATTTATTGAGAATTGGATAAACTTTCTTCTCGTACGATAGCTTTAATAGTCATATTCATAATGCAACTCCGATGAATAATGATTTGGCAAAAGTTTATCTTATCTCGTTTGCGGTGCTTTCGATTGCAGTAGGAATAGGTGTGACGTTGAACCAAACAGGCTATGCATCCTCTACACATATGACGTTACATAACTTGGCTGACAACGCCTCTCAGCTTAGTATAGCACTTGCCGACTCTACCTGTACGGCTCAGGTAAATTCCAATTGCGAGGCTGGTGCTGAATACGTTTGGTATACTATAGATGTTTATACACCACCAAAGGCTGAACAAACACCCAACTGTGTTATCGAAAAGCAGCTTCCTATATGCACATATCCGCATGTCATTCAAAAATTAGGTGTGTATGGTCACTGTGACGTGTATGTAACAGGTTCTGATGGAAAATATGATGTTAGCCATCACTGTACAGCTGCTGACGCGGCGGCAAGCTTGAAACCCCCACAAAACCAAACAAACGCGGCAGGCTTGAAACCCCCACAAAACCAAACAAAGTAGGTCCTGAAAATTCCGCAAGTAAAATTACACCCTTTTTCCTTAGACGGAATATTTTCGGACTTGAATAAATATACTAAATTTGTACTTGTTGGGTCTACATTTCGGGTTAATTCTGACACGGATACCACCGAACCCCTACCAACTTATATTATTTAACTTCTAAGGGGCAGATATCATGAGGGGACTAAATTTCGTATCAATTTGATTCACAAACGGCCAGCCCCACTTTCAATGCTGTTCCTTTCTTAAAATCCAATAAGTATCAGTGGTAATGCTGCCCTCCTCTGAAACCTCTTTGTTTGTGATTGAGCACAATTATTCAAATTCAGAATTTTCCTCTTATTCTGTTTTCTCCTTTACAAGAGTAAGACTTAGCTGATTGCCGTGACGAAAAAAGTGGTAGGACAATCTGAATTCATCAAGAATATTTCTAGATTTATTTATTTTCCTGCTTGTATACATAAACCTCGCAATATTACTCTTTGAATATGATTGGCTCTTCGACTAACCATGAGACTTAGAAAATTGAAAAGTGCGAATGGTTATGACAAAAAGCCTTTTGAATACTTATTTAATCTTAATTCCTATAAGTTAGTAAAATGAGTGAGGATGATGTATGTGTGTGCGGGCATTATAGATACGAGCACGTTAACGCGACCGGTTCAATGGATACTCGAAAATGCAAAAAGTGCGAATGTCTAAAATTTGCATTTAATAATAGATAATAATGGAAGACGGCTGGAGAGACTTTTTCAAAAGTGATTGCATTTGATTATAGAATCTTCTTACTCCATCATTCGGCTGCAGCTTTAATTCAAACCCAATCAACATGAATTAGCTACAAGGTTTAAAACCCTCCAACACCTTCCACTTATCAGGGGTTGACTGCCTTCCGTGGCGTATCGCTCAGATTTGTCTTGACAGTCCTCCAACCATCCCCAGTTCATTCGGGTCGCCTGTCTTAAATTGCCAGTAATCGAAAGATCCTTCCCATTTTTTGATCTGCCAGTCAAACACGGTTTTGTAAAATGATGTGGCGCATTCAGGCACTTCTGCTGAAAAATTCCAAGTATGAAATTCGTGGCATGTCATCTAATTGAAAAAACAAGAATAAAAATCATTTACTAGTATAGATGATACTTCATGTTTGCGGTACAGACTATTAATATCTAAAATTTTGATGCAACAAAATCTGTATTGAATGATCAAATTCTGAAATGTAATTGATATACACATTCATAAAATTGTAAGACATTTATTAAATGACTTTTGAATATTTACTCTGGTGGATGTTACAGAATGGTACTCGATATAGGTCCGGTTTTGCAGGATTTTACGATTATTATGATCGTCGCGTCGATTATGGCGATGGTTTCATACAAGCTCAAGCAACCAATGGTAATAGGATATATCATCGCAGGCATGATAATTGGGCCTTTCACTCCTCCTTTCAGTTTAATCAGTAATTTTGATGTCTTGAATCTGTTTGCGGAGATAGGTGTAATTTTACTCTTATTTGTTGTGGGATTGGAGTTCCCGTTAGAAAAATTAAGAAAAATCGGCAAGAAGGCACTTGTCATTGCCTCGAGCGAAGCTTTTGGCACATTTGCGATCGGATATTTGGTATGCCAAGCATTGAATTACTCATTATCCGATAGTCTCTTCTTAGCATTAGCCATTTCGGTAACAAGTACTGTGATTGTTATGCGTATATTGGAAGAGCTAGGTATGATAAAGGAGGATGCATCAGTCGTTATTCTAGGTGTTGCTGTAATTGAGGATATTATAATCATATCAATGCTTGCCATATTGCAGTCAGTTTCTGTAAGCGGTGAATTGTATGGCATAGAGTTAGTCGTGTCTATAGGTACCGTCTTGGCATTCATCGGGGGTGCTTTGTTTATTGGCTCAAAGACAGTGCCAAAGTTTGTAAATCTCATTGGAAAAACGAACCAGCACGATGTTCTTATAGTAGCAATCATTGGGGTTGCATTTGGTCTTTCATTTGTCGCATTTGAGATTGGTATCTCTGTTGCCACGGGGGCATTCTTTGCAGGCGTCCTGATAGCAGAATCAAAAGTTCATTCTGTTACAAGGGTACTGACTACTCCAATCAAAGACGTGTTTGGTGCCGTATTTTTTGTCTCAGTTGGTGCGTTAATGGATATAACTCAATTACCACTCTTTATAGTACCAGCCCTTATACTGATTTTGGTATCGATAGGGGCGAAATTCTTTACTGTATACTTTGCCGCTAGGTCTCAAGGATATAAAACCCAGACTGCGTTAAGGGCTGCCTTTGGCCTTTCATCATCAGGAGGGGAGCTTGCCCTAGTTGTGGCAAAAGGTGGAACTGATGTTGGGACGACAAGCTCGTTCGTTTTGCCGATGGTCGGGGCAATGACAATAATTACGACATTCATTACACCGTATTTAATAAAGATAGGATGGAAACTTGCAGATCGTGCGTCTACGGAGGGACGAGGGTTTTCGATTCGCTTGAGAAGAAACAAGAAATATTAAAAATGATCACTTAAAGATGACTTGATTGCATGTTCATTGGTCATGTTTCAGCAATATCGTCTACGGATTCTTCCTCACCATCAGGTCTATGACCTTCAAGTTGCTCTAAGCATATGGTAAAGCCAACATGTGCGCACTCATCAGATTTGCAGTTGTTGCAGTACGGAATGCCACCTGTCAATTTAACATCAATTTCCTTTGATAGAGATGTATCATAAAGGACTGTATGCACATTATTGACGAACTTCATTAAAACTAGGGGGTTGTCTGATGTAAGGGATTTCTTATCAGGCGAACTCATCCATCGCATGAACGCCTCAGTCCCGTCATCTATTGTCTCACACCTGCGTATGTGATTATTAGTATCCGGAGGTTCATTTAGGTTCGAATTATGTTCTTCTCCAGAGTTATCATGATTTTCTTTCAATTGAGTTGCCTTTCTTTGTTATCTTCTTGGAACACTAGAACCATGCATAGCATATTTTAATATACCGTCGAGATTGAAGGATAACAAGAATTTGAATGGATGGTTAGGATTGTATGCATAAGAATAATACCTAACCTGAGTTTGTCATAACTTGTATGACTTCATGACCACCTTGTGTCAAGGTAGAATATCTAAACCCCTTTTAATTTGTTCGACATTTTGCAGGGTTATCGAATGTTTTAAATTATTTCTTCAAATTCAACTTATTGTATGCCTGGATGCAACATCCATGTTGATTTTTTTGACGAAGATTGTCCTGATTGTAAGTATGAGTATGCGGAATTAAAAGGACATATCTTGTCACGAAATAATGACTATACGAATCAAAAAAATCTCGATAAACCGAAAAAGTATAAGGAATTCTCTGAGGAGCGTGCGAAAAGGCTTTATGAAGAGTTGTTAATACAATTTTTGAATCCACCCGACAGCCTAACGGAGGTTGAAGCTGCAAAAAAGGCTTGTTCTATTATCAAGAAACAATGTCTCATAAGAGGTATTACTATTTGGGAGTGGTTGAAATAATTAAGGATAATAACATGAATAGGTGAGATCACTTGGCAATACATTAATTTAGTTCTAATTGCATCTGATTATCCTAAATGACAATTGATGAGATCGCTATGGCTGCACAGGATGTTGTTTTCTATTTACTCATGGGTTCAATATCATTCGTAAGTGCTATAGTAGTTCACGGAATAATAAAAAATCGCCGCAATAGTAACAGCTGAACAATTTTGCCAATGACAAACCACTTGATCATGATTATTCATTGAATTCAATCCATCCATTTCGTTTTGAATACTTCAATTGTCAGGCGTTATTCCAAAATATTATTTTCATACAGATTTCGTCAAATTAGAGGTTCCAAATAGGATACCATTCTATAGATATCAAGTCATTGTCACCGACACAATATTATACCTTTGGTCATTACTATTAACGAACGATTGCAACGAATAATTGATCTGACTCTCAAAATTGATGCTAATACACGTGTATTTCCAGGTTCTCCTATGCCCTCACTGATCGATTGGTCGAGAATAGATATTCATGGCTATGATTCAGAAGTGGCGTTCCTAAGTACTCATACCGGTACACACATGGACGCACCATCTCATTTCATAACTAATGCACCCAGTATCGACAAGATAGACGTCAACAAATTCATTTGTAGTGCAGTCCTCGTTAGAACCAATAAGAAGAGACCTGATGAATTAATTCATGTTGACGAAATAGCTGACTCCGGCCATGACATAGCTCCCGGCGACAGTGTAGTATTCGCAACAGCATGGGAAGATGAGATCTGCAATGAATATTATTTCACGCATAGTCCGGGTTTATCCGCTGAAGCTGCAAAATTTCTTTTGAATAAAGGCATCAACTCTGTTGCGATTGATTCTCCAAGTATCGATGCTGGAAATGATCATGATTTTACTAGTCATAAAATTCTATTGTCTCATGGAATTTTGATAGTCGAGAACCTTTGCAATTTAAGTCATCTAAAGCATTCAAAATTCACTTTGGTTGTAGCGCCACTCAAGTTCTCTGGAGCAACTGGCTCGCCAGTTAGGGCCCTTGCAATAGAACAAGATGCATGATGCTTCAACTGAAATGAAGTTAACAACCCGATCGTTAAAATTCATCTTCAAATGGGTTTGTACTAATTTAGGTAATTAGTCAGACCAAGTACAACGTGGTATTAACAAGAGTTTAATACCTGCTAGAATATTGTTATCTTTAGTATGCCAACTGCCTATGTTTTGATAAATTGTGATCTAGGATCAGAAGAGGAAATTTTACAGGAAATAAGAAAACTACCAGAAGTTACTGAGGTGAGCGGGGTATACGGAGTATATGATATTATAGTAAAAATTACTTCTGATAGCATGGATAAGCTTCGGGAAACTATTACTTGGCACGTAAGGAGAATTGATAAGGTCCGATCTACTCTTACGATGATTGTAATTGAAGGCCAAGGAGCAAAAGACAGAAAGAATTTAGCATTCTCATTTTAGTATCGTGTTAAGAGTACCTATTAGACTTTCAACTTCCTCCTGACTATTGTAAAAATGGGGAGAGACTCTTACTATTTTTTTTCTATCAGGTGGATGTATTTCCCTTTCAGCTACAATAATACCGTAATTTTCTAACTTGGATACGATTGTGTCTGCGTTGAATAACTTGCTGTCAAAAGATACTATGGATGTTCTTAATTTTTCATCTTGAGGTCCATAAATCGAAACATCTTTCATTTTTTCAAGTGACCTTTTCAACTCTAAGGCTAATTTCATATTCATTTTTCTGATGTTCTCAATTCCAATGCGCAAAATGTATCGCAAGGAAGACTCTAGTCCGGCAAGTCCAATATAGTTTCTAAATCCAGCCTGAAATCTTTGAGGAGGGTCAAGATAAGCTAATTTACCTTGGTTAGTAAGGATTGCTGATTCACCTCCAACGAATTGCGGGGCCAATATTCCTGACGACTTTTTACTACAGTACAATATTCCAATGCCTGTTGGTCCACAAAGCCATTTGAAAGCGGGGAACGCCATAAAATCGCATCCTATTTTCTTCACATCTACATTTATCGTTCCTACACTCTGGGCTGCGTCAATGCAATATAAGACGTTATGTTCTTTAGCTATCTTTCCTACTTCTTCAACAGGCATTATTGCCCCATTATTGTACAGGGCATGACTGAGGGTAAACAATTTTGTACCTGGTTTTTCAAAAATATTGATTATATCGCCTATTTCAAAGAAGCCATCAAAATCTATTTTGATCTCCTTCAGTTGCACACCAAATCTCTGCGAGGCCCTAAGCCATGGAAAATAGTTTGCATGATGTTCATGAGGTCCTCCTCTGATGATAATTTGATCAGATTCCTTCCATTCAATACCTGATGACACCAAATTCAGTCCTGCAGTAGTACTATCTGTAAATATTATTTCTTCCGGATCGCAATTAATGAGATGGCCGACTCTGACTTGAACTTCCCTCATCAGCGACGTGATATATTCCTGGACTGATTTTGAATCTGGGCCTTCTTCAGAGAATTTTAGGAGAAAACTTGTGATCGCCTTAATGGTTGATAGCGGTACTGGTGCAAAAGAGCCATTGTTCATATAGATGGTCTTTCTAACTACAGGGAAATCCTTTCGTATCATTTCTAGCTCTTGGTCGTAACTCATTATAACCACCATTCACTGTATTATTATTAAAGTGAATACGATCTACGATAGCATACTTGAGTCCACGACCCTTAATACAATTATTTATGATGATCCTTACGCAAAACTTTGCTTGATCTCGGCGATTGTCATGCAGTTAAGGGAAGAACATCGGAAAAAAGTTTTGTATATTGATTTTGACACGGTATTCACCGCATTTGTCAAAGCTGGATTAATCCCCCCACTTATGATAAAAAAGAAGAATTCATCACTTTACTCATCAGACATATTGAGAATATATATTCCAAATCATAGAATTAATTTAGATGTATTAGATGTCATCAAGCATATTGACGAGGCTTCGATAGTGATTTTTGATTCGATTACTTCCTTCTATAGTTTGTTCTATCTGGATTTGAAATCTAGTGAGACAGTCACGCGAGAGTTAGGAAATGTAAATCATCTTTTGTTAATAATTTTAATGTTACTCTTGAAGAATACACATTTTTCAAAAATACCGCTTTTAGTAACTAGCATGATTAGATTTAGAAAGGACGTTGATTGGAAAAGATTGCCTACTAGTAACAGGTTTCTTCAATCACGAAGCAAGGTAAATCTTTACGTACGCATGGAGAATGATAATGATATGTCCGTACGTGTACTCTCTCATCCACGCCTAACGCCACAGAAAATGATTTTTCTCAATAGTGCTATTAAATTAGGTCTTTGAATACCGCCTAACTTTTGAGCTGAACTAGGTTGTAACCAAGAACGAGTGCGATAGCCACGGTTACGAAACCAGAAGTTACGTATACCCATTGATTCCTCATGGATGGCGCCATACCTGCTTGGTACAAAAGATATATTCCTACCATTCCCATAAACAAGATCATTATAGTTACGACGGTCTCACCAATGGATTGAACAGAACGACTCGGTACTACGATTGCGCGGGCATTTGACCCTTCTATAATCGAATTTACAAGTCCTGATGCAAATGCAAAAAATATAACAAGATACAGCACGGCGCCTATGGTAATATACTTTGACCTAGAATAAGCCATACAATTAAGTTCATTGCCAAGATTGATAATTAAGTTTATCGAATGCCGAAATATGCATTCATAATGAATATGCGGGAAAGCTTACAAGAATAAATTTAGCAAGCTTCGTCAATTCTACTGTCGAAGGTAGAGACATACTGTAATTTAATATTCTCTAAAGAATTTGGCCACCACGAGAGCCTATGTATGCTTCAGAACCTGGGACGAAGTTAAATTGTTCCATCGCACTATCCAGCGACGAGTAGTTACCAAATTAGGGGATTATTAGTTTAGCCGATAATTAGAGAAATATAACATTTTCTAAGACGTTTATTAAGCAAAAAGCTAGAAGGCATCAATATCAGTTTCGTGATGGGACGAGGCTACATACTATTGTAGCTTGGTCTTTGGTTATAGCCTTGCCTTCTATTTGGACGCGCCCCATTACCATATCTCCTGCCTCTTCTCTCGTCATTACTAAACCGATTGTATCCTTGTCGACCCCTATATCCACCGCCTGTGGAACCGTACCTACCTTGACCATGACTTGAATAATTTCGTCTATAGCCGTGCCCAAATGGAGTACTTCGGATTTTTGGCATTTCAACTCCCATCTCTTCGTTCAATCTCTTGATTGTATGGTCGGTATTCTTCAATATCCTTGTAAAGTCATCGATTCTGTCTTGAGAAACCAATGAAATAGCCCTACCAGTCCCGCCCGCTCTTGCAGTCCTGCCAATTCTATGGAAATAGATCAGAGGATCATCGGGAATATCATAATTAATTACGTGTCCAACAGCAGGAACGTCGATGCCTCGTGCGGCTATGTCAGTAGCGACTAGAATGTCCTCCCTTCCAGTTCTGAATCGATGCATCGAATCATCCCTCTGTTTCTGTGACAAGTCACCGTGTATTGTAATAACCTTCAAACCATTCTGTCTCAATTCAATTGCTAGCCTCTGGGTCCGTTGCTTTGTTGCGGCAAAAACTATTGTCTGTTTCTCGTCTCGAAGTCTTATAAGATTGCACAGATGTTTGAATTTTTCTCTTTCTTCCACAACAAGATAGGATTGATCTATAGTATCCAAACTAAGTTCTTCTTCATTTAGCTTGACTTCCTTTGGATCGTTCATATATTCTTGTGCGAGTCTAGATATTTCGGGGGGCATAGTTGCAGAAAACAAACAAGTCTGCCTATCTTCATGCACATAAAATAGTATAAACTTGATGTCGTCAATGAATCCCATATCAAGCATCCTATCAGCCTCATCGAGAACCACGAATTTAACATCCTCCAATAGAATTGAACCACGTTTAAGATGATCAATCAACCTTCCAGGAGTAGCTACGACTACCTGTACGCCTCTCTTCAATTGGGACATCTGCAAGCTCATACTTTGTCCACCATATACAGCGAGAGTTCTAATTCCAGTATACTTGGAAAGTTTCCTTATTTCGTTGGTTACCTGCATTGCCAGCTCTCTCGTAGGAACTAGTATCAATGCCTGTATTGGCCCGTTCCTTTTTACGTTGCTTACTAAGGGGAGTGAAAAGGCAGCAGTTTTGCCTGTTCCAGTATGGGCTTGACCTATAACATCTACACCTCTCAACATCAGTGGGATCGATAATTCTTGGATTGGAAAAGGATCTTTGAAACCGTTTTCATCCAAGGCCTTCAGTGCTTCTACAGTTAAACCTAATTCTTTAAATGATGCCATCTTGTTTTTTACCTATTCTTATTTTTGGATTTGTGACAAAAGTTACGGAAGACGTGAAAAGCAAATATCATTACTCTACAAATCCGCCGTGCGTCTTTTGTATAACAAGATTCCGTGCGGAGGGATATAATAACCTATGTGGACTGTAAATCTCACAGTTACGAACTAGTATTGGAATAGCAATGTTTTATATAAGTTCAGGAAGTACTTTGAAAATATGATGAGTGAGGACGAGAAATTGAAAGAAAAGAAACTCCGTGGCTCTGGCGGCTTCGTAATTGCTCATGTAAGCGATGAAGAACAAAAGAAAGGTAATCTAGGTGGTCCAGAGTTATTCTTGGCCGGAATAGGTAGACTCCCATCAGAAAGACTTGTTAAATATCATTGCAACAAATGTGATAAAGATTATTCTGGTTCTCCAGATATCAAATATGACAACCCAAATGAAGATGTTGGAGAAGGAGTGGTACTGATAGAAAAAGGCGAATACAAATGTCATACGTGCTCCGCAGTCATAGCGCAGTACAGAAAATTTGATTCATCTACATTGCAAGAAGAACCTCGTTCTGCCAAATCAGATCCACAAAAAAAATCAAAATCCGTTGATTCTCAAACCAGGGAATCAAATCGGGTCCAAGATGTCGTCACCCATCCCACTGAATCCAAGTTATCTCTAGATGAGGATGGGTTTATCTTAATGGATTCACTAATCGGTATGCCCGCATATGACAGTGATGCTATGCTTGTGGGAAATATCAAGAAAGTCGGTCTACGGAGATCATCCCAAGGGAGGATGGACGTAAACTTCAAAGTTTCGAAAGAAAAGGAGGGTGACATGAGCGGGATGGTTGAGATTCCATGGAACAATATTTCCAAGATTGGAGATATAGTACTTCTTACTCAAACCAGAAACCAGATACATTCACAAGATAGCGGAGGTTCAGGTTCAAGAGAGTCTCGTATCAAGTGCCCTTATTGCAACTTTGATAACGAAAAAGATGCTCTGTTCTGTGAAGATTGCGGGAAAAAGATTAGCTGAGCTTTACGACCCGTCTCCTTGCTTTTTTGTAAGACCAATTCTCACATCTACTGCACATACTCCTTTCCCCTCTTCTAATACCAACAATGGATTCATATCAAATTCTTCTATTTCAGAGAAATCCGATATTAGTTGTGAAAGTCGTAATAACGAATCAACCAATGCGTTAATGTCAGCTGGTCTTTTTCCTCTTACTTCCTTCAGCAGTTTAGCAGTTTTTATTGATTTTGTCATATTGATTGCATCGTATTCATCTATAGGTGCGAGTCGAAATATTACGTCCTTTAGAATCTCGACGTATATTCCTCCCAGTCCGAACATGATTAAGGGACCGAAAAGAGGATCCTGCTTTGCACCTAGTATGATTTCTCTAGCATTTTCTATCATCTGTTGAACCAATACACCTTCTATTTTCGCATCTTGCTTAAACTTCCTACCGTTAGTGATTATTTCTTCGAACGCTAATGACACCTCATCATCGCTTCGTAATCCTACTTTGACTCCACCTGCGTCAGATTTGTGGATTATATCTTTTGATACAATTTTCATAACTACTGGATAGCCTATTTCCCGCGCTAGGCGGACGCATTCTTCAGCACTATTTGCTACCGAGCTTTTTGGTCTAGAGAAACCGTATGCGGCTAAAACTTCGTATCCTTCTTCTTCTAGAAGATTTGTGCGTCCGGACTTTCTCACATCTTCAAATGTTTGCTTTACTTTCTCTTTATTGACCTCGAATTGTTTTGTCTTGACTTGTGGCCTTCCAAGCCAATTCGAGAAATCGTAAATTGACTTCAAAGTCCTAATGGCAGGTTCAGCATATGGAAAGTGAGGAACTCCGCCATCAGAAAGAATTTGCTTGTTTTCGATGCCTTCTGCAAGCCCCATTAAAGCAGCTAAAGAAGTCTTTCCCGAATTGCTAGTTGTCCTTACTATGGTCTTCGCTAGCTCGTTGTAATCCAATGTGGCAGAGGGAGTGCACATGGTAACAATAGAGCCCACGCTGTCAGTTGCGACGACTTCACGCAGAACTTTCTCAAAACGGTTGTAATCAGCATCACCCACAATGTCTACAGGATTTCTCGTAGAACCATGAGGTGGAATCACTTTTGCTATAGTATCTCTACACGAAGATAGATCGGCTATTTTGATTCCGTACTTTGAACAAGCGTCAGTTGAAATAATTGCTGGGCCCCCTGCATTTGAAACGATTGCGACGCCCTTACTGTTTTTAGGGACTGGTTGTTTTGAAAAAGCAGTGGCAAGGTCAAATAGCTCTTGCATGGAATCTACTCTAATTACTCCAGATTGCGCAAAAAGCGCATCATACACTTCATCAGGACCCATAAGGGCTCCAGTATGGGACATGGCGGCACGTGCTCCTTCAGGTGTTCTGCCAGCTTTAAGGACAACTACAGGTTTTTGATTGTCTAGCGTTGTTTTCCTTGCTATTTCCATGAAACGCCTACCGTCATGAATATCTTCTAGGTACATGATTATGACTCGAGTTTCTGAATCGTTGAAGAGAAGCTCTAATACATCATTTTCGTCGACGTCAACTTTGTTACCCATACTAATCACTTTTGAGAATCCTAGTCCTTGGGCCATCGCATCTTCAACAGTCGCCGCGCATATGGCTCCGCTTTGTGACACCAGAGCAATTCCTCCATATTTTGGGGTGATCTTCAGAAACGTTGCATTCATCATGTTATCTTTAGATAAACTCATAATTCCAAGACAGTTCGGACCGATCACTCTTGTCCCATACTTTTTGCAAATCGCCGCAACATCCTTTTCTAGCTTCTCGCCTTGTTCGTCTACCTCTTTGAATCCGGCTGAAACTATTATGGCGCCTTTGATTTTTTTCTTTCCAACATCTTCCATAACCTGAGGAACTATCTTATTTGGAGTGGCAACTACAGCTAAATCAACATCTTCGGGTACATCTAGTACGTTCTTGTAGGCTTTGAGACCAAAAACAAACTCATTAGTTGGTGTTACGGGGTAAATTTTTCCCTTATAGCCATTTTTTATATTAGAGAAGATTGCCCGGCCTATTCCAGGTTTTTCTGATGCTCCAATGATTGCAATTGAATTCGGGGAAAAAAAGACTCTGTAATATGCATCATCTGAACTCATACAAAAAATAACATCCTTGAAACATAGTTATAAATGCATATGATTGGAATACAAATCATGGGTGAATGTACTGTGGCATGTGACTACGAAATTCAAGAATAAAAGAATAAAATTCTGCCCCGATGATAATTATTAATTGATATTTTACCTACCCATATCAAAGTAATGCAAAAGCAATCTGTAAGTTGGTACCTTTCTGGAGAAATAATTAGTTTACATTTCTGGTAACAATAAATTATTACTTCAAGTTAATTGTAATTCAAATGCTTTGATACCTTGAAAATTATCTATGTTGGTTCATACTTTTCTAATTTCTAGCCCATGTAAAAAACAGGCTCATTATCCCTATAAAACAATACCATATTCATACTCGAAGGATTCAACGAACTAGTCGTAAAGCATCAAGCCAAACACAGAATGTTTATTTTCTTTTAATATGTGCAGCTTTCTAGTGTGGAAAGTGAAAAAATTGGACCAAATCAGTAAGGAGGATTTTCTTACAATTGTCAAGTGACAAATTAAAACAAATTATTTTATCTCACATTTCCTACGTATTATGAATTATTGAGTAATAGCTTAATTCAATATTTAAACTCTGTTCATTTGTTATTCCAAGACCATACTGTAAGAAAATACCTTCCTTGAATATTCCAAACATTTATGAATTGATATCCTGTATGATGATTGTGAATAGAAGAGGGAGAGGTAATTGCATGAAGAGTATTGGGAGCATAGTGTTGTTATGCGCTCTATCATTGGGTGCTATTGTGAATGCTCAAATCGGATCTTTTAGCAATGCATATGCTCAAGGAGATTCTTGGTATGTCGGAAAAGGGGTCAAACCAAACATGTTTGTTACCTATAAAATCGAAGACCATGATACGAATCAAGGTCAACCCTTCACCATGACTATTTATTTCAAAGATTATAACGATACTGGCAAATACTGGGTAGCTCCCGTTTTTGTTAATGATCAAGGAGAAATAATTAACGGCACCTTTAATTTGAGCGACCTAGACTTGACAGCGTTGGGTACTTCAAACATACCAGCTGCCTTGCTGCCGTACAAGAATGCTTACAAGAACTCCTTGCAATGGTTAGCTGCTTTTGTACCAAAACCCGGTCAGTCACTTAATGCCCAGTATTGGGGTAAGATCGCATCGATTGGAGGTTCTCCAATTACTCCTTCAGGTTCTTCAACTTTGAACATTCCCGCAGGCAATTTTGAAACTACTCTAGTCAAGTATCATAAGGGTGTAGATAACAACATTTGGGTCAACAAGGATTTTCCTTATCCAATAAAAGCTCAGACCTATGCAGATGTTGTAACAACAAGTCCGCCTGTCCAATATGCGTACGAGCTTCTAGGAACAGGAGAGGGACAGCCCCCAGTTCCTAAGAGTATGCTAGAACTTCCTAAATCTCCAATTACATTGCAAACAGCACGCGGTTCGTTTTTCATTCAGCTATTCTTTCCAGACGTAATCACTACAGGAAATGAAACTACATTTGGAGTACTCTTTATGGACAATGTTAAGGGACCCATTGCTGATGTGAGTTATGGTTTTAAGATAACAGATGCAAACGGGACTGCGATTGTGGACTTGAAGAATCAAAAGGCAGTAGATGGAACTGGTGTTCAGAAAGTAACATTTGAAAAACCTGGTCCCATAACTGTGACTGTAACTGTAGAAGGCGTAGAGGAGAAAGTGATGGGTGACTTTGTTGAAAGTGCTGATTTCAAGTTGGTAGTGGTAGATCCGAGTCAAATTGCTGGTCAGGTTTCTAGCCAAAATTCAAGTCAGTCGGCTGGCCAGAATACCACACAGTAATTTTTCAATAAGCCTGCAACAAGGTTCAATAGCTGTTTGAATTATACGGGATAATTAGTATTTCTTAAAGTTTAATAGTTATTTCAGTTATCCACGATACTCCGACTCTAGTTGTATACAAGAGTGACTATTTTGAGCTCATGATTTAAACTGATCCTGCAGTTATAAATTAAAATTCGGCATCTTTGAACTGAACAGTTGTTAAGGCCTTGGGCAAATTCTTCATTTTGATCCTGATATCGTTGACCTTAATTTTTAGCACTATGATTTCAGGAAGGTCGATTACTGCCTCGCGACAAGGACTATCGTGCACGGATTGGCCGTTATGTCCAAATGGCCTTACGATGCCCGCCGAAAAATACTTGTATGAAAATATTCACAGATTGCTTGCAATATCGAGCACAATAGCAATAGGAGTAACCACTTCTGTTCTGGCTACCAACCATTCGAGATTTGTTAGAATTGCATATATAGCGTTATTTTCTATTGTGTTAGAAATTCTGATAGGAATGCTAGTGGTACTTACTAACCTTCAATCTCTAGTAGTTGCCATTCATCTCTCCAATGGCGTAATCGTTTTTGCTTTAACAATCCTTCTTTTGGTTTCATATCGAGAAATAGCTAGAAGTCATATATCACAACAGTAACTATTGTCTATCCGTACTTCATCCAACCACTCGACCATCCATAAATCATCTATTGGTATGGTTATCGAAGGATTACCACGCGGTGTCAAATTTTCCTCTAATTATAGGTATAGAATTCTTTCAATAGAGATCGTATTATGTGAATATATTGAATATATAATCTTGGACCCATAAATGAATTCGTATCGTTTGATTAGAACAAGTTCACATAGGAGAAGACATAATAGCGCTAGATTCTATTTCCGCCTTTATGGAGTCTCTAAAACAAGTTTCAGATATGTTTGCAATCCTAATAATCTCGTTACTAGTTTTTTCGCTGGCTTTAAATCCAGTCAACGCCAGTGAACAAGATTTGAGTACTCCTCTTAATGGCACGCAAGAAATCCCCTCTAATAATTCATCGGCAACGGGGTTGGCTTCGTTCAAAGAAAACGACAGTAATTCTGTTTGGTATGAAATAAACTTAACAGGATTAGACAAAGTAATGGAAGCACATCTACACCTTGGAAAAATTGGGACAAATGGTGATCCTATAGTTATGCTTTTTAATAACGGACCAACTGGACCAATAAATGGAACTTTGGTAAGTGACAAATTCTCAGCTGATGACTTTCTTGGTCCTTTGTCTGGTATGTCTATAACAGATATTGTAGATAAAATGAAGAGTGGAGAAATTTATGTAAATATCCACACAGGGTCGTTTCCCGATGGAGAATTGAGGGGACAAATTTCAGCTAGAAAAGTCACCCCGACTAACTGAAAATAATGAATTCTGCCCTTAGTGAAGACTTAAGTGTCATGTGAACACCTGTATTGACATAGAATATGTCGTCTCCAAAATCTAATGACAATGATTCTAAAAGGGATAAGGAGATTATCACATTAAAAATAGCAGAAGCTGAGCAAAGAGATGTAGGAAGAAAAATAGCACGCATAGATCCTGAAGTAGTCCACCAATTGGGAATTTCTACGGGCGATGCTCTAGAGCTTTCTGCAGGTGGGAGAAAGACAGTCGTACTAAGTTGGCCTGCTAAGGAAAGTGATAGGGGTAAAGGTTTCATACGTATAGATGGTTTTGGTAGAAATAAGCTTGACGTAGGTATCAACGATCAGGTTGAAGTAAGAAGAGTCGAGTCAAAGGATGCAAAAAGCATAACCTTAGCTCCCACGGAATCTTTGAGGATCATCGGCGCGGAGGATTATTTACGCGAATACTTGAATGGTGCGTTGATGACAAAAGGTGATACAATACCAATAAGCGTCATGGGCCAGAGGGTGGATTTGGTCGTAATCTCGACTAATCCTTCTGGACCTGTTATCATTAATCCTGATACTCAGATAACTGTCTCTGAAGAAAGTGCAAAAGCAGTTCAAGCTTCCAAGGAGGGAAAGATCCCTTCGATTACATACGAAGATATCGGAGGACTAGGAAATGCAGTTGAAAAAGTAAGAGAAATGATCGAGCTTCCCTTAAGGCATCCTGAATTATTTAAGAGATTGGGAGTAGAAGCGCCTAAAGGGGTGCTGTTGCACGGTCCCCCTGGTACCGGTAAAACCTTGTTAGCAAAAGCAATTGCTAGTGAAACAAATTCTAATTTTTACACAATAGGCGGACCTGAAATAATGAGCAAGTTCTACGGAGAAAGCGAAGAGCGGCTCAGAAATATATTTCAAGAAGCTGAAAAAAATTCGCCTTCAATTATATTCATTGATGAAATCGATTCAATCGCCCCTAAACGAGAAGAAGTATCAGGAGAAGTTGAAAGAAGAGTAGTTGCTCAGCTTTTATCATTGATGGATGGCATGACTTCACGGGGAAAGGTGGTTGTAATTGGGGCTACCAACAGAGTAGATGCACTGGATCCAGCGTTAAGAAGACCAGGAAGGTTTGATAGAGAAATTGAAATAGGTGTGCCGGATCGCAACGGAAGGCTTGAAATCTTACAAATTCATGCAAGAGGGATGCCTCTTGCTAAAGATGTAAACCTGGAACGAATAGCTGATATGTCACATGGGTTTGTAGGTGCAGATTTACAGGCGTTAGCAAAGGAAGCCGCTATACGAGCACTAAGGAGAGTTATACCTGAAATTGATCTTGCCTCCGAAAGCATACCTAGTGAAACACTGAAAAAAATCATTGTCAACATGGAAGATTTCGTTAGTGTAATTAAGGAAATGGAACCCTCTGCAATGAGAGAAGTCTTCGTAGAGGTTCCAGACGTAAAATGGGAGGATATCGGGGGTCTTGGAGCTGTGAAGCAAGAACTACAAGAAGCTGTCGAATGGCCTCTAAAATATCAGAATATTTTTACACACGCTGATGCAACTCCTCCAAAAGGTATCTTGCTTTACGGGCCTCCGGGAACCGGAAAGACACTAATGGCAAAAGCGGCCGCCAATGAAAGTGAAGCGAATTTCATCAGTATAAAAGGACCAGAACTACTTAGTAAATGGGTAGGAGAATCTGAAAAGGGAGTCAGAGAAGTTTTTAGAAAAGCAAGACAAGCTGCCCCATGTATTATTTTCTTTGATGAAATTGATGCTGTGGCGCCTACAAGAGGATCTGATTTTGGAAATTCGCATGTTACCGAAAGGGTAATAAGCCAGTTACTAACTGAGTTAGATGGTCTTGAAATCCTAACTAATGTCATAGTTATTGGCGCTACTAACAGACAAGATATCATTGATACAGCCCTCTTAAGACCAGGCAGGTTTGATAGACTTCTCTATGTCCCCCCTCCAGATAAAGAATCTAGAATGCAGATAATAAAGATCCATACAAAAAAGAAACCTCTTTCCAGCGACGTCAATCTTGAGCAGCTGGCTGATCACACGGAGGGATATACTGGCGC
>JBIOZE010000010.1:0-8505 GCA_044870745.1 Nitrososphaeraceae archaeon | reverse complement strand
AAGAAGAAAAACCAGTAAAGTGACAATCTATATAAGAAGAGTTTCTTTTATGCAAACTCAAAGCTCTGTTGTAATGTGCAAATTGTCCCCAACACTGTCTATTTGTTTTTGAGGAGGCATCGCAGATCCTTAAATAATTTGTTGAGCAATGGTAAACAACTCCTAAACACCACTGGTGGTTAACTTTGGGAGTGCTGGTTCTTGTTCAGTAGCCAAAACTCCCACCAGTGAATCTAAAAACTTTCAATTGTTCTCATTGTTATTCCATTTCAATATGATGCTAATTTGCTATTGTTTGGCTCTGTTCCCTCATGAACTGGGTGAGATAGTATCTTCCACCAGTCCCTTTTCCCGTGGTTCCAGAATCTTTCCATCCACCAAAAGATTGACGCCCCACCATTGCTCCTGTTGTTGAACTTTTTTTTCTATTTACATAGACAACTCCTGCCTCTATTCCCTGAAGAAATTTCAAAATTTCTTTCTTTTTGTTACTGTAAATTCCTGATGTTAATCCATATTCTGATTCGTTTGTCATTTCGAGTGCCTTATCAAAATTATCGAATTCTGTGATACATAAAATAGGAACAAATAGTTCCCTTTTCAGTAAAGAATGATGCGTTGGGAGTCCATCTACAAGGGTGGGTTCTACATAAAAACCATGTTTAAGATCGTTATTTTTTATCACCGAACCACCTATCAAAATGTTACCATCTTTTGATGCTAGTTTAGAATACTTTTTGAAACTATTGTATGCGTTTAGATTTATTACTGGCCCCACAAAACTTTCTCTCTGTTTGGGATTTTGAATTCTTAATTTTCTTGTCTTTTCTATCAGTTTTGATAGGAATTTGGATTTAATACTTCTCTGAACATAAACTCGTGAACATGCGCTGCATTTTTGTCCTGAGAATGAGAATGCAGCCTTAGCTACACCTTCTACTGCCATATCCAAATTTGCACTATCCGTCACTATGGTTGCATTTTTCCCGCCCAGCTCCGCAATCACTGGACGAGGTTTTGTTCTGGCTGATTCACTCATTAACCTGTATCCAACCTCCCTTGATCCTGTAAACACAATGCCAGCCACCTCTCTACTTTCAATGATTGCCTTACCTATTTCCACGCCCGAGCCTGGAACAAAATTTACTACGCCATCAGGGAGCCCCGCCTCCATCATAATTTCAACTATCTTATAACCAATTATGGCAGTATCACTAGCCGGTTTTATCACTACAGTGTTACCAGTTATGAGAGCGCCAACGGACATGCCTACCAAAATTGCCGCAGGAAAATTAAAAGGAGCGATTACAGCCCACACCCCGTAAGGCTTCATCACACTTGTGTTTTGCTCATCTGGGATCGTTGATTTCTTCATGATGAATCCTCTGTTTTTTTCTATTTCATCTGAATAATACATTATAAAATCAATCGCTTCATCTATGTCGGCTATTGCCTCGTACCTATTCTTGCCATTTTCAAAAGTAAGCCATGCAGATAATTCAAACTTATGTCTCTTCATATTAGACCCAATTCTTCTAAACAACTTTACTCTTTCTTTGTAGTCTACGCTACTCCATTTTTCAAAGGCCTTGCTTGCTGCCTGAATTGCCCTTTTAGCATGCATTGAATTACCTTTCGACATTTGTCCCAAAGTGATTCTTTTGTCTGTTGGAGAAGTTCGAGTCATAGTTTTTGAAGTATAGATTTTTTTACCATTTATAATAACAGGATAGGTCTTTCCAAATTCGGTTGAAACTGAGTTAACTGCCCTCTCGTATAGCCTATGAAATCGATACTCTTGATTATTCTCAAGAAAGTTCTGGAAAGTATCTTCATTTTTGAATCCCATTTTTAAAAATACACACTCATAGCTGAAAAGTTGGTAATAACGACCGTAAATAGAGATGCGGAGTCTAGTGTAATGATGATATGATACTGACTACGATTATCTTTGACTGAAGAATAACAATTTTGAGTAACTAAAGCAATCAAGATTATATGAGAGATCTGGCAAGTAAAAATATATTTCTTTTTCTCTCCCTAATTCTTCTCAAAGAATAATGTAACCATTTTTCACCGTACGGTATGTATTCCAATACAGTATATCCACTTTTAACCAATTGCTGTTTTAGCTCGTCTCTAATTCCTTTTAATAATTGAAACTGTAAGTTCTTCATTTTTTCTGATCCTTTAGATGATAATGAGAGTGCCTCATCAATAAGTTTGGAATCATGAGTAGCAACGGCCAAGATCCCTTCGTATGTAGCCTCTTTCATTACTACTCTCATGAGTCTTGAAAAATTTTGACTTACTTCAGTATTTGATTGATACGCCTCATCAGTTTCACCACTGTATGCCCCCTTTACAATTCTTAGATTCGCAGAGTTTTCCATAAGATGTAGTAGATCACTATAACTCCTTTTAAGATATGATTGAATTGCTACTCCTGTATCTCTATTTGTTCTTAGTATCTCAAGATAAATTGATAGCGTATCTTCCACATAGTTAGAATTTTCAATATCTATCCACATGAAAAAGCCATTCTGCTTTGCTTTTTCGGAAATCTTTGTAAAGTTCTCCAAGCATACATCGTATCCAATACTAAGACCAATTTGTGTTGGTTTTACAGAAATGCTACCTCGAACATTACTAGTTTTTAATAAATTGAGTAAAGTAAGATATTCATTAGTCGATTTATTTATCTCAGATTCTTGTGTGTATCCCTCGCCTAGGTAATTAAGAATCGCGGACATGCCTTTTTGATTGGATTTAACGGCTTCGGATATTGCGTCAGTATTGGAATATCCTGCAATCCATCGCTTAGAGACCTTAAATAATATTCTTTCTAAAAGAATTGGGTCATAATTGTGAGAATTAGATATTTTCCTTTTCAAAATTCCTTCCTCAATGACCCTTGCACTTATATGGTTATTTGATATTTAACCTTATTTTAAAAAATTAGATGGACATTACAATGTTATAAATTAAAGTATCATCATATTACTTTAAGTGCCATGAAAGTTTCAGAATTATGTAGAATGATTGAAGAATCTATTCATGCCGAGAAATATCCTCTAGAAGATCAAGAACAAAAAAATTTTGCAAAGTTAGTCAAGATTACAAATAGATCTGAATCCGATGACTTGAAAAGCAATGATATCAAAATTGAAGTCAGAATTCAAAATTTATTTGTTCTAAATAACTATGTCCCTGATATTGAACATCTACCCGGAATAATTGAAATGGATATTCTGGATTCATTCAAAATGCTTTGCAGGCGGGCTCAAAGGGTTTCATCAGATTTTATTACTGAGATTGTGTAGTCTGCCTGCCTTAAGCAACTACAACAAAATTAAAATATCCTAGATGCATATTAATGCATAATTTGAGAGCAAGCATGCATAAGCCCTCCCCCTTTCGCAACCTTGAAAAAGATAGTTCTCACCCATTCGAAAAAGAAGACCCTGAACACCAGGACCGCTTAGCTAAAGTGCTATTGTTCCACAGCAAGGGATATTCGCAGTCAGAAATAGCAAATAAACTTAATGTCAATCAGTCAACTGTCAGCAGAGATCTGACAGAAATAAGAAGCAAGGCAAGAAGCTCACTTGACCCATATGCAAAGGAAGAAATTCCTAATGAATTTCAAATCTACATATCTGGATTTAACCAAATAATCAAGAATCTATGGGAGATTGTTGAGGACAAACAAAACGCCAAAATTAGCGTAAAGGACAGAACATACGTGCTATCGTTACTAATGCAATGCTATAGTAGAAGAATTGAAATGCTTGTTGGAGGACCTGATTCAAAGATGAATGCAAAGAAACATATGAATTCAATACACCATGATGAAGAATATGATGGCTCGGCCACTATTAGGGAATTTTTAAAATAACATATTGAACCGCCAGAACTATTCGACACGTAATACTACTCATTAAAAATTTGGCCTTGTATAGCTATGTATAGTTACCAATATTGTGCTCCATTACTATTAATTGGTAACATAAGTTTAAGCATCATTGGTTATTAAATATTTGCGTAATCCTATTTGCAAGAACTGCAACAAGAGAATCGCTCTTAGTTTGCAAATTCAAGTGAATCTATCATTTTTTGCATAATGGGTAAATAATCAGAATATTTTCCCATTGATGAAGCATACGTTATAAAGTATACATTGTTTCCAGCCTTTTCAAACAGGTGCTTTATCTTGGTATCTTGACTATTAGATGTATACACTAGTTCGTACGCTGGGTTACCGTTTAAATCTGTCGGTCCTGACTCTGAGTCTATAATCTTTATTTCTTGTAAATCATTATACCTTTTGGCGTATTCTCCCAAGTCTTGAGGAGAGTCTTCTACTTCTATATTAAGGCCGGTAGTTTTATCCGGTGAATTAAAACCAATAATATATTTTCCTGAACTATACATAGGATCGGTCTGGGTATACGTATCCCAGTTGGCAGGATATTGTATTTTTATTCCATAGGTACTATTTTCATATGTTAATAAACCACTTTTATTATCATTTGTTGATTCTGAAGAGGGCGGTGCAATATTAGGCGTTGTGGATTCTGACGCAGACTCCGATGGTGGAGGTGATGGAGTCTGGACCGAAGGAGGGTTTGAAGGTGCAAAAGCAAACACATTTTTATCATACGACAAAGTCGAAAGAGAAATGAAAAAAGCTAGAGTCCACCCGCAAATCAGATAAAAAACAAGAACCTGTCTGTATTTATCCATTGCAACAAGATTTCTTTCCATGTTAATTAATATTTTGATGAAGAATCTTATCATCGTCGTGAATTAGTCTAGAATCTTTGCGCAAAGTTAGTAAAGATTACAAATAGATCTGAATCCCGATGACTTAAAAAGTAATGATATCAAAATTGAAGTCAGAATTCAAAATTTATTTGTTCTAAATAACTATGTCCCGGATATTGAACATCTGCCCGGCATAATAGAAATGGATATTTTGGATTCATTCAAAATCTTAAGCAGAAGAATTGGTAGAATTTCATCAGATTTGATTACCAATTTATGATTGGCTATTGTACTATCGACAAGTAAGATTTGTTCAAAGAAATCATTTTTTATTCCAAGTTGATAAATTTAGTTATATTCTCCATAGGAATGGGTGGTGGAGTTGTGGAAAGGAACTCAGAATAAATTTGCTCGTATTCAAAGGCTCGTGAAAAGAGTTTGTTCGAAATTTCATCCTCTGTTATGTTTCCGGATAAAAGATATTCTCTAAAATGTCTGTAACTATCTGTTTCAAAGCTCAATGAATTAACTAAAGCATCATGGACGTATTTGTAATCTTCGGGATAAGTCATAATCCGTGCAATATTGGTAAGGTTCTCAAATTTGGGAATAAATGTATCGGTGATATAGGCAAGGGTATAATTATCATATTGATGCATTCTCCACTTTCCAATTTCATCGTGATATGACTTGGTCAAATGTTGGGATTGATGCACTAAGTTATTAAGGGAATCTTTAAAATCTTCAATCGAAGTTTGAGGAAAATCACTTACTTTTGCAAACTTGTTGATACCTTCAGTAGTATGGATCAAATAGAATGAAGTGACTGCAATCAATAATAATATCACTAATTGTCTAGTTGTTTTGATTCTAAGTTGCCCCAACAAACTAATGGAATCCTTATTCCTCCCAATTTGAAACATTCTTTTCGATTATTGCTTGAATTCTGCCGGCGTACTTTGTTTTATAGTATGATTTGCAAGAAGTACAGCAAAAGAATCGCTCATAGTTTGCAAATTTGAATATCTGCGGAACGCCAGCTATGACACCATGGCAAAAATCACAATTTAGCATTATCTGCATACCTTTCTTTAGCCTCTTGAATTGATTCTTACTATTATTCTCGGCTTGTAATTTTAAAAGACTATTAACTTTTTCTTTTTCAACTTTTCCAAAATCAATAAGGGGTATTATCTTTTTGATAAAACCCACGTTCACCAGTCGTTCATATCTTGCTTTGACAGTGGGCGTTGTGATTCCAGTCTCACGCGAAATCTGACGAAATGACTTCCTGCCATCCTTAAATAACGACTTTAATATAGAGATATCATATTCGTCGAGTTCTATGGGCAATCTAAATAGAATTCGCCAATCGCAATAATAAATTTTACTTTATTATAGTATATACTATATTTTTATATCACGAAATAATTATTTACTACGTGGAAGCGGTTACTCTCTTTAGAAGTTGTCGAAGTGAGGAAACAAGAAATTCTTACCAATTGTCATTTCAAAAATATATGAAATTTGTAGGCGATGATCTCTTCTTTGAAAACAATCCCAGAATAATAGAATCTAAAATTATCAGTTTGTTACGACTGTGAATGGTACTCATGTTTAGCGTTTCTCAGAACGGTTAGAAGAATAAGTTGACTTGTTATAATGGTTCAATATTCAATTATTCCTGAGTCTACAGTCCCTCTAATTCATGTTATGAACTGAATAAGGTTACCCTTAATAGTCACATAGTCCTTAAGACTTGAGTGTAAATAGGATGGGTTGTACCTCTTATTTTTTATCATTATATCACTTTCATGCGATTAATAATAATATCGAGAATTTAAGACTGTTAAGACAGCAACCTCATTAGGGAGTCTATATTCTGCTATGACAATTCTAGTCGAGAAACGTTGTTTGAGAGCTGATTAGCAACATACAGAATCCCGTCATGGGCCCAGCCAACACCCCAAGGTCCATTGCCTACTGGTATAATTTGCGTTATATTATTTTCTATATCAATTTCTGCTACTTTACCATAATTAATATTTGCATCAATTGTTACGTATATTGACTTGGTAGAAGGATTATAAGCAATCCCTTGCATAGACCTACCGAACTCGTTCGATTCTATAGTATTTACCACTTGCTGATAAGTAGGACTTGAAGGATCTGCATCGATTAGAAGGATACGTCCCGTTTCACTGGGAAAGTAATAGTCCTGATTGGTGATCACGTACATCATTTTATTTTTTGGATTAAATGCAATATTGTTCGATAGTCGGTCAATTGGTATGCGTTTAACCAACAAATCACCTTCTATTACGTCTAAAGTAGGTGACTCCAGACATGTGCTTGGAGTAGGACAAGGGGGCATACCAGACAGAAAGTTTGGAACGTACATCATTGAGTTAAGTGGATTATAGGCAATATAGTATGGGAGGTACCCTAGATTCACTTCACCTGTAACTGTATTAGTTGAACTTTCTATAACAGAAACGGTAGCACTTATGTAATTGACGACGTACATGTTACGGTTATTTTCATTGTAGGCAATACCGTGAGGACCACTACCTACTTTAATAGTAGCGATAACTTTCGGTGTTACGTCAGGTGTGGCTATCACAGTTACAGTATTACCACCCTCGGGATATATACCAGGGTTGGTCACATAGACACAATCATTAGAAGGATTGAAGGCAACTGCAAAAGGAAAATTAAAACTTGGATCTCTAATGGTAGTATATACCTGCGATTCATCTCCTTTTATGACCGATACAGTATTGTCGCCATAATTAGAGACAAAGACATAGTGGTGTGTCGGATCATAAGCCAACATCCTAGGGCCTTGACCAACCGGTACCTCAAATGACACAATCTTCAGGTATTTTTCTATAATATTAGCTTTATGTTCTTACAGTTTAAATTGTGCACATTGTTGCACAAATAGTCTCATAAACTCTCATACACTGAGGCAAAGGTGTAATACAAATTCACGGCTGAACTAAACTGCACTAAAACAAGATGTACTGGTTTATGATAACCGAACTTGCATAAACTTACATAAAATACTGATATATAGTGACAATAAAACTGTGTCGCATTTAGTTGTAAATAATTAATAAATCAATAATTGCTATTTAAGATTCAATTATAAAACTACTTTACTATTTGTTGTCAACCATTATATTTTGTATGAATAATATGCATGTGTTTAGTTGATTAATCATAATTTTAGTCTCTTTGTGAAAACATTTCTTATCACGCTATTTACCTTTTTTAGTATTATGTTACCGATTGGAATACAACCTCAATTGTAAGTTAATCATGTATTTGCTGAGATCAATTTCTTGACCCTCAAATCTCTTTAACCTTAATCATGGATTCCGCAAATTCTTCACTACATAATTGATAAATTCAAAAGTTAATCCTGAGATAAGAGAAATGTTACTGGGTCATAAAATAGGATTGGCTTCTTGTTACTATAGGCCTTCGGTTGAAGAAATGTTAGCAGAATATGAAAAAGCAATTGACAACCAACAATAGATCCTTCAAAGAGGTTACAAAGAAAGGTAGAGACGCTTACAATTGAAGAATCAGGACTCGATATTGAATCAAAATTTAAACAAATCGAACATCAAATAAAGATAAAGATATAGAAAAAAATTTCCCTAAAGAATATACACTGAGTAACGGAATAGATTGTTGTGTGGAACTAAAAGCCCAATGAAGGGACAATTA
>JBIOZE010000009.1:0-5208 GCA_044870745.1 Nitrososphaeraceae archaeon | reverse complement strand
GGAATATTTTTACGCACTGAGGAGGACAAACATTTTCACATGCCATACAAAATATGCAATCCTTTTCTCTTATCATGAACGGTTTTTTTTCTGATGCAGGATGTCCAGGGGTATCCAACCACTCATAAACGTTGACAGGGCAAGCTTCTATACAAGCACCGTCGGCAACGCAAATATCAAAATCAACAGTGACCTCCGTTCCCCAAATTCCTAGTTGTCCAGGCGGGTCCATAGGCCCCCATACCTTAATTCCCTGATATGTCCCAGCTACCTGACGTTTAGATTTAAAAGTAGCATCAATCGGTCCTTCAACTTTAGAATACGAAGTTCCTGATCCAGTAAGTGAAATCGTGGTAGGACCTCCCTCACTCGATGGTGCTTTAGCTAATCCAGGTAACGGAGGCTCAGCTATTGACTGAGGTGAGCCGGAGACTTGAGAAGTAACTGATGTGGGAACTTGTGTCACCTCTTTTGGAGCAGCGACGACAGCCGTTGCCATTACCTTTTGCCTTTTTATAGAACACAACTGGTTATGGACTTCTTTCATGCTTTCTAGAGTAATCGGATTACTATGTACCAGTCTTGATCCACAATATTCACAGATAAATTCAAGAACAACAGACATTAAGAACTTATTACTTACTGGACCCTTATCAAGGTTATGAAATTTAGCTGGATTGAAAATCTTCATTTTCAGCTGGTGAGCTTATTTATTGAATATTCCATAAATCATATTTTTGATTCAACGAATTCAACAATACTTATTACCTATCCGATAATCTCTTCGAAGCGACAGTCAGATGGCAGGATTGGGTCATATTTATTGGAAAGAAGTCATAGAGATTCTGCGAAACCTTATACCTGTATACAATAGGGTAAATCGAGCTATTTCACTTGGACAAGATGTAAAGTATAGAAAGCAAGGAATGACCGGAAGGATAAGCATGGGTGACTTGGTGCTAGATGCCGGCTCTGGGTTTGGTAATATGACTCTACTTCTGTCAAATATGTTAAATAATAAAGTTAAAGTCGTAATGTATGATCCAATTAGCGAGATGTTACAGAATGCTAAGGTGTTTGTAAGTACTGAGAATTATAAGAATATGTCCTGTGGAGTTTTCGAGGGAATGCCTTTTAGAGATGAAATTTTTGATGTTGTATTGTGTGGTTACTCATTAAGAGACTCGATATCATTAGCAACAGCAATATCTGAAATTCATAGAATTTTGAAAACTAACGGAAGGTTTGTGGCAATTGATCTCGGTAAACCTGATAATATACTTTCTCGTTATCTTGTTTCTTTATATTTGAAGTATTTCTTGAAAGTTGTGGCATTTTCAGTTTCAGGAAGACAAGGATTAAAATTTAAAACACTTTATGGAACTTATGTTAGATGGCCCAAAAATAGTGAGCTATACGTATTACTTGCGGATAAGTTTTCGAAGGTAGTGATGGAAGAGAGGTTATTCGGTGGGGCGATAATAGTAGCAGCTTACAAATAGCAAATAATCAACATACATCATGTGACACCAGTAAAATTTTTTCTATGCTAACGAAATTCTGAGGACGACAAATTGAACTTGCCGAATAAAAGGAAGATTACTGATAATTCTTGATTGGCAATCTGTGAGGTACTAATGCAAGTTGTTAAAAATTGGAGTTACAATAATATTCATTATTATTCAAATTGTGTTTTGTTGGAAACTTATGATATATCAACTCAATCCACTCATAACTTTCAGAGGTAGTTGACAATTCTTGATGTGCCGTATACAATTTGTCAAAGCCTTTGTTAATTCGTGAAATTCATCTGCGAATATTTTGTATACTCTGAAACATTATTCGCTACCAAAATGTTCCACTTCTAAATATCGTTAATAATTTTAGTATTTTCTATCCATTTTGTGACTATATATTGTCAGATCATTTGTTTCTGTTATTACTTACCAAAATATGTTATTCAATGTTTACCAATGCCACTTTCACAGCTTCCTTGAGACAAGATTTCTGAACACGCAAACATTTCTTAGTTGAAACGTAGAAATAGTACTTTTGATTTGATATTCAACGCAATCAAAATACAGGAAAAACAAAAAATTCATTTACTATAATAGTTTATGCCGAGGTTTTTATTCAATACTAATCTCTTGTTTTTGTGGAATCGGTAAGTCGTCTTGAAGTTGTAAATGCCATACTTCAAGAATCACGTAAGGGATCTGACCTTTATCAACTTAGAATTAAATTGAGCTCGTATTTGAGCACTTCAGAGTTAAACAAATATTTGCTTGAAATGACCAAGCACGGGTTAATCCACCCTACAAGAAAAGGGTTCCATTATGAAACGACGTCAAAAGGTGGGGTTTTTTTAATGACATACAATGAGCTCCTAATTAATACACCAAGTCACGAGTCGAGAAAATTTTCGCTGATTCTTTTTATAAATGACCTGTGGCAATTTTTTCTCAAAATCTCCAAATACACATGAAACATTATCAATTCGGTATTCTTGCAACTGACTCCAAGATTATTATCATAAGGAAGACTCTAAATCAACTACATGAATCCATCTCCAAAAATATTGGGTTTCAAACTACTCGAATTTAATCATCTCAAGAAGAAAATCAAAACAGGAATGCGCAATTCGAACTGGATCCTATAGTAGACTATTAGCTTTGGGGTCCCTCTTAAATCGATACTCATTTGGAAGTAGATGACTTCTCCAATATCCAATATCACATGCTATATTTATCTAATATTTTTGTGATCTCAGTAAAGTTAATTAGATGCAAAGCGCGCCAATTTGTTCGTCTGAGCTAGTTATGGGTGAAAGAACAAACATTAATGAAATTGTGAGCTCTTTTATGGGGAAAGCGAAAGTTATAACTGAAGAATCTGCGAAACAAATACTTGAGAAATATGATATAAAAGTTCCGGACCATGCCCTTGTATCAAGCGCTAGTGAAGCAGAAGAGAGTGCTCGTAGAATAGGGTTTCCAATTGTCGCAAAAATAGTTTCGGAGGATATATTGCATAAAACAGATGTGGGTGGAGTTAAGGTTGGGTTAACTTCAGAAGAGGAAGTTAAGAAGACATTTGAGGAAATGTACAATCGTCTGAAGGAAAAGTACAAAGTGAAAGGAGTTTTACTTGAAAAAATGGTTCCTCAAGGTGTCGAATTGATCATTGGCTTGCAAAATGACCCCCAATTTGGACCGTGCATAATGGTTGGCCTCGGCGGAATCTATACTGAAATATTCAAAGACGTTTCATTCAGAGTTTTACCCATAGGAGATAATGATGCGCATGACATGCTTGAGAGTTTGAAAGGTAAGGCAATTCTCAAAGGATTTCGTGGATCAGAACCAATTAATTTGGACATGCTATCTACAGCTATAACAAGAATAGGTGCCTTAGGCACCGATTTAGCGGGGAAGTATGAAAGCATTGATTTTAATCCTGTAGTTGTATATCCAGACTCTTATTGCGTTGTTGATGCTAAAATTCTTCTAAAAGAAAATACTTCACCAGATGTCATGTCTACTGCGACTCCAGATTCTAATTATATGGATCGGTTCTTCAATGCGAGATCAGTTGCTCTTATAGGGGCATCGCCAGAAGTTGGGAAGATTGGAAATTCTGTTCTTGAAAGTCTAGTAAAACATGAATACAAAGGAAAAGTCTATCCGGTTAATGCCAAAGGATATCCTGAGATAATGGGACTACAAGCATACAAGAGCCTTTCAGACATAAGGGATCCTATCGATGTTGTCATAGTAACAGTTGATCTTAGATTTGTTCCCGATTTGTTGAGGGAATGCGGTAAGAAAAATATCCATAATATGGTCGTGATATCCGGTGGCGGAAAGGAATTGGGAGGAGAACGTGCTCAGATCGAAAAACAGATACAAGAACTTTCAAAGGAATTGAAAATCAGGATTATTGGGCCAAACTGTATTGGCATTTTCAATGGTGATAATCGCTTGGACTGTGCCTTTCAGGGGCATGCAAGAATGATACGGCCGAAAAAAGGTAATGTCGCATTCCTGTCTCAAAGTGGGACAGTGGGGATTGCATTCATGGAGACGTCTGATTCATTTGGTTTGAGCAAGATGATATCTTACGGAAATCGTTCCGATGTTGACGAAGCCGATATGATTCAATACCTCGCAGAAGACCCAAAGACTGAAGTAATTGGACTTTATGTTGAGGGACTTGGCGATGGACGTAAGTTTCTGAATACTGCTAGATCCGCTATTAGGAAGTATGGAAAACCAATAGTCGTCTTTAAGAATGGTCGTTCAACAAGGGGTGCAAAGCAAGCTGCATCACATACTGGATCGCTTGGTGGGTCTTATGCTGTTATAAGTGGAGCTTTAGCACAAGCAGGAATAGTTTCTGTGGATAGTTATGAAGAACTTACGGGATCACTTAAGGCCTTGACCTGGCAGCCGCTTCCTGAGGGAAATCGTATAGCAATGGTGACAAATGGTGCGGGCCCAATAATCGCGGCAATCGATAACTTTGAGAGATTAGAATTGCAACTGGCTCAGATTAGTGATTCCACCATGAAGGCATTTAGGGACCATTATCCTGCAACCTATGTAATAGGTAATCCATGTGACGTTACAGGTTCGGCTAGTGCGAGTGATTACGAATTTGCAATAAATGCTTTCATGAACGACCCTAACGTTGACATCATCATGCCTTGGTTTGTATTTCAAGACGACCCACTGGAAGAAAAAATAGTTGATGTCTTGGCCAACTTCCAGAGACAAAAAAAGAAACCTTTACTAGTAGGTGCAATGGGCGGTCCATTTACTCAGGATATTTCTAATAGAATTGAACAGTCGAATGTTCCAGTTTATCAATCAGTAAGTACTTGGATAACCGCCGCAGCATCGTTAGCCAAGTGGTCAAGAATTAAGCAAAATGCCAAGGCGAACAGTGGGAATCTTATATAGGGAAGGTTCACTTTCAGTCTAGCAAAATTTTGGATTTAAAAGTCAGAACAAAAGATTCTTATATTTTGTTGATTGATTTAGGTTCAATGGAAAGCGTGGAACAAACTAGACTAATTAGCATTACTCAGAAGGCGGCCGAGAAGATTGTCGAGTTCATGAAGCAAGAAAATAAAGAAAAGCTCTATTTGCGTGTTTATGTTTCAGGAGGAGGTTGTTCTGGGCTCTCATATGGAATGGGATTTGAAGA
>JBIOZE010000008.1:0-3262 GCA_044870745.1 Nitrososphaeraceae archaeon | reverse complement strand
AAGAATCGGAGAGATATGTGGTAACAAATTATTGACTTCAATGATCCTCAAGAAAAACGATATCCCTACTCCAAAATCGTATTTCTCATTTAATTCGGACTCAGCCTTTAACTTTGTGAATGCGGTTGACCTCGAACAGAATCCATTAGTATTTAAACCGGTCATCGGGTCTTGGGGACGAGGAGTATTCCCAGTAAGGAATAAAGAGATAGGAAAAATCATCGTAGAGATGAGACAAGAAAGTACTAGTCCGTTCTCAAGTATTTTTTATTTTCAAGAACTAATTCAGAGGCCGCCAAGAGATATTCGTTGTATAGTAGTAGGTGAAAAATTGATTGCAGCGGTATATAGATATTCGTCTGATGACGAATGGCGGACAAACGTCGCCAAAGGTGGTAAGGCTGAACTTATCAAAATTACTTCCGAGTTAGAGGAGTTAGCTCTAAAGGCCGCAAGAGCGGTAGGGACGGGAGTTCTGGGTATAGATATGATGGAAGATCAAAAACGGGGATTGGTAGTTCACGAGATAAATAATACCGTTGAGTTTAGAGGCGCCAGCTTGGCAACCGGAATAGATATTGCAGATATGATAATCGAATATGTGAAAGATTGTGTCAAGAGATAGAAAAAACTATAATTGACAAAAAATTTAAATGAGGATTATTAAACGATTTATTATTTATGAAATTTATTTTCATTAAATACTTTTTATTTGAAAGGAAAGTAAGTGAATATACATTGAGGAATTATAAATGAAAATCGGGGTCATTGGCGCTTCCGGTTTTGTCGGTGGGGAGTTGCTTCGGTTGTTAGTAACTCATCCTAACGTGGATGTATCCGTGGTTACATCCAGACAAAGAGTGGGTGAATATGTTCATAGGATTCATCCAAGTCTAAAAGGTTTTATCAGTTTAACATTTTCAGAGCTAAATATTGACAAATTGACTGATACATGTGACATTGTTTTTGTTTCTGTTCCTCATGGTAAATCTAATAAAATCGTTATTGAACTTTTTAAAAGGGGTATCAAAATAATTGATCTCTCTGCCGATTTTAGACTGAAAAGTCCAGAGGATTATGTTAAATGGTATGGGTGGGAGCATCCTTATCCCGAAATGTTGTCAAATTCTGTTTATGGAGTGCCCGAATTTCATCGCGAACAAATAAAAAATGCAAAGTTAGTTTCTTGTCCTGGATGCATGGCTGTTACTTCACTACTCGCATTGAAACCTTTAATCGAGAACGGAGTCATTGATACCCATCATCTTGTGGTGGATAGTAAGATAGGCTCATCAGGTGCAGGCGGACAGGCCAATTCTGCTACCCATCATGCTATGCGGTACGGGGTTATTCGTCCTTACAAACCTGCCAAACATCGTCATACCGGCGAAATAGAACAAGAATTAAGTTTACTGGCTGGGGAGAAAATTCATGTAAGTATGACTCCTCATGCCGTCAACATGGTGAGAGGGATATTGACTACCAATCATGCATTTTTGAAGAAAGATGTAAGTGAATTGGAACTTTGGAAAATGTATAGGAAATCGTATAGTAATGAGTCATTCGTGAGATTAATTAGAGACAAAAACGGAATCTACAAATTTCCAGATCCGAAATTTGTAATAGCATCCAATTTTTGCGACGTCGGGTTTGACTTGGACGAAGATAATAAACGAATAGTAGCGATGTCTGCCTCTGACAATCTAATGAAAGGTGCTGCAGGCTCTGCAATTCAAAACCTTAATGTAATGTCAGGCTTTGATGAAATGGCCGGACTAAAATTCACTCCAGTTACTCCAGTATGATTGTTATCAAAATAGGGGGTAGTATAGTTGAGGGATTAAACCCTTCTATCTTAGATGACTTTAATGAGTTGGTAAAAAAACAAAAAGTTGTAATAGTTCATGGGGGAGGGAAAGACGTTACTAATGTTGCAACCAGTATGGGAAAGGAACAGAGTTTCATAATTTCTCCGGCAGGTAAGCGAAGTAGATATACTGATAAAGAAACTGCAATGATTTATACAATGGTAATGTCGGGAAAGATTAGTAAGAACATTACCGGGATGCTAGAAAGTAAAGGTATAACATCTGTGGGTATAACTGGCGTTGACGGAAAAATGATTAAGGCAGAAAGAAAAACGAAATTGATGATACTTAATGAAAAAGGGAGAAAGATGTTAATAGAAGGAGGCTATACAGGGAAAGTTTCAAAAGTGGATCCAAAATTGATTAATTGCTTGTTGGATAATGGTTATGTGCCAGTTATATCTCCAATCGCCATTAGCGACGAGTTTGAATTTCTAAACATCGACGGCGACCGAGCTGCGGCCAATGTGGCTGGAGCCTTACAGTCAGATGTTGTAATCTTCATTACCAACGTAAATGGGCTTATGATGGATAATCAATTGTTACCTAATCTATCATTAGAGGAGGCAAAAGACATGCTGCCCAGAATTGGACCAGGTATGGAAAAAAAAGTGCTTGCTTGCACAGAGGCCTTGTCTATGGGTGTAAAAAAAGCTATAATAGCCTCTGGCTCGGTACAAAATCCTATAATGTCTGCTCTTGGATGCAAGAATTGTACAGTGATCTCATGATGCATAGCGTAGAAAATGAAGAGTCCTTTGTTGGGGATCTCTATCAGAGATTCCCTGTTACTATCTCAAAAGGTAAAGGATGCAAAGTTTGGGATACCAGTGGTAAAGAATATCTTGATTGTATGGGTGGATATGGGGTGGCTTTAGTTGGTCACTGCAATGATCGTGTCATAGAGGCAATAACCAGTCAGGTTCAAGAGTTGATAACATGTCACATGTCTGTTTATAATAACACCCGCCTTAATTTTCTTGAGAAGTTCTCTAAGATAGCTCCAAATAATCTGAAAAAAATCTTTTTCACAAATAGTGGAACCGAATCTGTAGAAGCTGCTTTAAAGTTTTCAAGAAAATTCACTGGTAAGCCTGGAGTTCTGGCCTTAAATGGAGGTTACCATGGAAAAACTTTCGGATCTCTATCTGTAACTTACAATGAGAAATATAGAAAGTCGTTCTTACCGCTCCTCGACCATATGCAATTTATTCCATATTCTGAATCAGACACAATATCAGATATTGTGACAAATACAAATGACAAGATAGGGACCGTAATAGTGGAGCCTATTCAAGGCGAAACAGGGATAATTATGCCACCTTCTGATTTTTTGAGGGATATTAGGAATATTTGCAATGAAAATAATTTAGTCCTTATTTTTGATGAAATTC
>JBIOZE010000007.1:0-7317 GCA_044870745.1 Nitrososphaeraceae archaeon | reverse complement strand
ATTTCAAGAAATATAGCACACTTTCAAGTTGCGCGAAACAAATAGAGTATGATATAAAGCATGGAGTCACTTTCGAAGAGGTCTTTGCAGTAATGAATAAGATAAGAAACGATGAGTCTTATTCTGAAATTAGACTGGTTTTGGAGTCAGTACAAAGGTTGGACGAACTTGAACGTCAACTGGTATCACCAAAGAGGATCTCACAATGGTAAGGAATAGGTTAACAACATTCGACGCAATAGATGTTCACAATGTACCTTGTACAAACTCTTTTGCTTTCCTGTTTGAGGATGATTGCTAATGACAGGGCCTAAATTTCCAGAAGGGAATGTCTTACTACTTTATGCAAATAGCAGAGGCACCACTAGCAATGAGAAAATTCAAATTCCCGAACACATTGCTAACAGGATAAAAGTTTGCAGAAGTGTCTATGATCGGATTTTGAAATCAAAACCAGATGGGTTTAATACTGAAATTTATATCATTTCTACAAATGCAGATCTCGCTAACAATATCAAACAAGAATTATCTGCAAAACCTCTCGATGAGGCGAGAATCACAATTGTTCCAAAGTCTACTCTCACGAGCGCGATGGACAATACTCTAAAAAGGTTAAGAAAGAGGACAAATATTCCTATTATATATCTAATTACATCCCACTGGCAGAGAGAAATTTGTACTAATATATCTCTAAAATTTAAAGAATTCAAGATTCATTTCGAGGGTGCCTTAGATCACCGACCTATTGGAGAAATAGACGCAGAGAAGGGCATAGAAATTCCCTCAAAAGGACTCGAATTTTATAAGGAGAAGGCAAAAAACAAGGCTGTAGATTTATTATTGAATAGGATGTTTCCAGATAAAGAAAATGACAAGTAAAGAATTTCAAATCCTAAGGTTTAATACGATCGTCTTGACGCCTTATTGTGATGCAGCGGTCATCGTCTAGTTTGGTTAGGACACTGGCCTTCCACATTCTGCATCTCCAGAAATGCAGGTGAAGAAAGCCCGCAACCCGGGACTCTACTTACTACAAAAGTGGAGCGGGAATTCAAATCCCGGTGACCGCATGTTTTTGATTTGATAGTTGTCTTAGTCTAGCAATACAATGTCAAGATTTTTATATCATGTTCTGATAAAAATACTGTCTTTTGTCTCCTAATTTACTTAGTTCAAGATCAGTTGCAAGAAATAAACACGAGCTCTTTGATGAAGTGCTGGCAGTTATTTTGAAGAGCGGCAAGGATGGAGTCTTCCAGACTGAAATTTGCAAGGAATTCTCTTTGGACAGCAGGGATGGATCTCGTCTGGCTGGAAATTTGGAAAAACAATCATTAATTCATAGAGAGAAGGTTCTTTATAAGGGACGATGGACTTACAAGCTTATTATAAAAAAACCTTCTTTGGCTGAAACTCGGAAGAAAAGAAGGGTTCAAATCACTTCAGTAGAAGGAGCTCCGTGTCTTAGTTGCGTTTATCAACATTCTTGTTCCTCCGAGGATGAAATGACTCAATATAGCCCATCTAGATGTTCCTGGCTGGAAGAGTGGGTCGTAACCAGTTTTGATAAAATTGTGATGACTGGAACGGAAGAGAGTCCAGTTAATGAACCGATAGAAAAGGAAACCTGATGATCTCGTGTATATCTTGACATAGTAACTGTGTACCCATTTGTAATTGAAAAACTAGCTCTGTGGGATACTTGCTTCGAATTGCTTTGGCAAAGTAGTAAAAGCAGAATCGATTTGAGCTTCTCCCCTGACTGACCAAGTTGTATACTCTGCTGACCTTGAATCAGTCAATTTCTCGTACATACCTGGGGTTACTTTCGATGGCACAACTAAGAACGTTGACGGTATAAAAATAGTGTTTTCGGGATAAAGTTGCGGACGCCCATTAAGTGGAATGTCTTGATATGAAACCGTACCATTACCCAATGAAGTATCGTTTGCAAACAACTCATAATCAATCCTAGATGTAGTGAGTGCCTTGTCTGTTGGGTTGAGGAGAGCGAATGTTACCTGCAGCGAGGTAGTTTTATTTGATTCATTTGGAATAACTTGTACCTTGCTCAGCGAAATTTGGACATTTGTTATGCCTTGTCCAGATAGAGTTTCGAGTATAATCGGGAGTAAAACTATGACTGCCACTACTGCTGCGATCACCCCGATCAATAATAGCCGCCTAGCACTTAGGAACATGCGGGCATGTCATATCCTCACAAATATATTCCTAGTCCATGGATTATGGTATTGACATTTTTGGGAATTAGTTTCCGCATGATTTTTTATGGTGACGGGTTGTTAGCTATTGTATTGCTTCAAAAGTAGTGGGGCTTCGGATTCGTAAATCCGAATAACAATCACATAATTCTTAGCCCAGTTACGGACAGAAATGCGTTGGGGCTTCACTAAAATACCTTAATGGGGAAACACATCGATAAATCTGTGCCTAAATCACAACAAACATGGAGGATTTGGTATAGAATTACAATAGCATACCTAAAACATTCTTGGTTACCACTTTGGCACTATTTCTTATCAATCAAAATTGATTATGTAGGATTCGGTATTAATTCCAGTAAATGGAACAGATAATATGTGACTGGATCTACTGTTTACATAGCGATGCCTATTGCTGAGGCGCTGGTGACATGGATACATATTACATGTTCTTCAATTTGGGTGGGTGGCTCAATTTTTTTAGGGATCGTTTTGGCGCCGGCTCTTAAGATTGAGGTGCCTATCGCAAAAGATAGATTATTATTGATGATTAAATTTGGCAGGAGATTTAATTTAATAGCGATTCCATCATTTGTAATATTGATTGGAACAGGAATTTATAACTCAAGGTCTTTTTTAGTGGATCCAGAAATTTTGTGGCAGACTCAGTACGGGCAGTTACTTTTAGTAAAGGTAATATTAGTACTCATTGTCATCGCTGCATATGCTTTTCACATAAGAGTGGTGAATAAAGAGACTGAGCAAAAATTGGCTACAACAACAGTAGATGAAATGTATATCAACAATCTCAGGTCCAAGATATCTATCCTAGGGCGAATGATTGTTGTGCTTTCCGTTGCTATCCTTCTTCTCGCGTCCTTGTTAAATTCTGGTGGCTTTTAGTAAATTAAACAAATCGAGTACTATGATCAATAATGTACTTGTTTCAGCTTTGGATCTCAACCTTTCATTGAGGCGACTAATTCTATAAACCGTTCAACTTTTGTAACAGTTCGAAATTTATTCTTGGTAACTGCCCCATTTTCATAATAATTGACTATCTTTGTCGTACCTACAAGATTAAATCTAGTGAAACTTGCCTTCCTTCGTTGATTTGATTTGCAGTTAATAAGTACGCGAATTTGATGGCCAGCATATGGAATTATCATTATACCAAAATACGAAGGTGTAATCTTTTTGGAGGACAAATCTTACAGACGATTGAAGAGACAGTCTATTTGGAATAATATTCGAAACAAGAATCAACAATATTTCTCTAATCACAAGAATTTTAAACTACACCCGATAAACTACGCAACATGAAAATAACCGTTTCTGCTATAAAGGCGGATATTGGCGCCATAGGGGGCCATACGCGACCAAGTGACGAGTTGTTGGAAAGTGTAAAAAAAACTGTAGGTGAATTCGCTTCTAATAATCTTCGTGACTATTATGTGGGTTACACTGGCGATGACATACATATTATTATGAGTCATACGAAGGGGACTGATAATAGCGAAATACATGGTATGGCTTGGAATGCTTTCACGGAAGCAACTAAGATTGCAAAAAATCAGGGACTATATGGAGCAGGTCAAGATTTGCTAAAGGATGCCTTTTCAGGAAATGTCAGAGGTATGGGTCCTGGTGTGGCCGAAATCGAAATGGAAGAACGACCTAGCGAAGTTTTTTGTATATTTGCGGCTGACAAGACAGAACCAGGAGCTTTTAATTATCCCTTTTGGAGGATCTTTGTCGATGCAGGTTCCAATACGGGGTTGTTAATCAACGAAAGTTTGGCTTCTGGTGTAACGTTCAGAGTAATGGACGTAATGTCAGGGAAGGTTGCAGACTTAAAAATGTGGAATGATAAGCCTGAATTAGAAGCTGCACTTATGTATCCTGGCCGGTACGTGGTTCACTCGGTATTATCGGAAGACGGCGAACAAATCTTGTCAGCGTCAACTGACAGATTACATAATATAGCTGGAACCTATGTAGGAAAGGATGATCCCATTGCAGTTGTTAGAACTCAAAAAAATTTCCCTGCTACAGAAGAAGCAGGAAGTGCATTCAATGATCCTCACTTTGTAGCTGGAAATACCAGAGGCAGCCATCACATGCCTTTAATGCCCGTAAAACTTAATTCGGCTGCAAGCCTTAACTATTCAATTCCTATAGTCTCCTGTCTTGTTTTTAGCATGCATGACGGTAGATTTACCGGACCGCATGATGGTTTTGGCACAGTAGATTGGGATTTACAACGAATTTGGGCAGCTGAAAGAGCAATGATTATGCGAAATCAGGGATTTATTCACCCTGCTACTTTAGTGCCCGATGAATTGGAATACAACAAAGGATATGAAGCAAGAATCAAAAAACTCAACGATAAGTTCAAGGAACTTTAAACCGCGTAGAAATCTTGTCAAGATCATTTTTAAGGCCATTAATAATAAACCTCAAAAATTATCCAGAAATATCTGGTAAAGGATCGATTAATCTTGCCAAGGAAGCGGCATTTGTGCATGAGGCATCCAATGTAGAGATTATCCTTGCACCTCCACTTCCTATCTTACACGCAGTTGTTGGCTCAACAGATTTGCCAATTATTTCACAACACGTAGATGATATCCAAATGGGTGCTTCTACAGGATTCATTGTGCCAGAAATAGTGAAATCATCAGGTGCAGTAGGATCACTAATAAATCATAGTGAGCATAAGATTGATTTCCAAAATATCAAAAACCTTGTCGAGCGGTTGAGTAGTTTAGATATGGTCTCAATAGTTTGTGCTGCTAATGTTGAAGAAGTTACCAAGATTTCATCACTACGTCCTGATTTTATTGCGATTGAACCTCCAGAACTTATTGGCTCTGGAATAGCCGTCTCAAGAGCAAATCCATCAATAATAGTGGAGTCAGTTAGAGTAGCTCATACTGGTTCTCCTTCTACTCGGGTATTGTGTGGGGCAGGTATTGTAGATAAGGATGATGTCAAGAAGGCATTAGATTTGGGAGCCAGTGGAATACTAGTCGCAAGCGGCGTAGTCAAATCCCCATCTTGGAAAAAGAAAATCGAAGAATTATCATCTGCATTTCTTTAGTGCCTTCATGTTCCTATCTTTTTAGTCAGTAATCCTCTATCAATTTTCTGCATGCATTTTCAGTCATTTAGCTAGACAACTTTCTATCTGTAAATAAGGAACATGATTTTCCAACCCAACTTAAACTATTATCTGCGTATCCAAAGTAAATTATAGCAAGAATCAATCTTCTGGTCTTAACACAACAATTCAGTTGAACCTGAATTTATTCATGCGAATATTCACGATCAATAAAACTTTTAGAAAATTTACTCATAACCAAATCAAAAACCTATTATGACACATCGCAGAAAAAGAGGTTGCAATACGTGCTAATATTTATGCTATGACTTGCTGTTACTGTTTGTAATAATAGAATCTAATTCTTCAATAAATTCGTTTATCTTCTCCTTGGGTATAACTGCGCCACATGCCTTCTCATGACCTCCGCCACTCCCACCCATTTTTGAAGAGAGTGAATTAACCACTCTTCCTAAATGCAACTTGCATTCTTTTGACCCTCTTATAGAAACAACGTACGAATTAATGTCGATTTTTAATTTGTAAACTAAAGCAACTGGTTTTCCAAACAAACCCAAAATAAAATTGACAATCATGCTAGAAGATAATTCCGCATTGCTTTCTACATATGCAATATTCCTGCGGACAGAAACATATTCCTTTAGAGATTCAGCAACAGACGCAACTTTGCGAGCGAATCTTTCGGCTCGATTAAATCCCCCTTCAATCTCATGAGGGTATTTCATATTAGACAATTTATCTATTATATTTGTAAGAAATTCACTTTCGTGCTGACTAGATGATATCATATATGATAATGCTGATGCTTCCAGCATTAAGAATTGTCGATCATATCTAGAAACAATCCGAGATGCGAGAGGTTTTGTCTCCATATAATCTGTGATAGCGCCAGCAGCGGCAATAAATGCAGCGCGTGGATCAAGCTTCTTTCTGTATTTGTGGTATATTTGTACGCTAGTACACTCACTTACACTATGAATGAGCTTTACTCCAGCTTTTCTCAATTCATTTTTCGTTCCTATTTCAAGATCATGATGATCAATATAGGTAACCGTGCACTTAAATGATAATATTTTTTTTATAACATTCAAAAATATAACTTCATTCTTCTTACTGAGCCCCAAATCGCACAGAAAAAGGTGTTCTATCTTACATTCCGAAGTTTGCATATTTTTTTGAATTCCTTCTAAGACCTTGATCATGTTTGAGTAGTCAACCAAGATCACGGAACCTACACTAAATGCAGCCTTAATCAAGGCTGCAGAAGATATTCCATCGACATCTTCTTTGTGAGAAATGCAAATAGTTCTTGCCAAATATAATCATGGTTCTGAAGATAGGCGACTATTTTAAGCCTATGCAAGAGTTTAGATTTGGATTATCATGTCACAAAGTCTAACTTATAGAACTTGAGTAAAAATCAAACAAGCGAAGATTTATATTTTAATCGTGCAACAAGTTGGTAAGAACGTAACCTTATTGGCGGCGTCGAAGATGATTTTGGTCAGTAGGCCAGTTAATGATTCATCGACCTCCGGTTACGCTCATAGAATGGAGATTCGATTACTATTGAATCTGACGTTGGTTTACATAACCCGCACAATTACTTGGTCATCCGGCCGTACTTATTAATATGAAAGGATCGACTCCGGTTGATCCTGCCGGACCCGACTGCTATCAGAGTGGGATTAAGCCATGCGAGTCAACGTAGCAATACGTGGCGCACGGCTCAGTAACACGTAGTCAACATGCCCAAAGGACGTGGATAACCTCGGGAAACTGAGTCTAAACCGCGATGAGTCAAGATTCCTGGAATGGTTCCTGACTGAAATCTATATGGCCTTTGGATTGGACTGCGGCCGATCAGGCTGTTGGTGAGGTAATGGCCCACCAAACCTGTAACCGGTACGGGCTCTGAGAGGAGGAGCCCGGAGATGGGCACTGAGACAAGGGCCCAGGCCCTATGGGGCG
>JBIOZE010000006.1:0-10439 GCA_044870745.1 Nitrososphaeraceae archaeon | reverse complement strand
GTGGTGGAAAAGATGCCATAGATCAACCACCTGAGTTTAAGAAATTGCAATATGAACTTGTGAACAAAACTCTAAATAATGTTCCTCTTTCGATGGAGGAGATGAAACCACTTGTAACTGCTTCATTAGGAGAAGGATGGATAAGACTGCATCCTGAGTCCCTTGACATTCCAGCAAACATGACATTCCAACAAATGAAGCCAGGGCTTCCCACTGCTACAATGAATAATCAAAATAACATAGGACATCTTTGGACGGCAACAAACTGGAGTGGCGTTTGTGACCAGCTCGCGAAAATAGCCAAACCCACGTTGGTCATAGCTGGAACAGATGATAATCTTTATGTGCCACATGCAAATGCTTTAGTCATCGTAGGAAAAATTCCAGGCGCTTGGCTTGTTCAGATTAAGGATGCCGGTCATGCAGTAATGGACCAATATCCGGAACAAATCGGTAAGATATTGCAAACATTTCTATCGACGATATCTAATTAACTGATCCAAATATCACGATGTAAGCAAATCAGATCACGTAGCGTCAATCTATTCACGTAGTGGGATTCGAATCCTTTGTTTTCACTTGGGGGTTCATCAATTCACAGGTAATAAGATTTGCGGAATGAGATGCTTACCTATTCCTAGTAACGCAAATTGTCCCACTTAAGTGTCAATATAATATGACTATGGCGAAGTCACTATTTCCACTCCCATATCATTTCCCGAACTTGCCCATTGGTATCGACCTCAGTTTCAAAGAGTCCTACCAAATTATTCAAATAAATCAATTTCTTATCAGAAGTTGTATTATAGAAGATAGACCCTATCCATCTTGCTCCTCCCGTTTTCGTTAACTTACCAATTCCTTGAGCCTTGGACGTGACAACCTCTCCCTCGTTAGTCGTTAAGATTCCTTTCCTTCTCCATATAGGCGTCCGTCGGGTTCGCGAATATTCCAATAGGTAATGACAGACGAAACATCAATGTTCTTTATTTTCCCATTTGCAGTTACAGTGGCTTCCATTTTCATTCCGCAGTCAACATCTAATACTCTTTGACTAATAATCTTGCCAATTAATTCTCCTATTTTTTCCCCTAACATAATTAACAATGAACAAATACGTTATTAATTTAACTTCAAATGCTACGGAGCTAACTGTTCATGGAATTTTCGAGTCTTTTTGGGCCGTCGATATGTATCTAGCCATTTGTTCTCTGCCATGTTCTTGAAGTAAATGAGACTCGTAAGCATCGCATTTTAAATCCTTATCACAAATATCACACGCACAACTATTGAATGCTTCCATGCAATCAGCACAAAGATCTTCACGGGGTTCAGTTCCAACTAGACTAAAAACTATGATTTTTTCTTTACAACATCTACTACACGTCGCTTTTTTGCCAATGTTGCTCTCTTCCATTAATTGGTACTTCAATACCAGACATATATCTTATTGAAGGGTTAATAATTAAGTAAATTTATAGTCACAAGTCATACTTTTCTCCTAGCTTTAGAAAACGATAATGCTATTTTCCGTTTATTCCACTCAATCTTAAAGGTAGTTTAAAGAGCTTGTTGGATAATTGCCTTTTTCAAATTATCTTGAAATTTACCCTCTTCCATCTGTGACTCCACGCCGGCTAGATTAATATCTACTAGTTGAGTAATCGTCATTTGTTTTTTTAACTTTTATTTAGATTTTTTTATGAATCAAATTTGACACAGGCTTGGACCCGTAGGAGCTAACGACTCTGCTAACTTATTTAACTGAGGATTACCGCACATACAAGTATTGAAGAGAACAATCTTTCCATTGCTGCTTGTTATAGCCATGAGTACCATATATACAATGTCCGGAGTCCAACCTATGCAAGTAGCTCAAGCAAGAACTGAAGTAGTCCTCGACAGCAATAACAACAATCTAAAGATTAGCATGGAAGCACTTGATGACTGGAATAGTGGAAAAATTTCAGCAACTATCCTAAGTTTGGATTGGAAACTCAATGGAGTATTTGCTACTAATTTTGCGAACAAACTCTTTGGTTCAGGTCAAGAAGCAACATCATTCTTTGCGGTCATAAATTCTCCCTCTTTGGTTAATCCTGCAATTCCTTTTATCGAAAAATTAGGTCTGATATCCTTCGCTTTATCCCAGTTTGTTACCTTAAACAGCGAATCCGACTTGGTGCTAAGTGATGGGTCTCCTGCACATTTGTATTCTATATCAGTGAGTGTAGACCAGCTTCGTAAGCTCCAAGCGCCAATTGATAAAGCTCTTGATGCTGTATTAATAACAACCCAACAGCAAGACAAAACATACATAGTTGTATACGCGACTGAGGCTGGAAGGATGGGTCAATATCAAAGTGCATTTGATACAATGCTTAATTCAGTTACGATTGGTTCCGCTTCTTTTTCAAGTGAACCGGTACCTTGAATAGCCTTTAGTACAAATACATATTAGTAGTAAACACCAAAAGTTACCATTCCTTTAGCTAGTAACATATAAGAATTTTCTTCTCCATTATCCTATGGAAGTGCAAGATAACTTCTAGTTTCAACTTGTTCATACAATTAATTATTTTCATGATTAAAGAGCATTATCTAGGTTTGAACGAAATTAATAGCGCAAACTGTAGCCATTTCCAATAACAATCTACATCCTGAAATCCGATTCTTGTCAACCAGTGAATTTCAGTTTCAATATCGGTTAAGCGCTCTTCATGATCCTTATTAGGTGCCCTTTGTCTTCCCATCGACTTTCTGAAATACTGACTCAACTTTTGAGACTTTGATGAGAAATGATCTAAATTGCAAAATACACCACCTGGCTTTAATACTGAATAAATTTCTGAATAAAGAGACTTTTTACGATCATGCTTTAAATGATGAAGAGACAGGCCGGATACTACTGCATCAAAATATCCCAGTTCAGGAAGACTTGACTCTAGATCATGTTGAATTATGGTGATTGAGTTATTATTTCTAAATTGTCGTTTTAGATTCCTGAGCATTGGTGGAGAAAAATCTATTGCGACACACTTCATGGTTGGGATTTTAGTTTTTAATAGCCTTATCAACCTCCCATCGCCTGTACCTAAATCAAGAACTTTCCTAGTTGTTTTTGGAATAAAGTCCAAGAGTACATTCTCACCCTCTGTTCTGTGCGGGATCTTATCTGCTCTCTCAAGATACCCTCGTACTCGTTCTGAAGTTAACCAGCGACTAGGATCATTAACTATTGAATCCAACTTGTTTATTTCGAGTATTTTGGAGAACTTGGGACATATAAGGTTGATATCAGTGTAGGATTCGCTGAAAATGGAAATGCAACTTTTACTGCCGACCGCACAGGAAATCATTCTTGGTACATAAAGTCCGAACTGTACCGAGAGACTCAATCCTCCCGACAAGATGAATTAGCACCAAGCCAATAATACGTTTTTGGTTTCTATCACTAAATCTATTAGTATATCTATCTCCAAGATATCCGCCTATCATGGCGGCAGAGCAAGAATACTTGTTCGGTCTAATTTTGTTCAGACCTGCTAACATGTGATATCAATGTAAAACGATATTAATCTTGATAGAGTCTAAAATGCATGAGAAGTAGTATTGAATATCCACCTGGACCTTCCACTATAGTCCCTTATTCAATGGGCCGTAAGTTTGTACGAGATCCGATCAAGACATTACTTGACCTCTCCCATAAATATGGTGATATTAGCCATTTCAAATTTGGGAGGCAAGATGTTTATTTCATAAATAATCCAAATTACATTGAAGATGTCTTAGTTACCAACCACAAGAATTTTATTAAAAGTAGAGGATTACAGGTTTCAAAACGTCTCCTTGGCAATGGCCTAGTTACTAGTGAAGGTGAGTATCATGACAGACAGCGGCATTTGATACAACCTAAATTTTATCCTAAACAAATAAGATCTTATTCTGATGTCATGATAAAGTGCGCTCTCAAAATGTGCGCTAATTGGAAGAATGGTACCGTAGTTGACATTCATAAAGAAATGGCACATGTTACATTAGCAATAATAAGCAAGAGCGTATTAGGTTATGAAGTCAAACAACAAGGAGATGAGATAGGCAAAGCACTACTAACGTGCATGGAATATTTCAACCGCCTTTTAATGCCATTTGGTGAATTGATTGAAAAGATCCCCGTATTACCAATGAACAGAGAATTTCAGAGAGCAAAACGCACTTTAGATTCAACGGTGTATAGCATGATTAGCGAACATAGAAAGAGTTTGGATGGAGGACAGAAAGAAGGAGATGATCTGCTGTTCACACTTCTTCAAGCTCAGGACGAAGAATCTGGAATTGGGAAAATGAGTGACATACAGTTGAGGGACGAGGTCATGACAATATTTTTGGCCGGTCACGAAACGACTTCAAATGCACTTACGTGGACACTTTATCTTTTGTCATTGCATCCAGATGTCGAAGCAAAACTTGACGAAGAGCTTCGCGCAGTATTAGGAGACAGCCGGAAAATTCCTACTATTTTCGATGTCTCAGAGTTGGTGTATACAGAAAGGATTCTTACTGAATCGATGCGACTATATCCTCCAGCATGGGCATTGGGACGCCAGGCCATAAATGAGTACAAGATTGATAAATATGCAATTAGAGCAGGCTCGATAATTCTAATGAGTCAATATGTTATGCACAGAAACCCTCTCTATTACACAGATCCAGATCTTTTTTATCCAGATCGTTGGACTCCGGAGTTCAAAAAACAGTTACCAAGATTTAGTTACTTTCCTTTCGGAGGTGGTATCAGAGGATGTATTGGTGAGCCATTTGCCTGGTTGGAAGCGATCCTCTTAATTTCCATTATTTGTAAACAGTGGAAGATGACTTTAGATCCTGGTCAAAAAGTCGCGTTGAAACCACTGATTACTTTGCGTCCCAAACATGGCATGCGCATGTTGTTAACTAGAAAATAAGACTTAACAACCGAATCGGTTTTAGTAGGAAAATAAATAATTCACATGTTGTATGAATGAATAAAATACTTCTCTCTCTAACTAAAGCTGCATTTGTGGATTTAATACACAAGTGTATGTAATTTATTCTGGATTTGAGCTCATTTGGTAATATATCATAGCCTTAGATATTCTAAAGACTACCTAAAACTCTAATAGTAGTTGATATCACGTATGAATGAGTTAGCTGAAATGTATTACCCAAAAAAATCAAAGGAAGTATTATCCGTCATCTTGTTGTTTGTGTTGATTATCCCCACTTCTATGATAACAACTAGTACGCCACTTGTTTATGGTCAAACAAATCAGAGTATAGCGGAGAATGAAGGCTTACTGAAGATACAAGAAATGCCAGCAAAGAAGGTTCACGTAGGAGATATTGAAATCGCATACAAGATGTTAGGTAAAGGTGACCCTATTTTACTTTTCAATGGCGCTTCTGATGGTATGGATGCATGGGACCCGTCCTTTCCAAGGATTCTCTCTTCAAATCACACAGTAATTGCGTTTGATAGTCGTGGAATTGGAAATACAACAACTGGTTCCAAACCATACACTTATCAGCAACTAGCAAACGATAGTGCCGGTTTGCTTGATGCTCTGAAAATACCAAAAGCAGATGTTATGGGATATTCTCTTGGATCATATATAGCCGAACAGCTTGCAATCATGTATCCAGATAAGGTTAAGAGTCTTGTACTTATTGGTTCATCATGCGGAGGAAAGGATCATACACCTAAACCAGCTGAGTTTATAAAATTGCAATCCGAAATTGTAAATAAATCTCTAAATAATGTTTCTATTTCTCAGGAGGAGATGAAAGAGCTTGTATCTGCTTCATTAGGATCGGGATGGATAAGAATGCATCCTGAATCCCTTGAGAACATTCCAACTTGGAAGCAAGCGAAGCCTGGTGCTTCCCCGGACGCAATGAATAATCAGGAAAACGTAGGAAAGCATTGGGAGGACAATCCAAGCTGGACTGGTGCTTGTGATGAGCTTGCGAAAACAGCCAGACCTACTTTGGCCATAACTGGAACCGATGATGATAAGTACCAGCCGCATGTTAATTCTTTAAAGATTGTAGAAAAGATTCCAGGAGCCTGGCTTGTTCAGATCAAAAATGCTGGTCATGCAGTAGTGGATCAGTATCCGGAAGAGATCGGTAAGATATTAAATACATTTTTATCGACGACAACAAATCCGCCTAGCTAACGTAGTAATGTGCTGAAGTCGTAACAGTATATCACCATCAATCCATAAATGTAAATTTGAATTTATTCAAAATTTCTAGTTGATACTATATCAACATATCTAAATTGGTATTCAGTTTACACCAAAACCGGTGACATTGGTGATGCCCGTGTTACTGTGATTTTAGGGAAGCCATATCAATGGAGAAGCGATACTTTACATCCGCACGAGATAGTCTCTCGTAAGCCTCGTTGATCTTCTGGATAGGGATGACTTCTACGTCGGCAGTGATATTATGCTTGCCACAAAAGTCGAGCATTTCTTGTGTTTCGGCAAGACCCCCGATGAGCGAGCCAGAAAGGCTACGACGCTTGAACAGGAGGCCGAAGGCTGAGACGGGATGAGGCTTGTCCGGTGCGCCGACGAGCGTGATGTTACCATCGCGGCGGAGTAATTGTATGTATGTGTTAATGTCATGCTCGGCAGAGACGGCGTCGAGTATGAAGTCGAAGCTGTCTACGTGCTTTCTCATTTGATCGGGATCTCGCGAAAGGATCACGTCGTCTGCGCCTAGGCGAAGCGCGTCTTCTTTCTTATTAGATGAAGTGGTAAAGACTACAACATGGGCCCCAAGCGCATGAGCAAACTTTACCGCCATATGACCCAACCCACCGAGACCGACCACACCGACTTTCTTGCCTTTGGTAACACCCCAATGCCGCATAGGCGAGTATGTTGTAATTCCGGCGCATAAGAGAGGCGCGGCTCCGGCGAGATCCAAGTTGGAAGGAACGTGTAGGACAAATTTCTCTTTGACGACAATACTGTCGGAATAGCCGCCATAGGTGATGCCTCCAAGGTGCACGTCTGGAGCATTGTAAGTGAGGATCATGTGCGGACAGAACTGCTCGAGACCGGCCTGACACTCGTGACAGTCACCGTCGGAGTCAACCAAGCAGCCGACTGCAGCAAGGTCGCCAGGTTTAAACTTGGTCACTGCAGAGCCTACGTTAGTAACACGGCCGACGATCTCATGTCCGGGAACGCATGGATAGACAGTAGGCATCGCGCTCCACTCGTTACGGACTTGGTGGAGGTCAGAGTGACAGATACCACAGAAAAGAATTTCGATCTGAACGTCGTGTTCGCCAGGATCGCGTCGAGGGATCGTGGCGAGCGCAAGCGGTGATTCCGCACCTGCAGCAGCGTAAGCCTTCGCTTTATACTGACCACGTGATTCAGAACTAAATTGTGTTGTTGATATGACAGAACATCATTAGCATGACATAAAAGCATTTAGCCAAAGAAGCCTGCTACCACTTGCCACTTGCCAATGATTCGAAAACCTGTTTAATCTTACTGACCGTCTGTCTGTCTGTCTGTGGTTTCCAATATTTGGAACAAACACTCGCCACCAGCTCACCCATTTTTGTTTGTGATTTTACTTAAGGTATGTGCAAGTTACCTGACCCGTAGTTTTAGCATAACATAACAAGATAAGGGATAATAAATGGGAAAGCTAAATAATTCTATTGTCTAAAGGATTTATTGATAATTTTTCTCGTTATTCAAAAGAATATTCTTTCTCAAGACCAACCTATCCGGATATACTTTTTGAATTTTTATCTTCAATAACACCTCAAAAAAATCTTGCTTGGGATTGTGCAACTGGGAATGGACAGTCTGCCATAGGCTTATGCAAATATTTCAAGAAGGTAATCGCTAGCGATGCGAGTAAAAATCAGATTCAACATGGTTTCCAAAGAGAAAATATAGAATACAAAATATTTCCAGCTGAAAACGCGAACCTAGACAACGATTCTGTCGACCTTGTCACTGTAGCTCAAGCATTACATTGGTTTGATCTTGAAAAATTTTATAATAATGTAAAAAGAGTTGGTAAAAAAGATGGTGTTATAGCGGTATGGTCATATGATATGCATAAAATAAATCCGCAAATAGACAACATTAGCAGTCGGCTTGATGTTGGCGGTGAAATTCTTGGTAATTATTGGGCCAAAGAAACAAAATATGTTAAAGAAAAATATAAAACAATTCCATTTCCATTCAAGGAAATTTCTGTTCCGACATTTAGGACAACATTATACTGGAATTTACTTCAACTATGGAATTATATGCAAACTTGGTCTTCTGTAAAAAAGTATTATTCTGAAAAGAATCAAGATCCATTGGATCTCGTAAAGTCAGAACTAAAAGGTTTATGGGGAGATGAGCATGACAAAAAAGAAGTTACTTGGAATATAAACATCCGTGTAGGATTCATAAAATAGTATGAATAACTAATACACTCAGATGGCAACTGCCGATTTTGAATAAATCAGTTACCAGATCTAAACGAGCTAGATACTATCCATAGAGTCTTATTCAGCAATATGTTATACATAGGAAACAAGTATTGGACGTGCTTTCAAAATTTGTTCTGCAGCACGTTTGGCACTTGCAAAGCTCGCATCAGCAAGTATCCCTTCAGATCCAATCCAATCCCCTACTGTGTAGAGGTTTTCGGTTTCTGGAACTTTCGTGTCTGGCCGTCCTAGAGTACCTCCCTGTTCAGCAGTAACTATTGCATTATAAACTATCATGCTAGGCAAAAATCTCTGCCTAATCACTACGTTTCTCCAACCAGGCTGGATTGCGTCTAAGAAAGCTTCTAACTCTAGTTTGTCGGTGCTCGGATTTGATTCATGAGTGGAACCAAGGTACTTGATTACATGAATAAGCGCTCCGCCTTTTGGAGCAAGCTTTGCCGAAGCTGAGTGAACAGAAAGAAAAAAAGGACTATCTATTCCCACGGCAACAGGTATGCTTGGATCGGGAAGAGTGTTCAAAGCTACATCAAGGCATGCTGCTCTTACAGGATTTATCCTTCTACTACTACTGTTTGCCCTTTCACCAACAATATAGGATAAGAGTTTTGGTTTACTATCTCTAAAGAGCCCTTGAATATCTGTTGGACTTCCAGCTATGACCAACGTTGATGTTAATATGCTACTACCATCAGAAACATTAATTCTCCATAATGGCATTGTTATTTCTGCTGACGTTGGGCTGTCGATAACAACTTCTTTTACATTAGATACTCTTTTACCAGAATAGATCTTAACGTGTGCCTTTAGAGCCTCTGATATCAACTCATTTACGAGTGTCTGCCAACCTCCATCCAGATACAAGACTCCACCAAATATTGCCCTTTGAAGTTGGGACAGTGTTGAACCAGCACTTTGAACTTCAGGCTCGTTCGCATATGTAACAATACGGCATAGTGTTATCAAAAGATCAAAAACGTCTCGATGGTGAATCCTCTTTTTTAACCACTCTTCTATAGTGATACTTTGAATCTCGTTAAAATTCATCTTCCTTAGTGACATGAAAAACCGGATCAATTCTATTTTACTGCCTAACCCTGCAAGTAGTTTTGAGGTAAGGATTGAAAAGAAACTTGCTCCTTGTTGATATTTCATATCATATTTTATAAAATATTGAGGGGAAGGAGGAGGACTACCTCTATACTTTATTCCTAATTCTTGTAAAACCTTGGCACCTTCTCCTGAAAGATAAAGAGCATGTGGACCTTGATTAAAATAAAAACTATCTACATTTTCTGTTCTTGCTCTTCCTCCCACTTTGCTTGATTGTTCAAACACCGTGACGGATCTTCCTGCACGAGCGAGTATGATAGCTGTTGTAAGACCAGAAAGTCCAGCACCTATTATAACTATATCTTCTTTTTTTTCGCGATTATGGATTCGACTAATTACGTTTGGGTTTTGGTTGGACATTCAACCAACTATTAAGTTTCAGAGTAATATAAGTATTTGGTTGTACGTCCAACTTAATTTATATATTCCAGATATCCAATACAGTATGTATTGGCTCCCGACAGAGAAGAAAAAATAAATGCTATTTTACAAGCTGCAGTAAGGGTACTTGCCGAAAAAGGATATAACGATGCGACGATACCCGAAATATCCGAGGCAGCTAATGTTAGCAGGGGTATTTTGCATTATTATTTCAAGGATAAAGAGGATTTAGTCTGTAAGGCGTTAACAAGCATTACCAGCCGCATGGTCCAATCGTCTCTTGAAGGTCTGAGGGGAAGATCTGCTGAAGAAATCGCTGAAAATGTAGTAAATATACACAAGAGACGATTGGACCATACGGCTGGTAATGCTTGTTAACGCCTTACAGACTAAATCTTCTTTGTCCTTGAAATAATAATGC
>JBIOZE010000005.1:0-4368 GCA_044870745.1 Nitrososphaeraceae archaeon | reverse complement strand
ATGGTGTGTATTCCTGTAGAGCGAATTTCTCCAATATTGTCACTTATATTTTCCTTAAGGTTATCTTTCAATGCGACAAGACCGATTACTTCTTGATTTATTGAAACGACTAATGGTGTTTCTCCTTTTTTGGAAATCTCTTGCGACTTCCATTTTATCTCATCTTCATTTACCTGATTATGTGCGCGCTTCAACATTTCTTCTACCGCACCTTTTAAGACAATAATCTCGCTGCCCTTATTGGACAAGTCAATAAGTATTTTTCCAAAATTCCCAGAATTGTAATCAGACAAGGCAGTATTCTCAATTTCCTCTGTCGCATGTCCATCGAATGATTCTATTTCTTCTAGTTGCTCTCTCTGTTCCTTTGTAAGTTGTATATCTTTGAAAGGAACGAACTGTATACCGCTATATTTTGTTTCTGCGCTAAATTCTATCGGCTTTGATGTAAGAATTCTCTCCACCAAAGGAGGAATGAATTTCTTCTCTTCAGCCAAATCCACTATCGATTTGCCCTCATGAGAATTATCATGAATTGATGCGGCAAATGCAGCCTGCCCAACGTCCTCCTCTGTATATTTTTGTATCGGAATAAAACCAATTGCACTGCGACTACCTTCGGTGATTGTGCCTGTTTTGTCAAGTATCAATACATCACAATCCCCTGCAGATTCTATACCCTTACCAGACTTTGCCACAATATTATCTCGTCCAAGACGTGTAATTCCAGCTACCCCAATGGCTGGAAGTAACGCTCCTATTGTTGTTGGCATTAGAGCCACAAGTAATGCTATGAGCGTTGCGATGTCAACCTTGTATCCTAGAAAATATGCCAAATAAAGAAGAGTGCCAATTACTATGACAAATATCAATGAAAGACCGGCAAGCAATATGGTAAGTGCGATTTCATTTTGAGTTCGTGGTCTTGTTGCGTTCCTAATCAATCCTATCATCTGGTCTAGAAAACTTCTACCAGCCTCCGCAGTTATTTCGACAACCAGAGTGTCACTTGCCACTTTCGTTCCTCCAATGACGTGGTCTCCTTTTTCCTTATAGACAGGATTTGACTCTCCTGTCATCATAGATTCATCTATGAATGCTTTGCCGACGTTAACGAGACCATCTCTCGGAATTATTTCACCTGCATTGACTCTTACCTCATCTCCGGGTTTTAATTCTGTAGAGGCTACATCGACGAGAGTTCCATCCCCATTTACCATCTTGTGCGCAATTACCTCTTTCTCTAAGCTGCGAAGAGAATCGACTCTCGCACGTGCCTGTGCCTCAGATAAAGACTCTGAAAAGGTAGCAAACCAGACAGTTAGAATCAGAATGGTAGCAGATTCAAAATAAAATATTTGATTTTGGTTCACAAATTCGGCTGAGATGTTAGGAAAGAAGGCAATTAATAAAACCAGAAAGAAACCAATCTCTACTGTGAACATAACAGGATTAAACTTAGCCAAATAAGTTGGATTAAGTTTTGTTACTGAATCCAATATTACTTTACTATTTAGTCCTGCGAAAAACTTATTTCGTGATTTATTTTCCTTAGCCTTACTTTTACACATATTCAAAATTCTATCGATTCTGTTTTTCATATTTATCACATCGAAAATGGTCCTATCACCAAGAATGGAAAGAAGGCAAGAGCTGTTAGCAGAAATGTTACCACAACCACTATTGAAACAAATGTCAATCCTTTAGTTTTGATTGGTTCTACAACCTCTTTTCTCTCTTTAGAAGTAAAGGAGCCTGCAATGATTAACATAAGTCCAATTGGAATATATCTGCCTAGGAAGACAATTATGCCGGTTGACCAGTTCCAGAAAGGAGTATCGGCAGAAGCACCAAAATAATCAGAACCGTTATTGGCGGCAGCAGAAGTAAATTCATAAAGTGTTTGTGTGTATCCAAGAGGGGTAACCTTCTCGCCTATAATAACTTGAGCGTTTCCTGTAGTCAAAGCAATTGCAGTTGGAATGAGTATTAAGGCGGGGTGAACTAAAAATATGAATACGGCAATCTTGACATCTTTTGGACTAATTTTCATACCCATAAATTCAGGGGTCTTTCCTACCATGAGACCCACCACAAATAATGTCAACAATACATAAACTAACATGTAGACCATTCCGGTTCCAGCACCACCAGGTATAGCCTGAACAAACATCGAAATCAGAAAAGAGATTACAGCATTAGGTGTCATTCCAGCTAGTGAGGCATTTATGGCTCCGGTATTTGACGTAATTGATATCATGTTAAATAAGGTGCTGCTGAAGCTGCCAAATCGGGTTTCTATTAATGAGGATACCGGGTGAGTATATATACCGAAGAGAAGCAAGCCCCCGAATCCGATTAGTATAATTGCCAGTATCGATATTCCCCTTCCTTTACCTAATAGCCTGGCATAAGCAATTGGAAATGATAATGGAATTACTATCATTAAGAACATTTCATAGGTATTGGATAGTCCAGTTGGATTCTCAAATGGATGAGCCGAATTAGCTCCAAAAAATCCTCCACCGTTTTCACCCAGCTCCTTTATTGATTCCAGCGACGCAACAGGGCCCGTAGGAATTGTCTGGTTGTTACCTTCTATCGTCTTAATTGTCTTAGATGAATCGAGAGTCTGTGGCACCCCTGTAATCATCAATAGTAACGATGAAATAAATGCAATAGGCAATAGCAGAGTAATAATTACTCTTACAAAATCAACATAAAAGTTTCCTAAACCGAAGTTTTTTCTAATAAACGACCGTATGAATGCAAAAGCTGTTGTAATGCCAACTGCCGGTGCAATAAACATTGCAAAAGTTAACGCTACCATTTGAGATACTATTGAAAGCTGATTCTCTCCAACGTAGTGCTGCAAGTCGGTATTTGTGATAAAGGACATGGCAGTATGAAATGCTAAATCAATCGAAAATCCATCAACGTGTTGTGATGAGGGTAGATAATTTTGGAATGACAGAACCAGCATTACAAAAATTATTGAAATGACGCTAGTCGTAAAGAGGGCAAAGAAATATTGTTTCCAGGTCATCTGTTTATCTGCGTCAATCCCTATTAGTTTGAAGAATCCTCGTTCCACTTTGGCTAGAGGTTTTTCAAGTGGACGAAGCTCAAAAGAAATCATTCTGGCTAAATAGAGCCCAAAGGGCACTGACATACCAATTGCTCCTAGAATAACGACGGCAAGTTGAATGGTTGTGTCCACGAAGGTCACTAATTTGTAACATATCCCTAAATAATCTTAGAAAATAAAGATATCGCAAAACGAAATTTCTAGAATTACAATATTTATTTTAATTTATGTGAAAATTTAATGCAGTTTTTTATTTATTGAGTGGTTTAGTTTATTCCGAACTAAAAATGTGAAATTACTACAGAACAATTAGAATTTCTAAATATTCAAATGTGACGTATTCATATTGGAATTTCTCGCTACAAATCCGCTGTAATTCCATCCAATAGGAATTTGATGCTTACAAGAATGATGGCTATCAAGACCATCTTTTTGAATTTCTCCTGGTCTATTCTAGTTACTATCTTTCTGCCAACATAAGAACCTAGAAAAGCGCTTACAAATAGAAATGGAATCAAGTAGTAATATTGTTCAAGTAGGAATCCGGAAGTAATGTAATAAGGGATTCTAGTTGCGTCAGTGCCGAGAGCTACAACAGCTGAGGTGGCGATGTATTTTTCTTTATCCATCTTCAATCCCGTAAGAAATGATGCCCTCAATGCTCCGCCAGTTCCTATCAAGCCTACTATAAAACCTGAAATTCCACCACCCAAAACTAGCGATTTTTTGTTGGCCGGAAAAGCAACCTTGGGCTTGATAAGGAATAAGACTGAAAGAACTATGAGAAATATTCCTAATATGAGCTTGAGAAACGTTTGTGATAGATTACCTACCAATGTTGCACCAATTAGACTGAGAACAAAACTTGGTATACCAAATATCAGTAAAACATTCCAGTCAAGCCCATGCCTGAAAAATGTAATTCTACTAATGTTTCCAAAGAGGTGAAATATCGCTACCAAGACCAATGCTGTCTTAAACTCCACCAAATAGGATGCTAATGGCAGAAAGATAGTTGATGAACCGAAGCCGGCCATTGTCCCTAGAATTTCTGATAAAAAACCAAGTATGATAAGTATAATATATTCGAGTTCTAGGCTTACGGTCATGGCTTTAAAAGTAAATTAAAAGTATTAAATAATCTAATGGTTGTCAGAACAAAGCTGAATACCTGATTGGTAAACTGCTACCAAAGGCGGTAATCCTGATGGCATCAGACATTATGTTGGAGAGCCGTTTCATTTGCTTGACACCACGAATCTAAAAATCGTGTCAAATTT
>JBIOZE010000004.1:0-3392 GCA_044870745.1 Nitrososphaeraceae archaeon | reverse complement strand
GAGTACGTAGAGTCACTTTTAAACAGTTTCGGATCGGGTCAAATTAGCCAGGATAAATTAATTAGTGAACTGGCGGAGGAATTTAACAAGTCATATACAATTATTCAGAGCCTGGATTGTCAGATTTCTCAGTTAAAGAAACGATATGAATTTCTATTAAATATCATAATATCAATGCCTGAAGTACAGTCTAATGCCTCGTTGACTGAGAAAGTCAAAGAATTTTTCCCGGAGGATTCTCACCCATAATTTCTTCTTCTCTTGACACCCTATCAATTCTTTTTGAGAGTTTAATCAGAGAGTTTAATCAGAGAGTTTAATCATTAGAAGATCTTTTTCAGAACAGATCGTTTCTAGATGACCCAGATCTGTTATGGCATCCAATTCATCGGTACCCACAAAAATTTCATTTAAGCCAGCAGGAAGTGAACGTCGACCTATTCTAATTTCGAATCCGTTTTCTACTCTATCGATTGCAAATCCTCGATTTTCGAGTAATTTCTTTGATCTTTCTGAAGGCATCAAAGAATAAGCGTTAGTTCTCCCTTATTTTCATTCCTGAGGTCTCCACTTTGATACATTCATACTCGTGTGCTGACCTCATGGAGGCGGAGATAATCATACCTAAATAGACGTTCACAGAATTATCTATGGCTTATGCTCAAAAGGAAAACGTCTACCAAAATTCTTCTTGCCGTTGATGCGTCTGACTATTCTAGGAAAGCGTTTGAATATGCCTGTATACTTGCGCGAAACACCGGTAACCGTTTACTAATCCTGAATGTAATCGAAGAGTACGTTAGCGTGGGATACTCTATTTTCAAACAGCTAGAGAAGACCAGCAAGGAAATTCTTCGAAAGTATGAGGATAGGGCTAAATTGTTAGGAGTGAAATCTGTAAATACTGTACAGTCTAGGGGGAATCCAACTGAAGAGATTTTGAAGATCGCAAACAGAGAAAATGTCGATACAATCGTGGTAGGTACTAGAGGCCTGTATAGTAGTTCAAAGGAAATTGTTTTGGGAAGTACTTCGTATAAGCTCGCCCACTACTCCAAATGCACGGTAATAATTGTTAAGTAGTCGTAAGCAAAAACCCCACTGCATTATAATGATGGCATACTCGAAATTGTATTCAAGAAAAAAGAATAGATACAACAAACTCGACCTGGGCAGGATATTATGAGCAACATGTCACATTAGTAACCAAGCGTCTCGAAGTATTAACAATATTTATTTTTGTTACCAGTTACGAAAAGATTAGGTATTGGATTACTTCCCCTGGTTGGTTAGGGTAATCTCAATTTCCTAGGGCGGAAGAGTATAACAATTAACACAGCAACACCTGCCACGACTCCAAATAATGAAATGGTTAAAAGCCAAAACAATTCCAACAATAGGGCTAGGTAATTCTGTTTAATCTGCTTTTCTGGTTTATCGGTGTCTAGTAGTAAACCTAGGAAGGAAGAAATGGCAATGGTCTATCTTGGAAGGAATGTGACTTATGTCCCGAAACTGGTAGGATAGAAGATGATGGTCAAGCTTCTCAGCAATCTTAGCGATTTCGTTTACAAAATCAACAGCATGCGTAAAGCTAGAGAATTGAAATAACTTGACAAGTTTTCCAATTTTCAATTCCCATCCCCTCCCTAAGTCTGTTGCAATACTTCTTTCTAAATCCTCTTTAGACAACATCTCTTTATTGTTATAATTGCTATGATGTGGGATTAATTGCTTTTGTTAGGAACTTTGTCTCCAACGGTTTGGGCAGTGGACCATTGTACAGATATTATAGGGCTTGTAAAAATTGTTGAAATAGCTAGTATAGCTACCGCTCTTGCCGATGAGGACTGCATGAGGTACCCACCCACAACAGCGATATGTAATGGTAATAAATAAGCAATTATCAGCTCTCATGCTGAGAAATAATAAGCAACTAAATTCTGGACGTAAACTGGACGATAATGCTCTATACCGCTAATTCGTTCATAATCTTAATGGTTGTTTAAATCCCACATTTGTTATTGTCGCGGCTCTATTGTTTGTATTTTTGCGGGTCTTAAAATCATGTCAAATATGATTCACAAACAGAAACGTTGTCACCCCCTTTGCACAAGGTTTTGCAAAAAAAAACAGACTGGTAACGAAGCGCCTACAAATGAATATACCTTAGCTGACTGTTGCTGCTGGAATTACCAGCATTAGCTGACATCTATCTATAATATGGACTAAATCAGTGATAAGGATAATACTGGATGGACACTACCAAAACGTGAATGAATTAACCCAAACTAAAATGATAATCCTCCCTATGTCGAAAGCTAAATTCGTCTCTTGCATAATATTCATAGAAGTTCGTAGCTAGAAGGTCCTGGGATGATTATGTTGACCTTTATATTGATTCCTCCCCGGGGTTATTTTTTCGCGAATACCCTGGGTTTATCCCGAACATGATTATAGGGGCCTTCTGAAACTTTCCGATCACGTATGCTGCACAAATATCCTATGATTTGGTGAGCTGTATATTTGTGAGATACATAAATAGAGAAAATCGGACCAACAAAAATCTTAAAAAGATGAGCAGACAGATGAGATTGGCTTGTCTAAGATGGAGCAAGATCCAGATGATCCTACTCGCTGGGCAATTCCATGTTCTGTTTGTAATTACCGTTTTATTTTCAAATTCGAAGATCCCGTCATAATTTCACGACTCAGGGATAACTCTCGAAATGGCAGCATCAACAGCTCCTCTTACTTCGCGATCTGCAATAACCTAAAGCGAGATAACACACTGTGCAATACAGTATATACCATTCAATATGACCTAATACACAATAAAGTTACAGGTTTCTTTAAATCTGCGAATCCTGAATCCGACACTCTTTGGATCGGCATGGGAAGAGACTTGATTAAAGGAATGTTAGAAACACTGGATAAGAGAGCAGAATATAGTGGGAATTGATTCTTGCTTTTTTTCTTGCAATAAGTCTGTTTATAGGACTCTATAATATTTAATTAAATAATTAATTGTCCTCTTACATCTATTAATTCATTCGAATAGGTAACAGAGGTAACACTGCCATAGGGTTAGGAAATAAGTGATAATAAAGGTAATACCTAAATGTTTGATGGGGTAACATATGATTGACAATTGAGTTTACTAATACCTAAAGAGAAGCAACAAATGGTAATTGATTTATACAAACAAGGAGTATCTCCTAAAGAGATAGCCCGTCAATTACATATGTCATTGCGAGATGTTTATGTAATCTTAAAAAGAGAATTTGGAGAAAAAAATTCTGAGCTTAGTAATGAGCTCAAGGCATTAAAGCTCTATCGGAGCGCAGCCCACCCGAAACCAGTTGAAGTTGCGATAAAACTACGGATCCCTC
>JBIOZE010000003.1:0-38278 GCA_044870745.1 Nitrososphaeraceae archaeon | reverse complement strand
TTGAGTCTGTATCTTTAGTATCTAGTTTCTTTGAGTCCGTATCTTTAGTATCTAGTTTCTTTGAGTCTGTATCTTTAGTATCTAGTTTCTTTGAGTCCGTATCTTTAGTATCTAGTTTCTTTGGATCTATTTTTGCAGTAGTGTTTTCACTAGCTACCTTGACAGCCGCAGTAGAAGAATCAGAATCTAAAGATATATCAACAATTTCAGGCCTCTTACCAGGCGAGTTTGCTCCCTCTTTGCAAATGGTATTAGCAGTCTCAACTACGAGGACGCAAGCTTTGTAATTGTCTCCTGGTTTTACCTCTATTCCTGGAAAAGTGGCTATGTATTCTATCAGTCTCGTGCTAGAGTTGTCTGACGCGGGCCAGAAGTTGAGGTAATCACTATCAAATGACTTTACTTTAGAATTTCCATTTACATTAACAGTTGTAACAATATCTCCAGTTTCATTTGAGATATCAAATACAGAAACAATTACCTTGAATACGTCTTTGCCTGTACCCGTCTCAGCATATAAAGTTCTAAACTGTGGGGTAATTAACATCACGGCAGATATTACGAAAATTGAGATTCCTAATGAGACGGTTGTTAGAGATGCAAGAGCTTTTATATTATTTCTAGATTGGGACATTTCCAGGCTAGTGTATCTGTTAACATGGAGATTAAGTGTATTTTGTTAGAATTGGACAATTCATTTAGCATGTTCAATTACAGGGATAACAGTCACAAGCCAGTAGTTCAGTTGAATTATCTCTAACAGCTGCCAATTGCTTAGTGTAACTTCCCAAGAACAAGAGTTACTACCCTTAAGATTTCGCATTACTATCTTTCGACAGCCATACTAGTGCTTTCCGTCGACCGTGCTTGACTTGTGAGGTCGGAGCTTTAAGAGTGTATTAGATAGAAGAATTTATGTGGAAGGCTCGGAGTTAATTCTATGTGATTCTTGGTCAAAAGAATACCTAGTTCCTACTTGGATAAAGTAAGTTTTTTTAAGAACAAGAAATATTAACAGTTAGATGGGCTCTGTAGCTCGAAATAGTTGTGATGAGTGTGGAATGGAATTTGACAGTATAACACAGTTAGATGATCATATTCGAATCAGTCATTCGAATAAGTTGAATCAATAATTCAAGTCGAAATGACTTCTTCAGCTCAATTTCCTTCAGATCATTGTGATAAATGTGGAATGGAATTCTCTAACATAGTTGAATTAGAAGATCATAAGCGGCAGTTAAATCATTGAGTATACTTAGCTTGATATAGGTTAACAATAAACAAATTAAAAATGAGTTTACAGATATCCTATAAATGATTAGAATGCGGGTATTAAAAATCACATGACAGTGCTGAATTATAATAGTTGTACAAGCATTTGTTCCAAGCGCACTTTCTTTGTTCTGAAAAGTGAGACTTAATTTTCTTTCGATATTATTTTTCAGATGGCTTATTAATTTGATAGTCATATCATTATCAGGCCTTGTCACTATGCACATACTACCGTTTGCATCCTGGATAACACTTGTGCATAGCCAGGCCACTATTCCCAATAACGCAGCAGCAACAAGAAGTGATTGCCTGGCCCGCCGCTCCTTTTACTTATAATCGTGGCTATGAAGTTTAGTAGATTCATGATTTAGAACTGAATCTTACAGAATTTTTCAAAGGCTGACAGGAGAGAACCCTTTTCAGCTTTTATGGACATGTAGACAATCTGGCTGAATAGGTACCTCTTTTTATTTTTGAAACTATAGTGTAAACGGATGGCAGAGTTCTTATATGAAAAGTGAATTGTTTCTGATTTCTCTAATGCCGAAGGATGTTAAAATAATTTTTGAAGTTTGTCTAACAAGGTCTTAATGACCTGTGGATGTCAATAGGGTATCAAGTTAAATGCAGCAAAGATGTTAGGTGTTTCTTTGTCCTTATTTTACAATAGAGGTGTCTTCTGATTGAACAGCTAATTTCCGACCTGTAAGCTAGTTGTATCCTCAAGCAGGTGAACGTTTTTCTTCGATAGAACTCGTATCCATGCCAGGCTCGCTGCGACTCGCATATCTTTTTGCCCTTGCTGCGAACAATATCACACCAAGTCCAATAAAGACACCTATGACGATCCCGTACGTTAACGGTGCATCAGCCATGGACAATAGATGCACATTGTCTCAGATAAGGCTTACAAATTAGGCAAAAAATGTACATTACGGGAAACAAGTTATTTTTTCCCATCATGTCCGTTTCAACATGAATTATATCAGATTCCAGTCTGTTGCTTCAAAGTTGGACATTTGGATAAAATTTTTAAACTCACTCTATTCGTTAATAATATGCACAATAGGGAAAGCGTCTATCTATTGATTGTCTCTGCCATTTTATTCTTAAGTCCATTAGCAACCGTTGCATACGCAATAACACTTCATGAAAAAGATTACATTGTAACTAATTTTGGAGTCAAAAATGGAAATCCGTTCATTTCAGTTCAGGGTACTGCAGGAGGGTCTTATGATCCTTCAGTGGGTGACGAAGGGTATCAATCATATATTTTCGACACCGACAAGGGTATTTTTGAAATAACCGTTGCCGAAGGTAGTTCAAATAAGCCTCATTATTCAACAGATCAAATCCTAGCTGAGGGAATAAAATTAGATGAATGTTTAATAAAAAATAGAGAAACCCAGGGCAAGCCTTTATTTGAAAATAACACAGTATCATATGTGGATCCCAATCTAAACGTCACAAAAGTTAACAAAGTCTATACAGTGCAAGTGATATCGGATGATCCTGATGAAAAATGTGAGAGCGGACAACATATACGGAAAGTATATTCAAATCAGACAAATACAACCATAACTCAAGCTAACTAGAAAAGTACGTTCGCAATAATGCTTGATATAGCAATTAAGATATTTTCATATGAGTTCCGTACTCAGGTTTTATTTTGTCATTTCTTCTTTACTTCTATGATTCTGGTAGCAGTTTAATTACTTACCTTATCAACCACCATGAATATTCGCTACTATAGAGTTCCTTATCTGTTTAAAAATATAGCAGATGTAAACAGCATTAGAATGTTAAAACCGTGACTATGCTTGAGTAATCTTGCCGTAATCCCATGTTGAAAATTAATCTAAAGTAATTTCAATAGTCATTTCATCGCCTTTTCTAGGCTAGATCCATCAACAATTTGGCCATTTGATCTTCGAGGCTTCCAGTGAGCAAAGATTACTCTAACGATTCCAGATAAATTTGTTGTTCCAGTATCTTGATCGTGCTCCTTTCATTGTGCCCGAAGAGGCGATTTCGATTTACCGAATATTTCTGTGGTCTCTGATCAAAAGTTATTACTTTGATGAAAATACCAAGATGCATCTGGTTAGACTTTTGTGTTCGTATGAATAATAAATATTGCAGCGGCTAAGGAATCCAATATCGAATAACTTTTCTAGGTCAACACTTCTGCACATAATAACAATTCGATTTGCTATATCGCCATAATTCCTGATGGTTTCGGAGAGAAGTTGCTCTGGAGTCATGTTGGGGAGCAGAAAGGTAGACTGCCCATAAGGAATGTCTGTTACAACAGCACGAATAGAATTTGTTCTAACTGGCATAAGTAGCGAATTGCAACAAACTATATTTTTGGCGCCGTTTTCTTTGGAAGCGAGGCACATTTGTCTTTGAACATCTAGTCCGAATGAATTAATCATCATATCTTCTCCTTCGAGCAAAATACCTCCCGTGCCACAAAAAGGGTCTAGTATTGACTCATTTTCACAAACCTCAGCAAGATTAATCATGATGCGGCAAAACTTAGGCGTAAGTGTGGAAGGATGAACAACTTTTCTATCTATAGGAAACTTAAGGAGTCTGACTCTTCTTCTTGGCAATATTCTTATACCAATCAATTTTTTTTCTGGGACAATAATGATATACAAATCTGGATCATCCAGACAAACTTTGGCTCCAGACCTTTGTTTGATATTTCTAACGACGGTATCCAGAACAGAGTTTCTGTCCTCTCCACATACGACACAAGAAAATGTTTTACCCGATAATCGTGACGAATATTCGCTTTCATCTACTTGCTCTGCAAGGAATTTTGTAAGAACGGCTCTGTTAATTACTTGGTTGGGTTGTTTGTCAGATTGAGCCTGAACAACTAGAGAGCTGTTTTCATATTGTATTGATGTACAGCCATATGTTCTAAAGAGTGACGCAAGTTCGGCGCGTGCCAAATCGGGCAATTCACCTTTTGTCACCCCAAAATATGTCCTATTCTGACTCAACTGAACCTGTCTCTTTTTTAAGACTCCCAAATGGAGTAGGTAAATGCTATATTAAGCATTACTAGTTTATTTTTTTGATTCGATAGATACCTAGATCTTATTAGTTGGCCCGCCCCCGCCCAAACGCCCAGAATTCACACATTCACTAGCAATTTTTAATAATCTGGATGAAGTTCAACAATGAATCTGTAAGAAAATGTAAATTTAAGGGTAATTGATTTGGAATTTGGTGCTACAGTATAATGAATTACTGAATTAGATAAAAATAATCAGCAGACTAATCATGACTCATCTTTACATATGCTTATCTTAATTTGATTCTAGGTTGGATTTTGTTTTTTGGTTTTTATAGAATCTATTACATTTTGTTTTTCTCTGTTTAGGTCTTCATTACTCATGCCGCTCGCTGATATTAATATAGAGTTATTGTCATCAGTGTCCCCTTCAGTAAAAACTGCAGCATGGGATGAATTTTTTAATATTTGAATAATTGATTCATCGTGCGATGGTAAGACTAATTCCAAATCTTTGACCGGGATGATTGAGCCATAATCGTCAATGTCAAGTTTAGTAACGTTGACCTTGTTCTCACCTTCATTGATCTTATTTATCTTAACTAACACATGTTGTATGATTGATTGAGTCTAATTAATGTTCATATCCTTATTATTCAAATTTGCTTCTTAGATAGTGTCACCAGCATTGCCCTTGCGAGCTAGAGTCAACTTGTATGTGTGCATAAAATAATCTACGCACAGATTCGGGCACAAGAAGAACCTTGATGAAACTATTTCAAAGAACATATACATCGGCTAACAATAGAATTCTAGGATTGTTGAAAACCGGGGTTACCGTTATAGGAGCTGTAATTATCTTGTTGGGCTTAATCTTCACTGCACAGTCCAATTCATTGATAGGTCCCACTACTTCGTTTATGTATAGTAATCCCTCCTGGTCAATTAACGGCTATGTGTTAATTATTATCGGCATTGTTTTGTTGACCATAATTACGCTTCTGAAAATAAACGGCCTGAATAATTTGAAGAGTCTCAAATAAGTGAATATGGGAGATAAATTTTCTAGGCGATCTGATTTGATTTAAAATAATGTGACACCGAATGAAAAAGTAACCTTAAGTCTTGTTTGAATACATACGCTGAGGTGCGGAAACAAAAATTTATTTACTTAACCCTTCAAAAACCGATGATGGCTGAAATTAGTAGGACGTATCTTCATCCCAAAGATATTGATGTTTCAATTACTCAAATAGTAGACGGGATTTACCGCATTTCGGGGTTCGTGGAAGAGTATGGAATCACGTTTAATCAATTTCTAATTGATGATGAGAATCCCATTTTAATTCATACGGGCCCTGTAGGAATGTATTCGAAGATACAAGAAAAAGTAAAAGAGGTTATAAATATTGATAAATTATCTTACGTCGCTTTCCTTCACTTCGAAAGTGATGAGTGGGGTGGGATGCAGTTTCTTCAAGCTCCTAAAGTCAAGTTAGTCTGTAGTGATCTAAGTTCGAAATTAAATCTTGCAGGATGGTCAAATGTCCCTGTTGACTACATTTCATTTTGGGATAATGAGGTTCTTAAAACTGGTAAACACGTTTTCAGATTTGTAATGACTCCTCATGTACATCATTGGGACAGTATGATGATGTTCGATGAGACTTCAAAATCTTTATTCCCATCAGACTTATTTATTCAACCCGGTAACAATAATCCTGTTTTAACAGAAGATCTCTCTGATGCCATGATTCAGATGTACAAGGCAGTTGGAATATTTGGTAGCGAAGTTCCAGTCAGACAAACGACGGAAATACTCATAAAGCTTGAACCCAGAATGGTTTTCCCTATGCATGGCTCATGTTTAGACCATTCTGTTTTTTCAAGGTATACTGACGCGTTAATGAATAATGAATTTGCCTATTGTGGGAGCTTATTGGGGAGAAAGCTGGACACACCCACTTAACCTTGTTTGAGCCATCATTGGAACTAATCGGTTGTTGCGACAGATATGAAAATATAAAATCGGATTGTAAATTTGTCAGAGCCTTGAGAATTTAACTTTCGCACCGGCCCTATCGGATTGACTATTAACATTCTCGAATATCAACCCGAGGTCAAGTAAGCTTGAATTTAGACACTATATAGATAACATTGTTAACTGCAAAATCAGGTTTTTTGGATTTGTAGGATGAGATTGACTATTGGTTTTAAAAATGACATTTAACATACATGCACGGGCGAAGAATCGCTTAAAATTTTACCCGTTCCGATCGTTTTATTATTTACCTGCGCAATACAGAAGTGTATGTCTTATAAAGTGGCAGAACGTCTAATAAATGACATACTTTCTCAGGAGGATATCATTCTTTCTGTAAACAGTGGAAATGGGATTTGCGAAGTTAGAATTGAAGATAAATTACCATTTAGAATTCGCAATCAGTGGGCTACAATTGGGTATGAAGACAGATCATGGCATATACACCTCAATTTGGACCAAATTGTAATGGCAAAGTTTGTAAAGGAAATTAGAACCAACGGAATGAGCAGTTACAGTATTCGATTTTTTGACTCTGAGGAGAAATTGACCATGCGCGCCAATTTTACAAAGATGTACGATGAACTAGGAAATCTTATTCAAGGCAAAGTTGCAAAGTATGAAGACATATTCGAAAAATATGGTAACAAAGACAATATATCATTGGTCACAGAATAATTATATTTGAATGGTTTTTGTTATTTTTATCTCATTTCAAAATATCATTTTTCCGCCTTAGCTACGAACATTTATCCCACAAGATACATCAATTAAAGGTCAAGAACAAGAAATATGAAATACCGAAAATACCTCAAAATACCTCCATAGATCCTAGAAATGAACAGAAGGAAGAATTAATGGAGAGGTTGGAATAATGCTTGGCATAGTAAAAAACTTTGATAAGTAGTATGAGCGCTCATTCCTCCCAAAAGACAAAAAAGAGTCCAACAATTAATTAAATTTAAGGACTTGAAGAAATCTATCCGAGCCAGAACCAATTATCCGAAACAGAATGTGAATCGAATAAGTATGTCACTACCACCCAAACTTCTAATAGAATTTGAAAAATCAATGGAGAAAGCGGGCTTTACAGATAGATCTAAAGCCATTCAAGCAGCATTACACTCATTTGTCGACGAACATCAATGGAAGAGCAGCAATAATGATAATAATGATAACGGCGGAACTGGAGTTGGCGTGATAATTTTGCTTTATGATAATCACATTTATAGTCAGGACAGAAAATCTGTTCAAATTCAACATTTATACAGTGATGTAATCAGCTCTGCTACCCATGTTCATTTGAAAGATGACAATTGTCTTGAAAGTATCATGGTAAGTGGAGATAGAAAAAGGATAAAAGAATTGACAAAGAAATTGTCTGAAAATAGAGGAATTAAGAGCATAAAGGTTCATTTCATGTCACTATTTTGACTAATACTCGCTATTGCATTAGTAGGTCCCAATGTCGCACCGGAGGTGGCGTCATTATTCATAGGCAATGATTTCAGTGATTTTTAAAAGTCTGATCTAGCCAATCAAATATTCGCTGATTAGAAAGGGATGAGGCGCCAGATTGACAATGTTCTTCGGCACCTTCTGTTTCTGTAAATAGGATATAGTTTTTTGGGCACTTAAGGGCATGATAAACCTTTTGTGGTTGCCCTGGAAAAGAGTCATCTTTTTCTGCATCCAGAACTAGTGTGGGACAGCGAATATTCTGGATGATCTCATCCATAGTAAAACTTGTGCTTTTCTTAATGAGTTCAAATGGTGTTGAGGATCCAGTCGTCCACATGCCATGCTTTATGTTAAACTTTAGGTTGGGGTCTGATTCCATCAGGATCTCTATGGCCATATTGACTAGGCCTTCATTTCCATCCTCATAGGCTTTTTTCAGAGATTTAGGAAATGATGTTTCTAGAGCTTGTTTTCCATCATAGACCCCGTTGTACAGTATACAGGCGGAAATACGGTGTTCAAAAGCACAAGCTCTGGCGGCCAAGTACCCTCCCATGCTAATACCCATCAAGGCAATGTGATTGGGGTCTACTTCGTTTCTAGCCAATGCATAATCTACAACTGGCGTAACGACTTTCTCCCAGTCAAATCTGAACGGTATTTTGTCCTTTATAATTACTGCGCCTTGTCCCGGCCCTTCAAATGTTAAACAGTTGTATCCCCGTTGTAGCGCTGGGGCCGCAGCGAATGCATATAGCTCCTCCAATGTAGAATCAAAACCGCCATGCACTATCAATGTTGATCTTGGATTTTTGGATGTGTCTACTGAATAAAAATGTCCTGGTAAGGTGCCTTCACCATAAGGAATTTCGATTGATTCGACCGGAGTGTCAAAAAGCTCTGTGGCTTTTTTGAAACATTCTTTGCTTTTTTGCCATGTGTCTAATATTCTCTGATCCTCTGGTTCCACAAGAAGGAATTCTGCTACTCTGTAATAGTTACTGGCCCTAAGAAATCCATCTTTAGCACTGATCTTGTGACCAGATAACATGGATTCTTCGGCATATCTATGCACTCGTTGAGCAGTGTTCAACCATTCTGCATACCAGCTCTCAAAATTTCCTTCTTTGATGCGATATGCTGTTGAGAGACATTCTCCTATATCTGCTCCTCCATAATATGTCTGCCCTATGGCTCTAAGTAATTGTAGTGAAAACGTCGGATCTTGAAATACTATTTTCATTGCGAATATTCGTACGGAAACAAATTTATGCGTAGCGAGTTGGAGCAGCAATTTCATCCCATACGGTCTAATTTGCATTCATAAGGACAGGATAGGCCAAGGACAAGGATAATTGTGGATTATAGATGCCCTGGCCCACATTTTGGATGCTATAATATAAGGACTGGAAGATATTAGAATTGAATTGTAAAATTTGTTAGGTCAGTTTGTAGCCTGGAGTAAGGCTACAAACATGTTTGGTGACACTATTTCAAATCTGATCAATACCCGGATGAGCAGTTCGATCATGATCATTTAACTTTGTTATGCTGTCGAATCCCAATCCACACTTTTCACAACGATATCGTGGTACTGAGGCCATTTATCATAATGTCATGCCATCGCTAAAAAGAATTACTCAATCCGACTAGGAATACTATATTCTTTTTGGCAGTAATGGCATAATAGCAGCCTGGTTCATGTTTGTCGTATTCACTTTCAAAACTATCATCTATTTCTGACCCGACTCATCTTTCTCTTATCTATATCATTTGAGTCAGACATTTAACAAGATGTGTAAAAGTAGTTTATTAGTGGTAGGAATTATTTCTTATCGTCAATCCCAACCACGAGAAGACCTTTGACACTCCAATAATCCTTTTTCCGTCAGTGTAACAATGTTTTCATCGATTTTAACGAAGCCCTCTTCTTCCGCATATTTTCTGAGCGTATCTAAAACTAATCTTCTGATTTCACTAGGTGATGCCCTTAAACCGATGTTTAAGAGATATTTGCTGAAGAGGCCGATATTGTAGAAATCCTTAAACTTGAAATCTGTGGGTAGATTATTTTTCATAGCAATTTGATGCTTATCGCAAAGTTCTTCCATGAACTTACAGATTATCATCTTCCTATCGCGATCTATAATGGCGACCATGACAAATAGTCGTTTACTTGATTAGCTCCTGTCACATTTAGCAATTTTCTTTTCATTTGATTTCCGGTCGGCTGCAGAAGTTTTTGGCATTTCATTGCAGCATGGACATGGGTCGGTCTTTCACTTTGATGATATCGTTTTTAAGGTAACCAAAGTTCATAGAAAGTTTTCATCCAGTACCTTAATTATTCTCGAGTTCCTTAAATCATTTCATCATGTCTAGCCCATTTCGAGGCATGTCACATCCACAGATGACGCGCCTACGACCTGACATTGTTTTAATTGAACATAGCGATCCTGGAGCAGAGGCGGTCCACATTTCGACTAATACATATGCGGTGCTAAAAGATCGACGCATGCTACTTGTGGACACTAATGTTTCGCCCTTATTCCCTTTTGTACGGCAATTGTCCAATGATGGGTTTTCACCGGCTGCCGTGGTAATTACACATCGGCATGTAGTGGGAGGAGGAGATGCCTTAACTAACCTAATGGCCGAATTCAAAATTCCTTTATTCCTTCATCCGATTGATGCCAAGCACCAGCAGTCAATGGCCGCAGATCTACCATTTGAGAACCCTATGGGTAATTCTGTCCTCAGCGAATTCGGTTTCGAGGCGCTTCTATTTCCTGGTCAAACAGCCGGCTCTATCATGTTGTATTCAAGGAAAAATGGAGGCCTGCTTCTTACTGGCGATTCAGCATCTGGCACTTCATTTGACCAAGAAAAGGCTGGTTTGGAACGCTTGATCAGGCCTCCTATAGATACTAATGTAGACGATGCTGAATTACGAAGACAGTGGCTTGCTTTCGATAAACCCGTCGCAACAGTCCTGCCGTTTCATGGGACTGGATACGTTGATCGATCAGCAGCGGATCTTGCTTCAATCATGCGACCATTAGTGCGCTCTGAACCTACCTCATGGGAAGACTTCCAAAAGTAACGTTATGAACAATTTTAGGTAGGCGATATTCACGTGAAAAATAGTTAATTCATTTAGGACATCATGCATGGGTCTAGAATTTTACTTCCAGCCTTTATCTTCTCTTCTGCCTCAACTGGGCGTAAAACCTTTGAATACTTTCCCCACTCAACCAAAATTATCATAAAGGTTACCCTTTAGGTAGTCCGTTGATTTACTTTCACCACATAAGTAAATTAGATTCTACAGAAGGTTGATACAGTCTCAATAGAAAACTTGCTATTCATCCGGAACCTGTAATGTGCGAACACGATGATTACTATTTTTGGCTACCTCTGAGAGGTCAATCTATCTCTCATGTTGACAGGTTACTCACAATTGATGTATGACATCATGATGTGCCCATTTTATGATTTATTACGTCATGGCGATGATGTATGACATCATGGCGGTCATCTAACTTGGCATATATAAATATAGAGTGTTGGATGTGACACCGATTACAACGACCAATATTAGTGAGCAGATACTAATCCCAAATACCATTTATTGCCATTAGTTCGACTATTTGATGAGTCTCGTAATACTGATACGTTAAATTATTCAAAACTCAAACCATCCCACCTTCTAATACTTTGTTGGACTGTCACCATCTTATAAGGCGATCCGAATTAGAATACTCCGGCAATGATACATTCGGTGAACCGGATACTTGTTCTACATGAGCAGCCAATTAAACAGGTAGCCTACTAAATTATAAATAATGGTGTATAAAACAGTCAATCGTGGATTTAATACCACAAAAACGTGAACAGTTAAAAGAGATTATCAAGCGCGATGGAATAGTCTTTCGAGAAGTTACTTTGTCAAGCAATTTGAAGAGCGATTTTTATTATGACATTAAGACTATTGTCAACTCAGAAGGTGTAGTTCTGATTGGTGAACTCATGCTTGCAAAGATTAGAGAGTTGTTTCCTACAACGAGGTCGATAGGAGGTTTGGAATCTGGTGCACTTCCGGTGACGACGGCAACCATATTATGCAGCAATCAACTTAACGAGGAGCGTAAATTAACGGGATTCTTTGTTAGAAAGGAGACAAAAAATCATGGCTTACAAAAAAAGATAGAAGGAATTGTACTTAACCCTCTAATAGTAGTTGACGACGTTGTTACCACCGGCCAAAGCGTAATGGACGCGGTAGATGCTTTAGTAATAAACGGTTACTCTCCGGCAGGAATAATTAGTGTGATAGATAGAGAAGATGAAAGAAATAGACTTCGAAATGGCGAACTCAAGTACTATTCTTTGTTCAAGCATTCAGAATTCGAAGATTTCATAAAGGTTAAAAAACAAGAACAGAAAATAAATTAATAACTATGACTGAGGCTACCCCATAGTAAAATATTGGAACATAAGATATAACGTTATTGTTTTTCGTATTCAGTAATTCCCCTCTCCGACAGATTAAGTTCTAAAGCATTTCCAGCGAATTCCATTAACTCCTAATTATTGCGAAAATTGTTTAACCTATAGTGTAGTTATTTATCAGAACAATGTTTGGTTCAATCAAGCTCTTATTATTCAAAGATTGATATTTTTGTCTTTAATTATTCATAAAACTCCAATCTAGTATAACCATTACTAATGTTATTACATCTAACTGAGCAGATCCAGGGATCTTTACCCTAGTATTTTTGTAAATATGTGTTGATTTTGGATATTCTAGAGGTATTTTCCAAAAATGCCGAAATGCTACAACTTAGTCAATATAATACTATAAGACAAATGGGAACAATCCTAATACAGGTGATCATGACGTCATTTACCGATGCATCCTAATCGTTCATGCAGGGCATGCGGCACTCATTTAATTCCTATTTCGTTTTGTACTGTATGTAAGGAATATGTATCCTGGTCGTGTATGAATTGCCTCAAGCTTGATGACGTTACTCATAGCCATAACTATTGTAGAGTATCGTACAAGGTCGAAGTCCCAAATATCAAACATTAAGGAAGTAACCTTTAGATAATTCTGCATGCGACACATGCTCTCTGCTTTCAGCGTCCTATTGATTATAATATCTCAAATATACTCAGTACTCCATTGAGTATCATCCTGTAACATCCTAGGAATTTCAAGATTTAAAAAAAGGCGTTTTCAAAGAACTAAAAAAATTGTAAAAAATATCCAACCTTGACCATTTTCTCATATTCATTCACCTGCTTAAAAAAATATTGAGATCATAGATGATATTTTGGAGATCATCGATCAATATACTTGTATGACAACGCAGCAACTTTTCCACCATATAGAAGTAAGAATTAACGGCTAGGATAGGGGAATTGACCATGCCCAAAAGCCTTCGAAGTGAAGGAATTCATTCCCAACAGTATCAATGCTTACGAGTGGATCTACAGCATAGTCATACATATGCTACTAGTTCAAATGCTAGCCAATCTTGTATAATAGCCAATGAAGCTGATAGAATACTTGTCAAAACTCACACCCTTGTAGGGATTATACTGAGTCTAATGGAAGTCTGGTGGATACCCCATGATCTCTGTCTTTATGAGCTAGCAGCATTTGTCTGTCAGAAAATGCTCGACCGCAAATAAGGCAAGTGAAGGGCTCATCTCTACGAATAACAGTGCTTATTGTTGACATTGTCCCAGATACACCGAGCTGATTTATAAATTCTTTAGACAGTAGTTTAGTAGCAAGTCACAAGTACTTTTTTTCCTTAAAGTTGCTAGTTACCCAGGACAGTAAGAACACATAAACAAGTGGGTTTCATGCAGTTCGGCAAAATTCACAAAATTAATAAGACTTTATCAACAAATACATGTCACTCAATATTTCAAAAAGAGGAGAGGAAATTTCTGAATTTAAATATGAATGGCCTGGCTATGCACGAGTAGCGAGAATATTTAGATGCAAACAGAAAGTCAGTTGTGCATAGTCACGCGGCCAAATTTAGACATGGTTATAAAACTAATAAAAGCTTTGAAATACATGGTAGAAAGATAGTTAGGTCTGACTTTTACTAACAAAGAGATAGTACAAAGTCCAACCCAGTTAGATGGCTCTAGGTAATTAAGCCAATTCAAAGGATCCAGAATTTAATAGGGCCTTCAGAAAATTAGAGCTCTAAGACATTGAATAGAGAGAACTACCACGATTCTCAATTGCGATTAGTTAACACTATAGCACGGAGTCATGTCCATTCCCAAGTTTTTTCAGTAAAGTTCCCTTGCGCATCAACCTCAGCTTCAAGGACAGCAACTAAATTACTGAGAGATGATAGTTTACCTGAAGCCGAGGAATTGTAAAATAAGGACCCACGCCAACGGACACTTCCAGACGAGTCAATTTTACCTATTGCCTCGCCTGTATACGTTGCCATATCCCCCTCTGTCGTCATCATTACCCCGTTTCCCCACCCATGAAGCACTCCATTTGTTACAAGTTTACTCGTATACGTAATCATTACATTAACTTGAGATCCCACAAAATTACCGCTGGCTGCTACACTTGTCTCTATTACAGGGTCATCGGAACCCAACACCCTGTGTCCTGTTGCCTTCCCTTTTATTTCTCCAACCTGTTGTCCTAACATGGTCTTGTCAAATAGTGATTGTCTGACTTAAGGGTTTCTAACTTATCACTAAAAGTCAAATCTTGTATTTACTGTTTACTTCGACGCCCATTGTCTTCCTAAGAAAAGTACTGTATGGGTTTGTAGTCCCAAATTAATCAACAGAGCAAATCCAGAGCACTTTCAAAGATCTTCGACCTGATATCAAAAATTTATTAAATTGGAGATATTAACAAACTTGAACTGAATGTCCGATAAAAAGGCTTCTTATTTGGAGATCTGCCGGTATTGTGGAAAACCTATTTCTGAACATGTTCCTGACAATATAAAGTGGGAAAGGCGTGCAGAGAAAGAAGCGCGAGGTTGGATCCCTAGGTCGTGAAAAATAAAAGATTTAGGTGAGTAATCATGTTCTTCAAAAAAACTTACATCCGATACGCTGCAAAGCTGGGATCAGAAAATGATGTAATACTTTAAGTCATCTGTGTACAATAGATGCAAATCGCAGACTCTCAATATTGATATATGTTCCTTCGAATGAACAGACTATTTTACATTAAACAAGTTATGATACTAATATTTGTGTATACTCTAAATTATCAGAATTCCACGACCCAAACAAAAAGTAGTATGAAATGTCCAAGTCTTTTGGCTACCACTTATTCTATCAAGTTCCTGATGCGAGAAACACATTTTGCTTCAGTCGTGGAAGAGTGGCAAAGAATTTTGGATCTACATTGAACACTGAAGATAGCACATCGTTGGAATATGAGCCAAGACCTGCCGCAATCCCTATGAATTCAGGGTTCTCGTTCCCAAAGAAAGAAGCAACTTCACCCCCATTTACGGTATCTGGATTCTCTATGTAATGAAAATACCCAGAGGGGACAAAAATAACTTGGCCTTGACCAACTTCAGATGATTGAACCTCCCCTCCTGGGCTAAGAACGGTAAAGCGCGCGTTGCCGTTGAGTACATAGTTCAGTTCCGCCGCATTTGGGTGCACATGAGGTTCAATTATTCCGCTCGGCTTTAGCTTAATGAGATAACAAGCCAATCCCTTGAGTATTGGGAAAAAACCAACACTTCCCAAGGCTCCACTTCCTCCTGAAGTTTGAAGCTGTGGATTGATGCTACCTAGGTTAAATTTATGAGCATTTGGTGCGTCCGGTACGTTTCCACTTGAAATATCAATTGGTCTTGGTCCTATTAATACATCCTTGGTTGAATCATAATTAAACTGATCGAACAAGCCAGGAGGATTTATTCCAAGCGATCTATCTAAAACGCGTGGAGACAATGAGCCAACCGCTCCAGAGATTCCCAAATTCTCAGGACGCTCATTATCATATACTACTATGAATTTTGACTCTACATCACCGATATTTTGTATATCATGCAGGTATCCTTTGGGCACAAAAGTTAGATCTCCTGCCTTTATGACAAAGGTATCACGAGCTGCATTGTTACCAAAAATAGTCATTTCTGTATTTCCGGCTATACACAGGCTCAGTTCAGCCGCATTTGGGTGCCAGTGGGGCTCACGAATTCCCCCTTTTTTTAGACGAAGCAAAGCAGCCCCCATCCCTTGCAATATTGGAAAGTTATCGGCATTCATTAAAGTCCTGCTCCCAGTTTGACTGTTGAATTGCGGTTCCGCCGCGTCTAGATTAAAACTATGAGTCTGGATCTTCTGCTGTACCACTGGTTGATTTATACTTCCGGTCTTGTTAATATTCATATCATTGTTTGTACCGGCAAATACTTTACTGAATGGAATCACTGTTGTTAAAGTAGCCACAGCTCCTGCAGCACCGACTAATTTCAGAAAATGACGTCGTGTTACTTTTCCATTTTTGGATCCGTTTTCAGATGGATCTTTTCTATCCTGATTTGGAGAATCCAATATTTTTCTTATATATATGATCTAGATAAAGATATCCGATATTAGTCATTTTTCTGATTAATTTCTAATTGGAGTGAAAATAAGCTTATTCTAGAATCAACCAAGTATGCACCATGCACACAGGTAAATTACAGCGAGTAAGCATTTTTGAAATCTATTAATGGTATCTCATGCTATTTTATCTTGTAGGCCAATGATCAACAATAAATGAGAAGAGTCAATCTCAATGGCTAAACCGCGCTGATAATAATTAATCGTTTAATAGTTTAATGTACAGTGCCTAGTAAGGAACATATTTCACATAACGTGGTGGGCCAAGGTATATGTTCATTAACCCCCAGCCCTTTGACGTGCGTCATTCCTTGGCCCATCAACAATTTTTTCAACTAAATGCATATTCTCTTAAAGTAGCCGCTATAATTACAATCAATAATAGCTTTCCTCAATAAAAAAATTATTCTCTGCTTTATTTATTTCGAGTTAGATAAATTCAAGATAAGTGTACTTTCCCCACAATTAAGGCCCGACTGGATTACCCATGTCCCATTGGTCTTTGTAGCTTTCTCTAGTACACAGTCTGCTACTGAATTTGTCTCATTGTCAGCGGTGTTACTACTGTTCGACAAATAATTCAACTGCCCCAAAACGTACCTTGGGGAATCAATTACTAAAAAAATAGCCATTGTAATGGCAATTAATAGAATTATTGCTTTGGTGGTCAATGTTAGTGATACATAATACTCTGATTTGGTTCTTATATTTTTGGGTACAGCAAGTCTGTGTTTTTGATTACAAGATTACACTCGAAGTCTGAAATCTCATTTGCATCAATTGTGTTTGGTCTTCAACTGATTCATCACAGTTTGTTCGGAATCCTAATTCAGCATATGTTTTAGAATCTCTGTTACCTACTTCATTACTTCAAATTAATTATTGCATTCAGTGTACTTAACAAGTCCAACTAGTACAAATCAAGATCCGAGTATAATTATTTATTCATTGTAATAATATCTATAGGTATAATTTACACAAATTCACTCATTGCTTGTATACAATCAATCCAATATCCAGATTTGACGTGATTTATTTAATCCCTGCAGTATTGGAGATGTCGGATGAAATGGAATATTCTGTGGGAACATTAGCGTTTCTTCGAAATCACTTCCAAGCAAATCCTATACTGTTCTTGGTTTACCTTTCAGACAGTAATGACAGTATATCATCTAGTAGTTAACATCAGGGATTTATTCTTCATAATATGCCAGTTTTTAGCCTAGTCTTATTTTTAATGGTAAAGTGCATGGAGGAAAACCTTCGTAATTACCTCTTGATTGATATACAGATAACATAGGTGTTGCCGTTGAGGGGTCTTGGTCCTCACTAGCGCATACCAAGCGTGGACAATCATCAGCTGCATCTGAATGCAAACTAATTATATCATCTTTTCCTTTAGTCTTTAGCAATCGCTTATCCAATTATTTTGCACGTTAATCGACTTAATACTTTATGAATTTAGCTAATTGCTCATGGGCCAGATGACTTGAGCCTTAAGTTTCTGGCTCGTCGGCAACCATGGGCTTTGAACGATAAAAGTTACGTAGCGGCCTGTATCACAAGCCTTTTTAATTTAGGTCACTGTTTTTGACTGCTGGTGGCCAGGATACTGGTATGTTACTTTGAGTTTTCTGGCCTATCGGCACTTTAACCACACCGGCCAGAGGTTGAGATGCTAACGGACCTCTGGCTTCTGTTCTATACCTATGTACAAGGAACAATTGTTAATTTTTGCATACCACTCAAAAAGGAAATCGAAGAAAAAATAGGGAACCATAGGTGAGGTTCTAAATTCAACAGGCTGGGGGCTGAGGTGCAAAACTTCAACCTCTGCCTTCATGCTTCAATCGAAACAGGGATCTGACTTGCCCATGTACCGCTCAGTAACAAAACTAACATCTTCCTGTTCTGACTTGCGAAAGAAATCGCCTTCGTCCATCAGACTGAATTTGGGATTCTCTAAAGAACGATAAGCGTCGAGATGGTTTGACGGGAACGCCTTTATTCTATTATCATTTAAAATCAATGACAGTTTCTTTGTTATCTAACGCAATTCCTAACAGTCTTTCAAAAATATTCTTCATTCGCTTTATTAGTTTAGTTGCAATGTCGATATTCGGTCCTGTGACTATGCACATCTGCTGACTGTTCCTATTTGCTTCCTGGTTATTGCTCGTGCATAGCCAGGCCATAATTCTTAACATGAATTCAGTATCGCCTTTGCCTGTTGCTTACTTAACCCAAGGATGTTTGTCTATGAAACTCCCTTCTACGGACATTAAATTATTATACATAATCTTTTCATAATCGTACAACGGATGTCCAATTCCGTCTTTATGTGGAAGGCCAACGATGTGATTAAAGTGACAGGAAGGAAAGTGTAGCGCATTCCTCTCCTCCTCCTCCGCTGCTATCATTATAGATTATTCTACTAACTTATAATTTTCTTGTCAATTCCAAATCCAGAATAGCTTGTCTTCTGCCTTTATGAAAATAAAGTTATAGTCTTAATCAATCTCTAGGCCCCATTCATCGTTGATATCTTCCCCAAACTCATTATCCATGTCGTCTTCCATGAAACTCATTTTAATTTGCCATCTCGACATGTGGCAATGAAGCATAAAATGATAATTGGTTACTATAGAGCTGCAATTCCCTTAAAGAAGAATAATTTGTCTATTTTGCCAGCAATAACTTGGCGGCACAAGTATCACAGTAACTTCCTATTCTTGTCGCTCCATCCATAGGATATTTTGCTAACCAAGTAGGTATACCTGCACAGTTACAGCAATGTTCATCCATCACCCAAATTCAGCAGGCGCATTTGTAAATACAAGTTTGATTTGCTAATGTGCCTTTCACTGACATGCCAAACCTCATCTTGTACTGATTTTCAGAACATGTCGACCTCATCTAGAAATATGAATTTGACATTATCAAGAGTTCTGGATTCATCTATATGATTAGATGGGTACGCTTCTGTAGAGTAGCCATATAATTCTAAAACCGTTTCTTTATTCTGAAATGAAATCTGTAGTTGGCTTTTGGATAAACCTTTCATTCTTTTTATTAATTTGATAGCCATATCGATATTTGGACCTGTGACTATGCACATTTGGCCATTATCGATTTGGTATCCATGACGGCTCTCGCCAAGCCTTCCATCATTTGTGTATAGCCAGGTCATGATTCTTAACATAAACTCAGTGACGCCTAACACTGTTGCCTTCTTAACCGCGACTGGTAACCCTCTTGCTTTAATAGATAATCAATGATACGCTCTTGTCTCTGAAATTGTGAGTAGTTGTTATAGAGTGAGATTGTGGTGTTTTAGATAGCGCTGTAATGCTAAATGGTATATGCGGCGTATCACAGGCGAACGGATTGCAGAGATAAAGTTATAGTATAAACGGTTCTGGACTATTTGACCTTGGCTCAGTTTATGGAACAGACAAGTAAATTAAGGTTATCAGAACAACATATTTATCGCAGTCAATTATGAGGTGATTGAGGCATAACTCTTGATTGATTTACTATTTGCACTTTATCAATCAAAGTCTTGTCAGTTCTGTAAATATTTGATTTGCGGTATCTATTGCAGTAACTATAATAAATTGATTCTTCAATTCAAAATTTATCATCGAACAGAAATATTCCGCAAGTCAAATAGAGAGTTGTATTTGCCAGTATGATGTATAGTCCATATGATACGAGTATAGCGCTTAACGAAAGAATGAATAAGAAATAGAACTTTGTTTTTATTATTGATCTTCCTTTGTTAATCATGTACGAAGTGAGTCCCAGCCAGGTGTAATCCATCCATATGTGAAGTAAGAACAGAAAAATCACACCCAGACCGACACCAAATAACGAGATTGAATCTGATACCAACTTAATTCCAACAGTAACCCACCATACTAAGAAAAAGGGGTTTAAGGCGGTAAACACTACTCCGATTATAAATGGTCCCCTGAGAGATATTTTTTTATCAAGCCTATGATGTTGAGGACTGTACTTATCATTATTATCATATTGCATCTTTGTTCCTCGTTTTGTAATATCATATATTTGGGATATTGAGAAATAGATTATAGCAGCGCCACCCAATATACCGATAATTCTTAAACTCTGATTCGTAAATATGAAATTTGAAAACCCGAACAAACTTAATGCAATTAATATGATTAACGGAAATTCTACTACTGTATGACCTAATGCAATCTTAAAACCCGCGCGAATTCCAGTTCTACTCCCACAAATAAGATTTGCGAGGAATAATGGTCCAGGGAATAATACTCCTGACGCTGAAAGAAAAAGTACCTCTACCACAAAATCTATGATAGACATAATATTGCAACCTGTAATCGATCTTTCCTCCTATCTATCCATTTCTCTGCCCCAATGTTCAAATTCAAATATTATTTCATCTATGATCGAATCAAACTCTGTTTTTTTCTCCAAATCTAAGAGAAGCTAGTGTTTACGTGATGTTCGCTTTTTAAGTCGCCATAATATTAGTACAGCGATACCCCATAAAATGAAAGCAGGGGTGTATAGATTAAAAAACCAAGCTGCGCCACCTGCAACAGCACAAACCATACCGATAATTCCATACATCTGCCTTCTTTTCATAAATTCATTTACTAATCTTAATCTAATGGGATAATAGTATATCGCACAGATTAGGATTAAATTTTGGACCAACTAATAAGTACTTTCATGGTGTTAGATCAACGAAGCTATTTTCATTGCTGTTATTGCCAACCAAAAAATGGAGTGATAGTTAAAATAACATCAAATACAAGATATGACTATGAATAAATTTGGGTTGTATCCAGATAAATCTTCAAGCATCACATTTGAAACACACTTAGAAGGATTGCAAGAACAGACAAAGATAATATTACAGGACTTGAGAAATTTCGTAAAATCCCTGGGAGGGAACGTTATTGAAGAGGTTAGACCTCACAGAGTGGTCTATGCCAAGAGCTTGACCTTTAGAACTTTTTTGGACGTACAACCTAGAAATGACTGCATAACACTATCCATTAGAAGAGGTAGAAATGAACCTGAAAATACTCATACGATAAAGACGAAACAAGAGTTAGAAAATGTTACCGAGGAAATCTATAGAGCCTATGAAATAATTAAATGAATTAATTGCTTATTTTTGTGGAAATGCAAAAATGATTACTTGCTAAAAATGGAAATTATCAGGACATTGCCATATGCTTCAGGGTTTTGATTTCGTCTTTAAAGTAATCCAAAGTTTCACTGTCAATTAGAGAAAATTCTATGGTATCGATTGTATTTGGAGAGGATGATGTATCTTTGTTCTTGGCAAAGTAATTCATCGATTCCTCCAAAAGTATCTTTGCGCATTTGTCCTTAGGATAACCAAAAATACCTGTGCTAATGGCAGGAATAGAAATACTCTTGAATCCAGTTTCTTGTGCAAGTGCTAGAACACTTTTAATTGCTTTCCTCAATTTTTTGTCTTCACTTCCCTCACCCATACGTGGTCCTACAGTATGAATAACTGCTTTACATGGCAATCTTCCAGCTGTTGTAATAACTGCGGTTCCAACCGGAACATATCCAATCTTGTCACTCTCTTCTTGAATTACCTGCCCACCCTTTCTCACAATAGCTGCAGCAACGCCTCCAGCATGTTTCAAATAAGAATTGGCAGGATTGACTATAACGTCTAAATTTCTTTCGGTAATGTCTCCTCTAACTAGCTTTATAGTTTTTCCATTACTCAGGATTATTTGATCTATTACTAAGGATTCGTCCTTTACCATGCCAGTATAGCCCTAACTATCCAAGAATCAGTAAACATTGGCAATATTTGTGCATTAACCGAGTTTAAGCAATAGTGGCAATCAAATTTTCTTGGGAATGGATTAATTCTGCCTTTTTTTTCCTGATCTGCATCTAAAATACATGCGTGACATGATAATTATCCGATTGACACTTTGATTGTTTGCGTTATTGGCCAAAATATACCATTAGGAGGCGAGGATAAAGATTTTTTAGTGATTTGGCATCAATCATGTGAAGTATGGTAATCTCCACGATTTTCTATGATAGTGGAACGATAATAATTAAGGGCCTAGCTCATGTCCCGTATGCCAAGCTTGACCCCAGAACAAAAACATTGAGGGCACATGCCTTGCATTATTCTGATATTCGAGCATATCTTGAGGAGAGTGCTATTGAATTTAATGATTCTGTAATGGATTCTATACCTTCTCCACTGCTTGCACCAAAAAATGTTTTGCTAAGAGATTATCAGGAGAAGGCTCTAGAAAGTTGGATTAAAGCTGGCATGAAAGGTTGTGTGGTTCTCCCTACAGGATCAGGTAAAACACTGATAGGTATCAAGTCAATCGAAAGTGTAAATTCCTCGACTCTCGTCGTAGTTCCAACTCTCGACCTCATGGGCCAATGGACAGATATTCTCTCAAAACAATTTGAAAATACAAAAATTGGAAATCTTGGCGGAGGAAATGAGGATATCCAAGCAATAACGGTAGCCACTTATGATTCTGCTTACATAAGAGCTGCTAGTCTTGGTAACAAATTTTCACTGATAATATTTGATGAAGTACATCACTTAGCTGCGCCTGGCTATAGATCCATAGCAGAACAAATGGCAGCTCCATATCGTCTAGGTCTGACAGCAACAATTGAAAGGGAAGATAATTTGCATTATGATTTCCCCAGATTGGTTGGTGGAGTTGTTTATCAAGCATTTCCCTCAGAACTTGCCAAACATAAACATCTAGCCAATTACGAGATAGAAAGGAGGCAGGTGGAAATGAAATTGCAAGAGAAGCAAGAGTATGAAAGAAGCTTCAAAGCGTATCAAATTTTTTTAAACAGAGTTGGAATTAAAATGAATTATGCTGGTTCCTTTCAAAGACTTATAATGATGTCAACAAGGAGCAAAGCTGCCAGACAAGCTTTGTTAGCAAGGAACAGAGCTATGGAAATTGCGTTAAATAGTAAATCAAAAATAGAGGAGTTGGGAAAAATTCTTTCAGAAAATAGAGGTGTAAAAACTATAGTATTTACTCAGCATAATAGCTTAGTTCACGAAATATCAGACCGATTCCTGATCCCTTTGATTACTCACAGGACTAGTAAAGAAGAGAGGCAGGACGCATTATTAGGATTTAGGGAAGGCCGCTATCATGCCATAGTAACTTCCAAAGTTCTAGACGAAGGAGTAGACGTTCCAGACGCGGAACTTGGAATAATAGTAAGCGGGACAGGAAGTGGAAGGGAATTCATCCAGAGGCTTGGTAGACTTTTGAGGCCGAAGCCTGATGCAACTAGGAAGGCAAGATTGATCGAAATAATATCATCAAACACACGTGAAACAGGGACGAGTGCAAAAAGGAAAAGAGCACTTAGTAGAATAAATGAAAAAGCAATATGAGTTGAAATGAAATATGGTAACACTAGAAGGCTTAAGGAAATCAATCAAGATTAAGAACGGAAGATGAGGAATGCTCCCTATTCAATTACTTCGAGTCAAGACAAGAAAGGGTACAATATTTCCACTTTTTTGTGTGGATAATGAGGAACACTTACTTCTAGCTAAAGAACTCTTAAGTCAATTCAATGAGTCGGTAGAGAAAAATGAAAAGAAAAAATTCCTTGATAAAAGAATAGCTACAATTGAATCTCAATGGGACGACTATAAACTCGTTAGGGGTCTTTCCACACTGCTTGAAAGAAGGTGTCAGTTCAGTGTGTCGAATAATGGTAGTGATTACAGTAACACTATTGATCCAATTGCCATTAGAAAGGCCTTGTTTGAGGAATCATCCAAAATGCAACTTGCGGTGACTGAGTCTGACCGCAGCAAAGTATTGGATAGAATTGCCTCAAAGATGAATCTTTCTCCAGCTTACATTAACGAAGTAATGTGGAATGATTTAGAGGAAAACATGATCCTTGTTGGCTTCAGTTCAATTAATCAAGCCGAACTTTTGGGAAGGTACAATCTTTCGATATTGCAAACCTTACTTTTTAACTGTACCAAGCTGGAATTTTCGGTCGATGGCGGTATAAATTGGAAACGCATTCTAAGGGATATAAAACGGCTAGGTCTAATGTACAACTTACAACAATCAGAAAGGAGCGAAGCTGCAAGTAGTAAGACAGACGGATCAGGTCTGCTGTGCTCTCTTGATGGTCCCATTAGCTTGTTCAAATTGACCGACAGATACGGAACGTCTATAGCTAAATTACTTCCGTCAATAATGAGATCAGAGAGATGGTCAATAGACGCGTGGATTGTCAGAAAAACAATGTCTGGAAAGAAAATATACGAATTCAAGATGGCCTTCTCGGAAGCTCCTACACTTCTTTTGCTTCCTTTTACAGATAAGGATTTGGCCGCACCACTTTTTGATAGCTCCGTTGAAGAAAAATTTGCGAATAAATTTGAACAATCAGCAAATGGTTGGAAACTAATAAGGGAACCCGATCCATTGATTGTATCCAACGGGAGAGCATTTATTCCTGACTTTATGTTTCAAAAGTACGACAAGAAGATATACCTCGAGATAGTAGGATTTTGGACGAAGGATTATCTCCAGAGGAAAATTCAGAAACTTATGGACATAATTTCTAACAAGGAAATTGACCTTTTTATTGCTGTAAACGAAGAGTTGGGATGCTCAAAGGGCATTCCATATTCTGACAATAGGTCACAAGATAGAATAATTTCCTACAAGAATGACTCAGTTCCAATTAAGAGTCTATTGAATTACTTAAAATCAATTGATCAAGAAATGACTGAGAGGTATGCAAGTGACCCCGACCTAAAAATAATCTTTGATGGAGCAAAAGACATCATTTCAATTGAAGAAATTGCATTACAGTACAAGATTCCAATTGATTCAGCAATCACAATTGCTTTGCGGGATAACGACCGTGAATATATGAAAGCAGGGCCTTGTTTCATTTCTAAATCGAAAACGAACGAATTGGTTAAACTTCTCTCAGGAACTACTAGATTCATGGATGCATGTGCCATCTTTTCAGAGAAATTAATTCCAGAATCATGTTATGGTGAGCTTATTTCAAAGCTTGGTTACGATGTCGTATGGCAAAGTATGGATTCCAATAGCGCATTCATTATCAAACGTAATCAATAAGTTAGATAGAATTCTATAGTCATATTTGTAAGAATAAATTAGCCTATTTTTTGGTGAGTTTCAACTGGAACCATACCTGATTTGTAGGTTATTCTGAGCTTATCCCCAACGTCATAATCACACGGTGAAATGCTCCTCGGATGATCTTCACTTTCAACTACACAAATTCCCCCACTTTTACTAATGATTGTTACCTCTTCGCTAACTGACTCTCGGAATAGGTTTTGGATTGGAAAAACGAATAACGCAAAGAATAAAAATATTCCTACTACTACAATACCAAATAGTATGATCAGTCCCTTTGGTGACAAACTGTCCCTTCTGCTAGAGATAGGGTAGTCAATTCTTCCTACTTCATATATCTGTTTCAACTTGTATTTACAAGTCAATATTTAATGAAACTCTATGTTATGGGTACTCCGTTTGATCATATCATATAGATTGCTATGTAAATGAAGATACAGCATACATTTCAACTTTCAGGATCATTAACGGTGGAGAGATCATGTCTTCATCCTATAGATGTCTTGATAATTACAAGATACTTGCTGATTAAAATAAATTAAAGGATGATACTTAAGTAGGAGACAAATTGACTATGAAATAACATGGTTCAAGCGATACCGAAAGAGGTTGTTGTAAAAGTTATGACTTGTACGAAAAGTGTTGATGTTGTATATGATTTCCTACAGGATGTCAAAAATTGGGAAACTGGAGGCATTCTAAAATCTGTAACCAGAGCTGGAAATAATTCATGGACCTGTGACACACCTGTGGGCAAGGCACAGATATATTGTGAACCAAATAAGAATTGTAGTATACTTGATCACGTTTTTGTGGCAGACAATACCAAATGGGACGTTTATGTTAGAATAATATCCAATGGGACTGGGTCAACAACCACCTGGACATTTTTAAGACCAGAAGGTCTTGAAACGAATGAATTTGAAAAGCAACTTAAGGGTTTTGATAGCGAAATTAAGGGTTGGAAAAAGACGTTAGAGAATACCTAGATTCGAAGATCTTTAATGTGCCATGAATTAATTTATTAAGTAAAATTACTCGGATATTTGAAGGTGTATCTTACAAATATTTTCCATTTAGCAGATAGATTGGATGCATTGTTCCAATAAATTCTAATTTAGACTGTTTCTATAGCTGTATATTTCATAGACAACATGTCATCAATTTCTTTGTCATCTGCAATCATGATCTCCAGTTTATGGTCCTCTTGGGAACAACATTTACAGTATGCAGACTGGCACTCAACTGAATTTTTGTGCTTACAGTATCTAAACCTGCATTCCAAATTCATTAATAGGATTTAAGGTTAATATCGATTTGATTTCTCGTTCTTATCTCATTATTCCAGCAAGTTGTATCAAATCGATGAATGAGAATTGAGATTATCTCACAAATCTTGTCGTACTGGATGATTTGGGACTTCAGATAATGCGACCTAAGCAGCTACTTGGAAGAACTTACTAAATGACTAGCTCCTTATTACTTCCATTGCCAGATTTTGGCGGATGTATTTCCGTTCTCGTCTGTTTCATATTCATAGACACCCACTAAGTTGTTAAGGAATTCGAGCTTACTGATAGATGTGTTACCGAAATATATTGCTCCTCGAAAACTTGTTTTTCCATTCCCACTCATAGTTCCTATCCCGTTCCCTTTCCAAGTTCCGTGATCACTTCCATCTTTAGTCATTAATACACCTTGGCCTTCTCCATATAATTTTCCAGGGTCTCTAGCAACATTCCAATATGTCGCATTTTCAATTACTTCAATACTACCTTTTAGGACTCCGGACGCTGAAAAAGATACTTCTATTTTTGGTCCTTCTACATCAAGGATTCTTTGTCCGGTGATTCTACCCTTTGGTTCATAGATCAAATCTCCTAACATTCTATTTCACATATTCAAAAATAATCTAACCTTTAAAGACTTCTACCCTAGGTATTGGTATGAAATTATTTACAAGTCGAGGCCTAAGTTGTTAACCTTGATATTAATGGTATAGGTCAGAAGGTAGATATTTAATTTGGGAAGAAATAATATTTCCTGTATCATTGGTATTAATGTCCAGGGTCGTAGCAAAGTCAACAGTGTATTTACTTCTATTCGTGATGGTTCTCATACCGCTTAATCCATCTTTAGCGGCATTAGAGTCATCCTGGAGCGCCGGAGCGCCTATGTCAGTGGCAAGGTCGGAAATTGTTGGTGCGGTTTTAGGAGGCAAAATATACATTATTGGTGGCTTTGATAAAGATGGGAGCAGTACTATCGTCGAAACATATGATCCCGCGACAGATAAATGGACAATTTCAGCTCCTTTACCGAGACCACTTGATCATGCTGCGGCTGCCTCATTTAATGGGAAGTTGTATGTGGTTGGTGGAGGGTATCTGGACCGAGAAGATCTCTCTAATAAGTTATTTATTTATGATCCTGTTACTAACAAGTGGGAGGCCGGTGCTGACCTTCCAAGTGCACGCGGGGCACTTACTGCTAACTTTATAAATGAAACACTTTATGGAGTAGGTGGAGTTAATAGATCTGATACCGTAATCAGTAACTTGGCATATGATCCGGCTACCAATATTTGGACAGAAAGGGCATCAATGCCCACAGCCAGAGAACATCTTACTTCTTCAGTTGTAAATGGAAAATTGTATGTGATAGGAGGAAGAACAGCAGGAATGTCAACTAATGTTGATGTTAATGAAGTATACGATCCAATTACTGACAAGTGGACTGGATTACACTCGATGCCCACTAAGCGAGGCGGTTTGGCTTCCGCGGCGGTTAATGGCACGATCTACACTTTTGGAGGGGAGGATCCAACTGGCACATTTAACAATAATGAGAGATATGATCCTGTTACTGGAAAATGGAGCTCTGAGTCAAAAATGCCAACAGCCCGCCACGGTTTGGCGGCTGTGGCAATTGATAGTAAAATCTACGTCATTGGTGGAGGGCCACGGCCTGGGGGTTCAGGCAGCGATATAGTTGAAATATATCATGTACGGTAACTGTATAATAATAATAACTCGTAATTCTTCTTTTCAACCATCTGACATTGCTTTAAAATATTCTTCTCATTATGACCATTTTTTTCCCATAACTCTATTCCAATTAATATTAAATGTCAAATACATTACGATTACGTAGGCTATTGTTATGACCAATCCTATGATAAATAATTGTGTTCCATCAACTGTGAAAAGACTATCATTCATAAATGAATGTCCCAAGAGTATTACTGCCAAGACTACAATTTCGTATGCTACCAATTTTCCAACAAATGCAGCAACAATAAATTTCCAGAAGTTGTATCTAGCTAGTCCTAAGTGTATGTTTATTGGCCCATCTGGAATAGGGGTCGCCGATGCTATTAATACAGCAACCCAGCCAAATTTGCTAATGAAGTTATATAGCGGCAACATCCTTTTCGTTGTTTTTAAGCTCATGAAGTTGCGCCCATAATAACTGCACAAAAAAATAATGGACTTGGCAGCTACGGAACCTATTGCTGCAGACAAAACGAGAAGTTGTGGATTCAATTTCCCGTCCAAAGCAGCCAATGCCAAAAGGGGCGCGACAGGGATGGGAATCAATGTTACAATACCTGCTAGAAAACTAATAGAAAAAATTCCTACATACTCGAAGTACTCTATATATGAATAAAAGTCGATCAGTGCGAAATCAAAACTTATGAATAGATTGAGCAAAGTAGATGATTATGAGTATTGATCACCATGTATAATAATCCTTATCACAAGCCTGCGGTGGCTACCGTGCTTCTTAGCAGGATCTAATATCTAAACATTAAATTATCATAAATCGCGTTTCCATTGGTAGGTATCCCTGATTTCTTAAACTCAAAGAAAGTATATGACCGGTTAGATGTTATTAACTAAAAATAAGTATATTTGAGATATAGGGGCAAAACCACTAAGCCAGATTTACCTAAAGTCAAACAGGCTTTCTGAAGGAAACACATTAGTTGACCATATAATCGATACTCCACGAGAACCTCGTACTGCCATCATTTCCAACTTACAAGGTCCATTACAGAATCCGGAGATAAATGGCTCAATGCCCTTCAATTATCACTTCGATCTCAAATCCTGGGATATCCACCAATTAGCTTAATAACCTTTAGTCCATAAAATAATACTATGGATAACCAATTTCTAAAGAATAATATCTTGATGATAGCTATATCTCTAGCAATTAGTATTACAATTTCTTTTTTTCTGCCGTTTTATTTGTCCTTGCCCATTATCATTGTCATATTTATCTTGATAAATTTCTACATGCGTAATAGAATGATGAAGAAAATGGGCGGAGGCTCTGGAATGTTTGGTTCCTTCTCATCTGCCTTCGGTGGAAGTTCAGTTAATTACTATTGTATGAATTGTGGGACTAAACATAAGGAAGCATCATGTCCAAAATGTGGATCGAAAATGAAGAGAGTAGGATAGGGAATATGCAACCACATAATGGTCAGTAATAAAAGGTAGGCCGATGAATATATCTATCTTTTTGGCCGTCTAGCGGAAGAAGCCGCTTTGACTATGGAATTCGCTAAAAATCAAAACCGCCTCCATCAAACCCATCAAAACCCATATCTCCACCGCCAGTATCACCCATACTTGATGTATCTGCCGAACCAGCATCGCCAGTCGTACTATCTGCTCCAGAAGTATCGCTACCACTCGCAGCATCGCCGCCAGCAGCCCCTTCAGTACCTGCACTATCAACAGCGGCTTGTTCTGACGGACTCATTGCCATTCCCATGAAGGAAAAAATTGAAGCAAAAAACAAGGCATTCATTATACCGGACATCAACATGAAAGGAATCCACATTCTATTCGAATCCATGTAGCTCTGCAATTGCTGCTTGTCCCCGCTTTCATACAATTGTTGCAATCTATCATTGCTTTGCCGAAGTTCTTGTTGTTTAACTCCCAGGATAGAACTACCCGTTTCTGTTATAGTAAATTTTATCTTTTTACCCCCAAAAAAACGTCTTTTCTCTGTCATATTTGCCAGACGCTGATTAACTAAATCATTAATGATAGCGCTAACCTCGTCTTTGCTTTTTCTTGTTGCTGTAGCGATCTTGTCGATTGAGTCAAGACCTCTCGCTATCGCTTGGAGGACCATAAAATGCGCAGGACTATCATTAATCTTTGAGTTTGCAGACATAAATCATAATCCATGGAGTCCTCATTTAAACATACGCTAGGGTAAATCACACTTGATTTTCGTATCATTTTTGTTCAAACCTGCATGTAAATAATGTGATTGAATGATATACCTAAAAAACTAACAGTATAATGCTTGAATAACAGGCAAGATTAGCATCAGAGAGAGTAAAGCTGTGGGTAGCATTAAATATCATTGTCACTAATAGAAACATAGACAAAGGCATTGATTAAAGATCTGGTTAATCCAACGAATTTTAACCTCCTGGTTAGTAAGCTAGGCGATGTACTTGTCAGGGCTCTTGACTTACCTCTTGGATACGCTATCAATTGGGGACGAATCTGGTCTCTGTGGCCCGTGCACCTTGAAACTGCATGTTGCAGTGTAGAATTCGGGGCTGCCTCTGGACCCAGGTATGATGTTGAAAGATTTGGTATCATAGAAGCATTCGGATCACTTAGACAGTGTGATCTTATTGTTGTGCAAGGCACCGTTACACGCAAAATGGCACCACGTCTCAGGATGGTGTATGATCAGATGCCAGAGCCCAAATACGTAATAGCCATGGGGGCTTGTGCAATTACCGGTGGACTTTACATAGATTCGTATAATGTTCTTCCTGGTATTGATGGCGTTATACCAGTTGATGTCTATGTCCCAGGCTGTCCACCAAGACCTGAAACATTGATTCAGGGTTGCATGCTATTACAAGAAAAGATCAAGCGGTCTAAGGTAAGATAATCCGAAGACAATATCATTAAACAAGCCTACTTTTCCGGTTCATACGACTGAAATCATTGCACTGAAGTTGTAGCATATTTGTTTCCCGTCCTAGTAGAACCTTAGTCGGATTTTAGTTCAATATGATTATTCTTGATTTTCCTATGCTAAAAATATATAACATTCGTAGATACTTTTTTATATAAAAAATAGTAATGCTAAATATGAGATCGAAGCTAAGGATTGTCTTACCCCTATTATTGTTTAACTTAATTTATCTATCACAGCTATTTTCTGGTGGGAGTGCATTGGCAGATGAAGTTATTGGTACTCAAACCACCATGGAAACTCCGATGGGAAAGATAACTCAATGCGCAGGAAATCTACTGGCTCCCCCGACGATATGTATAGGGACTAGTAGGAATGACACAATCGTAACTTCTCCAAGAAGCGGAACAATATTCGGCTGGGGTGGTGATGACAAGATTCAGGGATTGCTTGGTACCGAAGTTACCTTTGGTAACGATGGAAATGACGCCATTCAGGGTGGCAACAGTACTGCCGCAGTCTTTGGTAACAGTGGAAATGATGTTGTTGTGGGAGAAGCTGGGCCAAATATTTTATTCGGTACTGGTGGAAGTATGCTTTTTGGGGGATCGGGAAACGATCAGATCATTGGAGGAATTGATCATGACGTTATGTCAGGAGGGCAAGGCCAGGACACTTTCGTATGCAATGGTAGGCAAGATGTTATTGTAGATTTTAAAGAATTAGAAGATGTGAAGTCCGGCGACTGTGTTATCCTATAAGCCAATTTCTTTTCAGTATCTAGTAAGGCAACTGGTACTTTCAATAATTTCTCTCCAGAGCTTGACAAATTAACTGATGGTTATCTTAGTCAATATCCACAGTAGATCTTTCACGCCTCAAAGTAGTTTTGTTCAAGGCTTGTTTCCACATAGTAATGGGAAGACGAGAACTAGACTAGTACCAGTATAGGCCCTATCTGTTATGAGGACTGAATGACAAAATCTTGTCATTGATAATGACTGAATGCCGAAGATGGTTTATTGGTTGATGCATATTCTTTCAGTTCCGCTTCGAGAAGTTTGATTCTACAACGGTCGTTATCACATAGATACATTCTGAGATCAAAGCGTTCATCTTCCAATTCCTTGGGGGTTGGACGCATGTATCCCCTTTTGCATTTTGGACATCTCTCAAATTCTTCTTGCATCGACATTTTATTATTGTAAATACTATTAATTAATCTTGACCTAATCTGGGCTCTACTGGACAGGACTCGTTATGTGTTCTGTACGGGTTGAGCACCACATAAGGAATATGCTGAAAATAAAGAGAAATAAGATCGTAGAAAAAGATTCACGTAGTAATTAGATACTAGTGTGATATTGTTAAGTTAGTAGACATGTAGGCACTAGGTTTACTTCATTGCATTAATTTTTTCACTATGCCAGAACTGTTCATGATCGTTTCGTTCTTCTTCCAAGCAATACTTCAAATTGCAGAAATGGCACTTTAATATGGCTTTAGGTTGTACCTTCCTAGTTCTATTTTTTTCTCGCTGTGAAAGCCAAGATAGACTAGAGTCCATGTCTGAAGGGACAATTTGACCATTTAGATTATCTTCTAACTTGAATTCCGATTTGTCGCGATTCGATCCAGTTAAGACTTTGGTATAATTATTTGCAAGGTAAAAAACTACCCACTGAGACAAGGTATATCCCCAATTAAGTTCATATCCGTCTACGAAATTAGATTTATCAATCATTTTTGTATACTCCCCTTGCTCCTTAGTCCTAATTACAAATTTGGAATCGTAAATGATCGCAAATTCAGATAAACTATTGTCTGCCCACAGTTCCATGAGCTTATTTTCCATTTAGTGACACCTTAAAGAAATTCCAAACCAATTTATGCATTTAAGAATTACCTTGCTTATCGGTTTTTGGAGGATGCCCAGATTGCTTCATACTTTTTCCTTGAACAACATTATAAATTAGAATTTGTCTTGTTGATCTTTGCTATTTTCATTTATTGTTTGACTTACTTTTGACATTTGATTCAAGCGCCAAACCCTTATTTATTCCGGGTAGCATATCAAATTAATGTAGGTATTTGAACGATAAGCCATTAAATATTATATGAACCAAGAAGATGTAATGGGAAATGAAACCGAACTCTCAAACACCTTGTATGATATTCTACACTCAATGGGCAAAGACGCGGGTTTTTTGTATGATACCATAAATCAATACATTAAGGATGCGCAGGCCGCAAATAATTCAGAGTTAGTTCAAACTTGGGAAACTATCAAAAAGGATCGACTCCGACATTTGCATATGCTGAAGGAATCGTTAGAGAAAGAGATTCATGGCTGATCTTCAAGATTTGATCCCTTAGTATGTGCCGTACTCAATGACAGAGTGATTTCAGTCGAAAAGAAACCTATCTGACGCAGTAGCATGCAATCGCCGATGCATCATATGTTATTGGAGATAGGTATTTCAAAAGACTGATATATAGATAGATACGATTATAACATCTATGCCAGCGTAAAGGGTCACTTTTAACAAATGTGGTCTCAACAAAGTTGGGGAAGGATGATTTTGACTTTCTTCAAAAGTGCGCAAAACAGTACTATAATAAAGGTTATATAGCACAGCCAACAATTTCGCACGCCTTGAGGATTATTGTACAAACGTACAGGACGGCCATTATGGATAAAAGTTTAATCCACAAGTAGCCCGCAGTAAATAATGCCCGAAACGGAGGTAACCATGGCATGTTTGTTTTCACTATAAGTCGACCACCGGCAGGCAGTTAAGTAGGCAAATTTAATCCAGGGCTAATGATGTAAAAATGTGACACTACCCAGTTTGGCAGACAAATTCAGTCGCGACATTGCACTTCGATTAATCTTTAAATATGGTCATGCTCCATCACTCTCTGAGTCAAGTACGATTTAAGCTTGAGATTTCTCGACCGAGTTTGCCTATGGTTTTCGTGTGATTATACTAAAGGGTCGTAGGAAACGAACGCTCTGCTATCTTTCATGTTCAATAGCGACCTAAAATCCTAATATAATACTGGTTCAAATCAACTACCAAAATTGATCTGAATCTAAACCTATTTAGCATTCAGTCTCTCCTTCTTTTTGTCCCGTGAAACCTAAGAAAAAGAGTAATATTGCAGCGGGTTCGGTGGGATTCGGACCCACGACATTATAACCCGTTTGTACGACTGGTTAAGAGCCAGACGCTCTACCTGGCTGAGCTACGAACCCTCAAAATTTCCTTAAACCTTGGATATTTAAATGAAACGAGATACCATCAATAACAAAAACGTATCATTATTGAACGGGTGTTTTAACCTCTTGCTCCTTGATTAACTTCACTATCGCTTCTGATACTGAGCAATTTAGTTTTTCTTTCTGCTTTAATACCTCTCTGTAGGCTTCAAGTGTAATATAGACTGGTATTGAGCCGGTACCTTCTAGCAGGGCCTTAACCCTATAAAGACCATTTTCAATGCCCCTTTCTGCTACCTTTTTGAGTTTTACTTTATCTATGAATCCCCCAAGAGGTCCCATTGGCATATCATACTCCACTTCAATTCCAGTTTTGGTTTGTTTTTCACCTACTGGTTCAAAAGTTACTGTAATAACCCACCGCTTAAATGGGCCCTCGATCATTTTGGCAACAATCTTACGATGCGGGATGTATTCGATTGTTTCACAGTCCCATTCTAATTTCTTACCATCAAAATCCCCACTGATTCTAAATATCGTGCCAACGCCAAATCCATTCTTAACTTCCAGTGGAATAATATTTAGACCCATATTTTCAGGGAATTGATCAGCCATGTGTTCGGGACGAGCGAAATATGTGAATACTTCACTAATTGGAGCTTGAATTTCCATAGTCTTGCTGATGGTAGTCAAGGTGTACGAATCAGAATTCGCTGAACTGGATTTAAAGGTTTCCTAAGTCCATTCCGGCTTGGAATTCCCCTATAAAAGTTAGTGAAGATATAACGTCAATTTCTAGCATTGATGGCATAGATGCCTATATCAACGAGTTAATCTCCATGTTCCCATCTTATCGCTCAAAAAGCCTCGCCTCAAAATCTTTCGAATTCGAGCTAGGACAAATCCCTGAGGTCCTTAGGCAGACATGATAAGACAGGAATATTGCATATCTGAAAAGAAAATGTTATGAAATGTTATGAAGCAGTGGCGTTGAAACCTTTGCTTGAGCGCTGACGCTCTATCTCTAATTAAATCTAGTGGGAATGATAAATTGCAAGAATTCCTATTTATCGGCTTTCACCAAAAAAGAAGGTTTGGCTCTAAATTGGGTCATTCGTCCAACCTTCTTTAGTAGATATTAACTCCTTTCCTTGGTCACAAATGTTCGATAGTACTCAATTGGACTTTCTAAAAAGTGAACAAATTGACGAGGATGAATTTCCATTATTGAAAAGTATCATCTAATCTACTAATCTGTCTTCGCTTTTGGCTTATATCAGGTATTCTCTCGGGACAGTTTATAATACGAATTCAGATTCAAATTTTATAGGAACCCTATAGGCTAATTAGTTACCGTGATACATTCGTTGACGCCCTCCGTCTTAGTATGCGTTACTAACCTAGAGGATTTGCATTAACTATTTTATCCAGACAATATATTACGTCCTGCTTTTTTATTTCAATTGGATTATTGTCAAGATGCCCTTTATCAGGCATTATAACATCGGCAGCTTCATCGAGTGGAAGTTTCAGCTTTAGTGGTTCAAACTTTAGTTTCTGACAAACCTTCTTGAATCTCTCGTAATACGGTGACTTGTTAAATTGGTGGGCAACTGTAGTGCATGATGAAAGAGCATACCCGTGAGGTACGCCTTCATTAGAAAATACATATGAAAGTGCATGGCCAAGAGTTGTCGAAGAATTTCCAAAACCAATTCCCGACAGCATTGCCCCATACGGAAGGAGCTCGGGTTTGTCATTCATTATGGCGTCTTCAAGAATGTCAAATGCTTCCTTGCAGAAGAATCTTGTAAAAGGATTTCCTAACTTGCTGTCGTATCCTTCCGATGCCTGAGCCATAGCATCGCATGCAGAATTTCGCATTATGTTAAATGGGGTGCCAGGCAGAAAGTATGGATCCACAATTGCAACATCAGCAAGGAATGCCTCGTCTTGTAGCAGCTTTTTCTTGTGACTAAAACTTACAACTGCATAAGTCGTCATTTCGGCACCCGTGCCGAAAGTAGTTGGAATCAGAATTTTTGGTATCCCGGTGAGTTTACTAAGATACTTAGATACATCCATTGAACTGCCCCCTCCAAGGCCGATATAAGTCGAAATCTCCTTTCCCTCGTATTTCTTCTTAATCTCCTCAATTGTTTCGATTGCCGGGTCTGGCGTTACCTTGTCATATATTTCGTAGTTCTTTATTCCCATGTAACTTAACCATTTTTCATAGATATCCGGTGTTGTAGTAGTTATAATAAGTGACTTCTCGGGGTACTCAAATTCTTTAGCAGCATTTTCTCCATAGACAATTTTTCTAGGCATCATTACCTTCCACATACTGATTTCGAGGGTAAGTTATGCCATATTGGTATTATGCTTTACGGGAAAAATACCCGCCTCATAGTAAGGAAGTCAACGTCCTACTAACAATCAGTCAAGTTTCATACCTCGAATATTCATTTAATTCTTGACAATTGCCTATGGCAAAAAATGAGACCGAATTTAAATCAAACATCTCTTGTTCACGTGTACGCTTAAGTTTATGAGCGATACCCATACGATTTGGATTTCTGATCCAAACGACTGCCACTGTGTGAACTTGATTCTGCAGTTTCTGCTCCCTCTCTTTCCAATTTATACGCATTCCTTACCACAATTAGTACCATAGCAAATAGAACCAATCCCATCCCAAGGTGAACTGTGACTAACACTGCATGCAGCTTTTCAACAATAACAATAGCGCCCAGTGCAATTTGGCCTATAACCAACCCAACACCAATCACCGACGCTATTTTTGCATTTTTTGAAGTTAGTTTTGACTTTAGGGTAAATATCATAGTTGCAAAGACCAGAGCTCCTGTAGTTGCTGCGACGGTGCGATGAAAATATTCAATAATGAATTCCTGCATGGGAATCAGGCCTGCTGGACATAGTGGCCAGTTTGGACAGCTTAATCCAACCCCAGATGCACTTACATACCCTCCAATAAATATTAGAGAAAAGAGGACAATCAGTGTAATAATAGAAAGACGCTTCAGTAGCATAAGGTCAATAATTGAGAATCTGCTTAATTGATGTTTTGTTTCCTATTTTTCGTGCTCCTCTCTGATACAGCAGGGTTGAAAGGTGGTATATTATATTATTCATTATCATTTTGTTTTTGACAGGAAGGCCATCGCCGGCTAAATCACATATCATGCAAAAATAAGATAAAACGTGTGGTTACTTTGGTCCTATTACTGAACTACTAGAGTACCTGTCATGTAAGGATGGACGACACAGTAGAAGGGATGATTTCCTGCGTCAACGTTTGTAGTGGCTATATCGGCAGTAGCACCAGCTTCTATTATGGAAGTATCAAAGAGTTTTGCACTGGTTGGATCCTGTGGACCTGTTCCGCTCGTCACAGTGTGTGGCAGAGTATCTTTATTGGTTAC
>JBIOZE010000002.1:0-4091 GCA_044870745.1 Nitrososphaeraceae archaeon | reverse complement strand
AACTTTAACCATTGACCATCCCCTCCTCTCCTATTTGGCTTGTTCATTCGGCAGCCAAAGCGTACATACGCCATGTGGCGCTATTGCGCCGCTCTCTTCGCCATCTACATTAGGACCCGTTGTTTTTACTATCGCACACGCTTGAGATTCTTTGATAAAGTAGATACAGTTATTACAAAAGTAACCTGCATTTAAGTCGGCTTTGGCAAATTGAGCAAGCTCCAAGTAACCTGAAGTAGCCTTGGACAGCTTTGGATAATCTTTACTCCTATCAACGTAGTCAGAATTCTGTGCCATGATATATTTAGCTCTATATACTATTTAATGACATCAACTCGTTACCATTATTAAGGTATGATGTTCTAGTATTAATGATGGCGGATCAAGAAATGATTCAAGAAAAAATTGGTGAAGCAAAAAAGTTAGAAAAGGCTGCTCAATGGCAGTAGAAACCCTAGAGTCTGGAAAAGTTCCGTCTTTATTAAATGACTTGCTCCATAAGTAGCTGGGAAATAATGGATATTCTTATAATGAATGTTGTCCCATATTTTAGAAATGTCATCAAAAGACTATATACAATTAAAGTGCGATTTATGTAAAATGGGCTATCCTAGTCAAAGAGAGCTTCATGAACACTTGAGGCTAGAGCACAAGTTATTCATACCCGATGATGTCGAAGGGCCTAATGGTGTTACCGATTCAGATACGGAAACTACGAAGTTTATATGCAAAGTTTGCGGACAAGGATATGGAGACAGCAACTTACTCGACGCGCATATTACAACATCACATCATTCAAAAAGAACAATTACAGTACATGATATTGTCAATGTTGCATTCGATGGCGTATTAAATTACACCGAAACTAAAGTTGAGATTATAAAAAAGGCTGAAAGTACTAAGAATATGAAATCAGGAATTATGCCTGAAATTATGGATATACTGCGAAACCTGCCTGATAAAAGATTCAATGATGAGGCTGAATTAGCATATGCCATACAATCTGCGCGAGCTTTATAGTCGAAAGAAGATGAATTATCTGTTATCCTGGGATCGGCTAACTCGGAAGGTAGTATTGTATGAACTTTCTCCTTTTTCTAAAGTATCCAAAGCAGATTTTATTATATGAATGTGTGATGCTTTTTGGATTGCAGTTGCAAATCGTTCTCCGAACGCATCACTTATTCGACCAACATCTGGTTTCTCAAAAGTGGTAATACCAAAATTCTATCCCAATTTGTGATAGTGCTTCCATGACGCAGATCGATAGTCGCTCGCCACCGCCGCAAGGATTTAGGTCTCTATGAATTATATTTGCTTTCGTTTCCAACTTACTCCTTATTTGATTAGATCTGTGTGAAATGTGAAGAAGGCTTCTGCAATACCCTGCCCCTTTCAGTTTTATAGAAAATCCCGTTGTCCCTGCAGAATCCAGCCATAGAACCTAACACATATGCAGGGGTTGTTAATAAATTCAAAACTAACAAATACAGACAATTTCTTGTGGCCCAAACCTGGTTGTCCATGCAAGTACCTACCATGATGATAGTGCTTCCAAAATATATTATGAACAGTGCTAGCTCAGTATAAATTAGCGGGCTGATGTGGCTGTCACTTGGAATAGACCCAATCCCATAAGACAGAAGAAAAGCTAAATTAATCAGCATTAAAAGGGTGGCAGCTATGTACTTTGAGTATTGAAGTCCCAAAAGTAAGAACTCTATTTTATCCCAAAACCCTAGATTTCCTTTGAGAATATTTGTAAAATTCTTTCTAAATCCCCGAGTATGTCCCTCACTTACTCGCCTTCTTTGTCTAAAGTACGCTACAAAGTCATTTATCGGGCTACCATGTGATTTAAGCGAGGAGTCATAACATACTTTGCTTGCTGTATTATATGAGTTACTTCCTGATTTCCTGACAGAAGTGTTGTTATCAAATAGTTTTAGGCTGCATGCTGCTGGAAAATAAACGTCCAAAGTCAAATCCCAATCTTCGGTCAAATCCTCAGAAAAGCCGAGAGAATTTATTAACCCCGCCCTCACCATAAAAAGGCTACCAGTAATTTGAACAGGAAGGCCGAGGTGATCCTTGGCGACGAATTCTATCAAGTTTCTCTTCGCCAATCTACAGGTGATCGCTCTTGCAAGCCAGCTCGACCTGGGGGTCTCCAGGTTAGTACCATTAGCTTTATGAGCAACATTTGAGGCAGCGTATCCTTGGATGACACTAACGACATTCGCGCCAGAACTGCGTTCCTCAAAACAGTAAATAAATTGCTCTAGGGTATTAGCAGGTAGGATATTATCTGCATCCACAATCAAAGCGTAAGAGCTCTGTAGATTCATATGAGAAAGTGCCAAATTAAGTGCCCCGCCCTTCCATCCTTTTCTATGAGGTCTATGCAGAACCTTAAGATTATTCATTTTCATTGCCCAGGCATTCAGTAGCTGAAATGTTTGATCTTGCGAATCATCTGTAACAATAATTTCAAATCTCTCACGCTCATAGGTCAATTCAAAGCAAGAGCGCATAAGTTGATCGATAACTTGCTCTTCGTTGTAAGTAGCTACGAGAATTGAGATAAACGGTTTAGAGCAGACACAGCCTAGAGTCGACTGCTGACTTTTCAGAAGCGTATTCGTACTCAATTCTGGGTTTGCGGCAGCATCAGCTGCCAACGTCTTAGAATGCAAAAGCGAACTATTTTTGCAACCTATCTGTATGAATAGAAATAATATCCCTCGAGCGACAAAGGCTGCAAGAAATATTACTAGGCTGTAGCCAGTGATTACGACCGCTGTTCCAAAATCCATTCCCTGTAACTCGACATGGGTAAAAAATTAAGAATAAATCTTTTTTCAAAGTTAAAATAAGAGGAAGCTAAAGTCTGGGTGTACATCTGTTTTTTTGGCCAAAATATAAGGGACGTTAACAAATAATAACAGGCAACAAACCGATTTACAGAGTACGGCTCTTCTTAAATGGAAAGTTAGCCAATTTATTTCAAAAAGCATATGAATTGAAACTAGACTGAGGCATATATCTGCATACGTCTTTTTTCTGTGAAAATTGTACAAGGATCCGTTATAGCCTTTTCCCGATATCCTATAGCATGACAGAGCAGCACGAATTACACAAGGATCCAATTATTGGCTACTGGGCCTCACAAGAGCAATACCCGATGGAAGACCTATTGACTTTCGTTATGCATGCAGAAAAGAAAAATTTTAGTGATTGCATGACGAGCGACCATTTTCATCCTTGGTCTCACAGTGGAGGTTACGGTAACTTTACTTGGATTTGGATGGCCGCAGCAGCTGAGAGAACTAGGACAATGAAGTTCGTGACAGGTGTGACGGCTACTGTATATCGTTATAATCCAGCAGTTGTGGCTCAAGCTTTTGCGTCTTTGGATTTATTGTATAATCGGAGGATTGGTCTAGGTGTGGGTTCTGGCGAAGCAATGAATGAAGTTTCAGTAGGTTTCGATTGGACCCCAGGGGATGTTCGCTTGGAAAGAACAAAAGAGTCTATTGAAATTATCCAATCTTTATGGAAGGGTAAAGCAAGTCAAATAAAGACAGATAAAATTGAGGAAATAGATAACGAAGGGTTTGTTACTTATAATGGTAAATACTTTAAAACGCATAGAGCAAAGCTCTACAGCCCTCCTAAAACAACTATCCCTCTGTATATGGCTGCAGTAGGCGAAGAAGCAACTAAAATAGCTGCTGCGCTTACCGATGGCATCATAACTATATCAAAGCCAAATAAATCAGACAAGATCTTTCAGATTTTTGACAATGAGGCCATAACATGTGGAAAGGATCCTAAAAGGTTAGAAAAAATAGGCAAGCCCAGGATATCGTACAATAAGGATTATGATAAGGCATATGACGCTTGCGAATTCTGGAGAACTTCTTCTCTGGAAGACGCTTTTGAACTTGAGATAAACGACCCACGAGAATTAGAGAATAAAGCCAAAATGGAAGTACCAGATGAAAAACTTAAACAGTCTACTCACATAATAACCACAATTGAAGATTGCATAAAGCCAATTGAGGAATATTTTAAATCAGGATTTACAA
>JBIOZE010000001.1:0-5308 GCA_044870745.1 Nitrososphaeraceae archaeon | reverse complement strand
TCTTCAAAAATAAACCACTCGATTCTTTTACCAAACGTAAAATCTGAAAACATTAGTTTAATATAGAAAAATGATGAACTATTTTAAATGGATGCAAGAAATCTTGGTCTGAGAAATGTAGAGGTAGCGGACACCAGAATTTGTGCCATAGATGGAGAAAATGGGAAACTCATCTATAGAGGTTACGATATTTTGGATTTGGTCAGTCATTCATCATTTGAGGAAACCTCATTCCTACTTCTATTTGGTGATTTGCCAACGCAAGTTGAATTATCACACTTTACTTCTAAATTGAAGGAGAGCAGATTATTGAATGGCGGGATATATAAGAGCTTGAGGAATAGGCCAAAAACTGCTGGGTCAATGGATGTCTTGCAGTCTTGCGTATCGGAGTTATCTAATTACGATAATGCGATTTACGATGATAGTAAAGAAATAAACGTGGAACGATCAATAAAATTAATTGCCTGTATCCCAACGATTGTTGCTGCATGGAATAGAATCAGGCGAGGGCTGGAGCCAATAGATCCTTCACACGAGCTATCACATGCTGAGAACTTTTTGTATATGCTTTTTGGTGAAAAGCCAACACATGAAATAGCAAAAATTTTTGATATATGCTTGATACTACATGCTGAACATAGTTTTAATGCTTCAACTTTCGCAGCACGCGAAATAGCTTCGACGAAAGCTCATATCTATGCCAGCATAAGTGGGGCCATTGGCGCGCTGTCTGGATCTCTTCACGGAGGTGCAAACACGCAAGTGATGAAAATGCTTCTCGAAATTGGAGAACTTATGAATGTAGAGAATTGGATAGTTAGTAGACTGAAACATAACGAAAAAATTATGGGGATGGGCCATGCAGTCTATCGAACTACCGATCCTAGGGCAGAAGTTCTGTATAGACTTTCTAAGGCTATTTCTAAAGAAAAAAATACTAAGTGGTTCGAAATAACAGAACAGGTTGACAAGTCGACACGACAATATTTTCTTGACAACAAGAACCAAGCGATATATCCTAATGTCGACCTTTACAGTGCATCACTTTATTACAGCTTAGGAATTCCAATGGACCTTAACACACCTATTTTTGCTATCTCCAGAATTTCTGGTTGGAGTGCACATGTGATCGAAGAAAAATTCGCAGAGGCGGCACCCAAGCCCGCATTGTATAGGCCAAAAGCAGTTTACGTAGGAAGATATTGCGGCCCGATGGGTTGTGAGTATAATCCGATAGAAAAAAGGACATCAGAATAGGTTGCTGGTTCCGCCTGCGCATGGCAAATATTGACTAATTAAATCATGAAATTATTAGACTACTCGCGAAGCTAAAGTAACATATGGTTTTATTAGATGGCGGATAGGATGCAGACATTGAAGCAAGGTGGGGTGGCAGAGCGGCTATGCGTTCGCCTGCAGGGAAATGATTTCTCAGAAAGCGAATTTATAAGGGTTCGAATCCCTTCCCCACCTCTCTATATCCACGAGCTTCAATCCTTCAGTTACTAACTAGAATTGCCCAAAATTATAGACAGCGTAGAAATAATGGAGATAATGAAGATCTGAAAATACCTTAAATAGATTCTATGTCATAACAAGATAGAGACTTTTCAATTTACAATGGTCTCTAAGGCTAGCCCCATAATCTGATTAATGGTGCGGCTTTTAATGAAGCGAAATTGCCAACTGAGAGAATACCGTCATTTTCTAGGATTAATTGATGTATTCTAAAAATCGTTAGTAGGATGATGAAAATAAAAGAGGGTCATATCACCAAATTGTGCTCGCTGTCCTCAGTGCTATTGGAAAGTATGTCTACGAAGCGCCTATCCCGGTTGATTCGGATTATGTAATTGGTGTTGCTTAAAATAAGTCAGGATTCTGCATTAACATCTAATGTAAGTGGGGCCGAAGGGATATGTTCTGGAATGAAAAATTCATATCCATTTGAACCCTTGATCCACGGGTTTCGTTCTCTAGTAACAGCCCTTATGTTAGATCTGGAGCCCGTTGCGATGCCTGGCTTCGCTACGACCCCCCGCGGCACCGTCTGGTTCTACTTCTGTTCGAGTAGGTATAAATTTTACGACTATGAATAGATCCAGAATATGAAAATTTTTTGACTTAAAAAGTGCAAAATAAGACATTTAAATTAAATATGTATGCCTCAATGTGCAATCCAATAATAAAGGTTCCTCGCTGTTTAGTTTTAATCCCCGTGTAGTTTCAGATATATAAGCCCTCATATTCTTAGTCTACAGTTTGAACAATTAGATACTATTTACGAAAGCTTCATTCTATTACCCCTTCGAAAAAGCAAAAATTTGATATTTATATTCCGACATCACCAATAACTAGTATTGCATACCCTGTCTCTTTTCTTCATCTACGTATCAAAAAATGAGGACTGGGTCCTCAGACAAAAGGAAGATTGGGGATACGTCTCGATCATGGCTAGATTTTTTCAGAAATGGATTAGAAGTGCATTCAGCTTAAAAATCAACACGAATGCAGATATTCTACCGGTAATTCCTGGGAGAATATTTGATAGAATGTCAGTATCTTACCTTGCAAGGGACCATTCTACAAGGGGAAAATCAATCTATCATTTTTACCTGTCTTATTTCAAACCCTTTTGGACTGACTGTCAAACGGAAGGATATTCTTCTGATAATTTCGGAATGGTTTACTGGGATCGGCCGAAGAACAGCCTTTCAAATTCAGAACGAATAAAATTTTTTGCTGATAAGAACTGTACAAAAATCTCCCATTTGATATCACATGAAATCATGCGCATGATGGGAAAGCCTAGACGAACATATTTTGAAGCAATTCATGATCTATGGCAGAAGCATACGGAGGGTGATTTACCATTTTTACTTTTTAACGAGAGATTTGAATCAGTTGCAATAGGCGAGCGCTATCACTTTGCCACTGTAGATTTGAGAAAGATTTCCACTCCCTAAATGTAAAATAGTCAAACTGGTAAGTCAATCTATGCGAATGAAGAATTTGCCTTTCCTAATAAAAACAGGAGCTTCACTATCGATTGTTGGGACAGCAATTCTTATAGTATTTGCCTTTGTTCTTTTAGTATTTCCAGTTTCAAAAGTTTGCCCTTCACACACTACTGAATGTGAGTACATTTCAAAAGCTCCCTATCCATTTAGAATAATGATAAATCCATACATGCTTGTAATTTCACTCTTGATTATCGCGTGTGGTGTATGCTTCTTTAGATTTGGATATTGGTACCAAAATAAAAACAAGGGATGAAGAACACACTAATACATATTGACTTGCTAGTACCATCGGTTCGAAAAATAATAAACCCGATAACTTCAAGTATCCTAAGATTTCCCCATATAGTTATTATTGTACGGTATCAATTGAGAATACGTTTTATTGCATCTTTTTAGATAAAACCTTTTTACCCGGGTTCAATATGTTGTTCTTGTCAAAAATCTTCTTTATCTTTATGAAAATGTTATACATATTATTCCCGTACATCCAAGGAATATATTTGACTCGTGCAAGACCATCGCCATGCTCTGCAGAAATGCTACCACCGTGCGTCTTCACGTAATTGAAAACTTCTAAAGCCATTGATTCCATTCTTTTTGGTTTCACTTCCTGTTCATTGGCGATAATGGGACGGGTATGCAAATTGCCATCACCGGCATGCCCGTAGATCACATAACTGAGATCATATTTCTTGTATAATTGGATTAGAAAAATTACAAAATCTTTCAATAATGAAGGAGCAACTATCGTGTCTTCAATTAGTCCTATAGATTTTCTTGTGCCAGTACTCTTCTTGAGAATGCTATTAAGAGCATTCTGTCTTAAAGACCAAATCTTTTCAATCCAAATTAGATGACTACTACTCTCTACTACTCTCGAGTATTGACTCACATCCTTCTCAAATCGTATGATTTTACTTTCTAGTCTGCTTTGGTTACTGGCATGGAATTCCACCAGTAACGAGCAACTATCGTCAAGATTATTGTTTACTTTTGAGGCATCCCTAAGAATATTTGTATTTAGCAACTCCAAAGCAACCGGTTTGTACTTGAGGATAAGTGGTATCTTGGCTGCTGCCGCTTCTACCTTGGAAAATGATAATATTAAAAGATGACGAAATTCCGGAATATCTAATGTCAGTAATTTTGCACTAGTTACTATTCCTAGAGTGCCTTCGGAAGCTAGAAATATTCGTTGAGGATGAACTCTTTCTTTATCGATTATTGAATCAAGACGATAACCACTGGAATTTTTATTAACTTTTGGATACTTCCGATTAACTAAATCAGATACAGAAATAACCAACTCAATCATCTTATTGATAGTACTGTCAAAGTTTTTATTTTCATAAGCAAAACCCAAATCGCCATTAGAATAGACAGTCCTAACACCTGCCAAATAGTTCATAATACTACCATACCCAAGAGTGAGAGGACCACTTGAATTGTTGGCTATCATTCCTCCCAACGTGCAATAATTACTACTCGCTGGATTTGGAGGAACAAACTTTCCACGTTTCAGAAGCTCCCTATCTAATCTATGCTTTGTTATTCCTGGTTCCACTATTACATAATCATCGCCAATTTCAACTATATGGTCCATCCTGCGGACAAAGTCAAGAACTATTCCTGTGGATAGACACTGACCCAACAATCCTGTACCACCACCCCTACACACCAATGGGATATGTCGTGAGGTTGCAAATTTGCAAATTTGTTGAATATCATATTCATCCTTAGGACAACTGACAATCCGTGGTTCCACTTCAAAATTGCTTGCGTCAACAGAATAGATTTTTCTAGTCCAATCATCCCATAAAGTTTCACTTGAAGTGAGATTCGCAACTTCTAGTCCAATATTTTCAGACATGATTAATAGTATCCAAAGAGGAACTACTTGATTATTGTTCCTCGCAATTTAGTGCCCTGACTGTAAATCTATTAGGTTAACGTGCCAAAAAGAAAACTATGTCTAATTTGTCTCAATAAGCCAATTGTTCCAAATATTCACTGCTTATTCTTCTCAACTCCTAATATAGCAAAATGAGTTAGCAACAGACGATCTAGGACCCTAAAGAATTAAATAAAATAAAACGATGTACGATCCTAGATGGAGATTTGTTCTTCTTGTTTTGTCTTTTTACCCTTGAGTCTTCTATAAAACCAAAGTTTCATGGCTAAATAAGCACTATAAACAACTGACTTTGTTCTCACAAGATAGAGTGCGAAAACTTGTATTTGAATGTTCATACTATCATGGCATTGAAAACTAAGCATTCTGG